>MVZM01000013.1 GCA_002068415.1 Tenericutes bacterium ADurb.BinA124
GAGCAAATAATATTTAAGAACTCCACTCTAATAAGTATCTCATTTATTATTTACCCAATAAAACTTTACACTACCCGGTTTGTTAACCGTTTTCACTGCTTACATTAATCCGGTAATATGACCATCATCATCCATATCAATCTTCTTAGCTTGGGGTTCTTTGTTTAATCCCGGCATTGTCATAATCGTCCCGGTCAAACAAATCAAGAATTTGGAACCGGTGGCCAAACGAACTTCTTTGATGTGGATGGTATGGTTCTTCGGCACCCCGACGATTTTCGGATTATCGGTAATCGAGGTTTGTGCTTTAGCCATGCACACATAGAAATCATGATAGGGTCCTTGATTATATTTGCTGATTTGTTCAAAGACTTCCGGAGCATATTCAATATTGGTGGCATGATAAATTTCCACACAAATGCGCTCGATTTTGGTAAATAAGGATTCAGAGATATGATATAGAGGACGATATTTACGGCGCGGGGCCATATTCTTTAAAACTTTATTTGTTAAGTCTTCCCCACCGGCAGAGCCCTTTGCAAAGACTTCGCTTAAAGCAACATCAACTTCATGGGCTTTTCCCCATTCCATGATGAAGCTAAGTTCTTCTTCACTATCAGAGGCAAAGCGGTTAAGAGCAACCACGGCCGGCAAATTAAATTTACGGATTGTCTCTAAATGACGCTCTAAGTTGACAATCCCTTTTTTCAAGGCTTCCACATTTGGCGTTTTCAAATCCGCAACCGCCATACCGCCATGATATTTAAGGGCCCGAACCGTCGCCACAATCACAACGAGACTCGGGTTCAGTTTAGCTTCTTGACATTTGATATTCAAGAATTTCTCAGCACCCAAATCAACACCGAAACCGGCTTCCGTAACCACATAATCGGCTAATTTGAGGGCTAATTTAGTGGCGAGCACCGAATTGCAGCCATGAGCGATGTTTGCAAACGGACCGCCATGACAAATGAAGAGATTATTTTCCAAGGTTTGGATTAAATTAGGTTTCAAGGCATTTTTCAATAAGACCAACAAGGAGCCGGTTATCCCTAAATCTTTAATAGTTACCGGTTGATCATCGAGATTATAAGCCACAATCATCCGGTCCAAACGTTCGCGTAAATCATGATAATTACTTGATAAACATAAACTGGCCATGATTTCCGAAGCAACGGTGATATTAAAACCATCTTCCCGTGGGACTTCTTTTTTGGATTCCATTGCGACCATCACTTTTCTTAAAGCACGATCATTTAAATCCACACAGCGCTTCCAAGTGACTTTCTTAGGGTTAATCTTTAGTTCATTACCTTGAAAAAGATGATTATCAATGACGGCGCTAACTAAATTGTTAGCCGTGGTAATGGCGTGTAAATCACCGGTAAAGTGTAAATTCATATCAACCATGGGATTAAGTTGGGCATAACCACCCCCGGCGGCTCCCCCTTTAACGCCAAAGACCGGACCAAGCGACGGTTCCCGAATGGCCCCAATACATTTCTTGCCCATTTTATTTAAGGAATCGACTAAACCAATTAAGGTTGTGCTTTTGCCTTCACCGGCCGGCGTTGGGGTAATTGCGGAAACCAAAATCAGTTTTCCGTCTTTGCGATCTTTTAAACGTTCAAAAGCTGAAAATTCCACTTTCGCAAGATGCTTGCCAATTAAATACAGTTCATCTTCTTTAATGCCATTGCGCCTCGCAATCCTTTTCATATCAACAAGCTGTGCTTGATTGATAATTTCAATATCTGATAACATTAAATCCAATCCTTTCTCTTATTTTATCACAGCTTCGGTAATGTATTTCATAATCGTTTTGATTTCAGATTTACCACTAAATTCAAAACGCAAATTCGGCGTTCCGAAATAACCTAGATCCAGGACGGCATTGCTTTCTAAATCCTTAGCGGTTGACACTACAAAAGTAGTAATCCGATGATAAGGATAGGAGGTAAACTGGCGCTTTTTTCCAAAAGCTCCGGAAACACTGATAATAATAATCCGTTTGTTGGTGAACACAACACCTTCTTTGGCGGATTTGAACGAATCAACAATTTGCTCACTGTCAATTAAAAATTCCCCTAAATAGTCCAAATATTTAGGTTCTTTCACTAAGCGTGAATAACTTTTGAGATTAGCATCGGTCATTTTTTTAGCCATTTTAAATCACTCCTTGTGCTTTCATTGCTTCATATACTTTAAGAAAACCGGCAACATTGGCGCCAACAACGAGATTTCCCGGTTGACCCATTTTAAGGGAAGTCTGATAAACATTTTGGTAAATATTTTTCATAATGTCTTTTAAACGTTGATCGACTTCTGCAAATGTCCACGAAAAGCGCATTGCATTTTGACTCATTTCCAAACCGCTGGTGGCTACACCACCGGCATTGGCCGCTTTCCCCGGCGCAAACAAGACGCCATGTTCCAATAAATATTGTGTCGCTTCATTGGTAGTGGGCATATTGGCGCCCTCACAAACCAAAAGCGTTTTGTTATCAACAAGCTTCTTAGCTTCCTCCATCCCGATTTCATTTTGGGTGGCACAGGGGAAAACTAAATCACCGGGAATATCCCAGATATCCTTTAAATTGTGCGAGAATTTAACTTGGGGGTGCATCTTTGCATAAGCATCTAAATTCAAGTGTTTAGCTTTTAATTCCACTACTAAATCAACATCCAAGCCTTTTTCATCATAGACCATCCCCGAAATATCGTTCATGGCAATAACTTTCCCCCCTAGGGCTTTAGCCTTGACCGCACAGAAACTACCGACATTGCCACTACCGGTAATGATAATCTTTTTATTAGTGAAGTCTTCATTTCTTAAATCTTTAAGCATTTCCAAAGCGAAATAGCAAACGCCAAAGCCCGTGGCTTGGGGTCTGACTAAACTGCCACCATAGCTTAAGCCCTTACCGGTAAAGACACCGGTAAATTCATTTTTCAACTTTTTATAGTAACCGAACATAAAGCCGATTTCCCGGGCCCCAACCCCAAAATCCCCGGCCGGAACATCGGTATTTTCGCCTAAATGACGATACAATTCCGCCATAAAACTTTGGCAGAAACGCATGATTTCGTTATCACTTTTTCCCACCGGATCAAAATCAGCTCCGCCCTTAGCGCCCCCCATCGGAAGCCCGGTTAAAGCGTTTTTAAAAGTTTGTTCAAAGGCTAAAAACTTCATAATCGATTGGTTAACGGAGCGATCGAAGCGGATTCCGCCCTTATAAGGACCAATGGCAGAATTATATTGCACCCGAAACCCTCGGTTAACATGGATTTTCCCTTGATCATCAAGCCAAGGCACTCGGAAAATTATCATGCGCTCCGGTTCAACAAGACGCTCAATAATACCCAAACGTTCAATTTCGGGATCACTATCCACCAATAAATCCATCGAAGCCAAAAACTCATTAACAGCTTGCAAGAATTCCGGTTCATGGCCGCTTTTAGTTAATAAATCTTGATATACTCTCTTTAAATAAGGACTATTAAACATCGAATAATTCCTTTCTTCACTCTTTTATTCTACCACAAATAAAAATCGTTGACAATATGAAAATGGCAAAGGAAAAAAAGCGAGAAATCATTCCCGCTTTAGTTGACTTAAGTTAATGTTTTAATCTTACTAAATCATCATGAAAAGCCTTCTTGGCAAGCACATTGCATATTCCCAAAATCAAGGAAATCAAAAAACAACAACATTTCCGCAATCATGTCCTTATTGAGCGAATAATAAATCCCTTTACCCGCTTTACGACCTTTGATAATTTTCGCTTCCCTCAAAATTCGCAAATGATGCGAGACCATCGCTTGGGAAATCCCCAATTTCTCATAAAATTGACGAGCACAAAGCTCTTTTTGGGATAACATCAAGACCATTTGGATGCGATTTTCATCCCCCAAAGCTTTAAACACTAATGCATATTGCTTATTATCCATAATTCCTCCAACTATGATGATTAATTATATATTGATATTGTTGCATTTAATTTGAATCTACAAAGAGAATAACTCACTGTATGATAGCAAGATAAATTAAAACAATTCAAAAATATTAAAATGCAATTTTTTACCGAGTAACCTTGCCGAGTAATCTATCACTTATTATTAGAAAATGAAAAAGGGGAGTGGTTAAACCGCTAGGTGGTCAATTTCAAATTGCTGAGGGTGGTCAATTTCAAGTTGACATTTGCATTGCAGCTTCAAGTTCACTTTCATGTATTTTTGAATCTTGAGGTATTCCTAAAAATTCAAACACTACAGGATTCTTAACAAATTCTAACTTGCTTTCAGAATAACTTGGCTGTTTTTCTTTTTCTTTAGACTCCAATGAGCCAGTTTGCAATAGGCGGAAGTAATATTATGATTATATATTTCTAAGCAAAGTCCTTACAAACCATTGTTGGCTTAAGCATTCGTTTTCATACCATTCTCTTGCCTTGGAATCTAAAACTGTAATTAAGAACTTGTAGTGAGTCCAGCTTAAAAAGTCAGATTTTCCATTCACTGAATGGAAAATGTTTGATAAGTTTTATAAAAAATATAAAACTGGATGAATAATAAACCTAGAAAAATTTTAGGTTATCTAACACCTTTAGGAATTAATGGCAAAACTTTGCCCTCAATTTATTAATTTTTTGACTGCTTAATTATACTTTTTTCTTCCTTTTATCTGTCGCATTTCTAATTAGAATCTCCACTTTCGTTTACAAGTTCTTGTACAATCCCTTCCACCAATAACTCAATTTGTTCTTGTCGGTTCTTCTTACACCATTTTACCGCTCCCATAAAGGTAAACGGGGTGTTTTGTTTTTGTAAATAGTTTGTTAAAAAAGCTTTGGCGCGATTAGGTCCACAGCAATTAAAAGGGAGAAACTGGCTGACAAAGCCCAGCACCGGTTTCTTGCTTTCATGAAATTGCTCTCTAAGAAACTTCTTAAAGGGCGCCGCCAAAGTAAAACCATGAATTGGAGAAGCAAAGACGAAACAATCAAAGGGCCTTAAATCAAAGCAAGATTTTAGCACCACTTTCTTGGCATCCATTTCTTTGTTTTGGTCGGTTTCAATCCGTAAAAGAGCGTAATTAATTCCTTTTTCTTCAAGTTTTTGCGCTAAAACTTGTGCTACTAAAAGGGTGTTTCCGGTATAAGAATAAACGATAATCCCAACTTTCATATAAACTCCTTATTTATGAAAATAATGAAAATAAACATAGTTGACAAAGCAAAAAAATATCATAAACTATGCTTGTATTAAGTGTTTTTGTAAAAAGGAGGTGAAAAAACATGCCAAAAAAAGTTAAAAAGGCTCCAGTTGGGAAACCAGCACCAAAACCGGCTCAACCAGCTCCAAAACCAGCGCCTAAGAAAAAATAATAAGGATGCTAAAAGTAAATTGCTAAGGATTAAAATCAAAAATGGTTTTAATCCTTTTTTATATAATCAATGACAATTTGCGACCAAGTTTCCAGTTTAGAATAAACATCCGGCTTTGTAAGTTCCGCAAGCGAAAGCCATTGCCCCCGCATCTTTCCTGTTTCTTTCACCATCACTTCATCACTAGTTTCTACAAAATACACCAAGCCCAAATGAACTAAACTGACTTCAGTCGCATAATCAATGAGTAGGCCTTGGAAGCTTGGCTTTGTTTTTGAAAAAGGATATAGTTCTTCTTCCAGTTCGCGCGCCATTCCGGACACAACGATTTCGGATAAATCGCCATCACTCGGATTTAGGTGCCCCCCCACTCCAATTGATAGTTTGTCATGCAAACGCGTTTCCGTTTGTTTTTTGGTGCGAGCCGTACAAAACAGCTGTTTTTCTCTTTTAATAACCACATAGGGAATCAATTGATAATAATCAAATCTCGTTTCAGCAAGTTCTCGTTCTAAGAACTGCCCCTGATTCACAACTAAATCACTAACCCAAGTTTCCGAAACCGGATAAATCCTAGATTCCAGCAATGGTTCCGGCAAACAACTCTTCGGAATAACTAAAACTTTTTCCATTAAGAAGCCTTGGGTGATGCTTTTTTTAAAGCTTTTAAACTAAACCATAAAGGAATAATAATTAATAAAGCGACAATGCCGGCCATGATAAAAATCCCGACATTGGGAACGGCAACGGTTTCGTTATATTGATTCACAAAACTTACTGTTGAGCCACGGATGGCTAGTTCCCCTAAAGTTGGTCCAATTAACATCGGAATCAAGACCACAAACACGAGCCTGATGCCTTGAAACAAACCGGCTTTCCCCACCGGTGTTTCATCACGCACCGTTGAACCCAAAACCGTCACCAATAAAATATCACCGACTAAAAGAATAGTTCCCACCAACATCAATAAATAATAGTTACGAAGTAAAGCCAAAGCAAATAAACTAAGCACATATAGTAAATAAGCTAGCAAAGCAAAGGGGGCTTTACCTTTTTTATCCATGATGCGTCCTAAGACAATTCCGACGATGCTGGCAACTACAATCATCACCGCCATCATTAAACCGTATTGCATCATCGATAGTCCTAAATTATGTTCAAAGTAAATTAAAATATAAGTCATAAAAACTTGAAAAGAAATCGAAAACAAGCACTGGGCGAACAGCGCTAAATATAAATGAGGATGCGCTTTAATGGTGGAAGGCCGAAAGCCATAGATAACTCTCTGCCAATAGGAAATATCGTCTGTAGCTAACCTCGGTTCATCTCTAATTAAAAAGAGCGCTAAAACACCGCTTAAAATAACTAAACCACCAATGAAAGCAAAAAACAAACCATAACCCAGCAAATCAATCGCCACCGCCCCTAAACCGGTGATAATGAGCATTGCTAGAAGGGGCAGTGCACCCAAAACACCTTCGACACTAGCTCGATTACTTTCATCGGTTGTTTCGGTAATCCAAGCATTAAAGGCCGCATCGTTGGCTGTTGACCCAAAAAAGGTCATAATACAATCCATGACAATGACTAAGCCCACCCCGAAAGTGATAATCTTCGCCAGCGGCATTTGGGGAAAAAGAGCTTCCAAAGAGCTTTTGGAAATAAAGGCAAAACTCAAAGTAATCAAACCCCAAATAATATAACCAATGGCAATAAACAAGCGGCGGTGTTTCAGTTTGTCGGACCAAGCTCCCATTAAAATCGTTGTCATGGTGGCCACTAAACCGCTTAAAGCAACCATATTACGAATATCCCTTGTTGTTCCGCCCATTTCCGTAAACAAAAAGGTATTAAAGTAAAAATTCTCAACCATCCAGGCCAATTGGCCCACTAAACCCAAAATAATAATGGCTAACCAAGTTTTTCTTGATAATAAAGTTTTATTCATAAACCCTCATTTAAATTTCTTTTTTCCAAAATAAGTAATGTTTCTTTCATCGCCAAGCCACCATAAAAACCCGTTAATTGCCCCTTAGCCCCAATAACACGGTGGCAAGGAACGACCAGCATGAGCGGATTACAACGGCAAGCACCACCAACGGCGCGGGCACTTTTTAGATGTAAAGAAGCCGCTAAAGCACCATAAGTCGATGTTTGCCCATAGGGAATCATCATCATTTCTTTCCAAACTTGCTTATAAAAAGGCGGACCTTGTAAGGCAACCGGAAAAGTAAAGACTTTCCTTTGCCCTTGAAAATACTCATCGAGCTCTCTTTTAACCTGTTTCATTAAAGTTGTTTCTTCAACTTTTGCTTCTTTAACGCAATCTTGTTCATAGCCAATAGCGATGATGTTTCCACCTTGTTCGCTAATCCACAGCGTGCCAATAGGGAATTGGTAAGCAAAGATGGTCTTCATTCTGCTTCTTTCTTAGTCGCAAACAAAAATTGGTTGCGACCGCTATTCTTAATTTTATACAAGAGGGAATCCGCATCTTCATAAAGATAAGTCCAAGTTGTCAATTGCTTAAGTTCCGCAAAAGCAATCCCACTCGATAAGGAAATCGGTGTTTCCTCAAGCGGCAACAACTGAGAAAGCTCATCCAAAGAGGCATACATCATTTCCATTTTCCATTCAACTTCTTTAAAGAAGGTGGTTTTATATAAAATAATGAATTCATCACCGCCAATCCGACCGACGGCACTATTGTTATCACAAAAAACGGTGCGAATATTGTTGGCAAGATGCACTAAGCATTCATCACCAACTAAATGACCATGTTGGTCATTAAAGCGTTTGAAGAAATCAATATCGATCGCAATCACAAACAATAAATCATTATGTTTAGCGCCGGCTTTTAATTCATTAAAAGCTCTAGTTAAACCAAAACGATTGTTTAAGCCGGTCAATGGATCTTGCAAGGACATCAATTCCAGTTTTTTAGCGGATTGATGCAGTTTAATTTCATTATCCAGCATCCTTAGGAAGGTTTGATAAGTCGCTTGGGAAATGACCAAGGCCAGGGCTTCATAAATAAAAATCGTGTAAATCGCTTCCTTTAAGGTCAAAATATTAAAGCCCCAAACACCCACCATTAAAGCATTCGGTAAAAGCAAAAACAAGAAAATTTCCCAAAAAGATAAAATCGGCACTGCCGCCAAAACAAGGTAAAAACCAAATAAGGAAGCGGTTTTGCCGGAACTGTAAGCATCCATTAAATAAACAGTAATAACCAAAAGCATATTAATGAGCCAAAACAAGTGATAAAACCATTTTAACATCTTTAAAGGATAGTCTTTTTTCTTCACAAAAAACCGAATAAAGATGATGGTAAATAAACTAATAACAATTATCAATGTATAAATTAGATGAAAGGGAAGCAAGAGGGACGGAGCGATATTAAAAGCGTCAGTAATCAAGGAAAAAAACACGCCAAACAACAAAAAAACAGCAATCCCTTGTAAGCGATTGACATTGAGAAGGGCAATGCGGTAGGACATGCTATTAGCTTGACTTTCCGGGCATTTTAAAACCCATTTATCAAATAAACGTTTAAAAAACTCATCGATGGAAAAAGACTTTTTTTGGTTCATGACCAACCTCACATCAATAATAATTACTAAAATTGTAACATAAATTTACCAACAATTCCATAAAGAATTTGTAAAAAGAGAAGAAATCAATAACTATCAAAGCATTTTCATCTTTAATAAAGTTATGAAAAGGTTTTATTATGGAAAATCATCTTTGTTCCATCATAAAAAAATGGTATAATAAACAAGGGTAAATATATAAATAGGAGCAATTATGACAATTAGCTTTCTAGATTTCATCAATCAGCTTTTCGCAAACCCCATTTTAATGGTGACCGTCCTCTTAACTTTAGCTGTCATCTTGATTAACGGGTGGACGGATGCCCCGAATGCGATTGCCACTTGCATCTCTACAAAAGCCATTTCACCGAGAAATGCGATCATCATGGCAACAATTTTTAACTTCCTTGGCGTCTTTGTCATGACTTTATTTAATGCAACCGTCGCCCAAACAATTTACAAAATGGTCGATTTCGGCGGTAATGCCCAAGATGCCCTAGCTGCCCTTTGTGCGGGCTTGGTAGGGATTGTTATTTGGGCCACTTTAGCTTGGATGTTTGGGATTCCCACCAGCGAAAGTCATGCTTTAATTGCCGGGATTTCCGGGGCCGCCATTGCTTTACAAAACGGTTTGGCCGGCATTAATCCCAACGAATGGATTAAAGTTCTCTATGGTTTACTTTTGTCCACCGTTCTTGGCTTTGGCAGTGGCTGGTTAATGGTTAAGCTCATTGAAGGCATCTTTCGAAAAACCGACCGCAATAAAACCTATGTCTTTTTCAAAAATGCCCAAATTGCCGGTGGAGCCGCCATGGCCTTTATGCATGGTGCCCAAGACGGGCAAAAATTTATGGGGGTCTTCATGCTGGGCATTTTCTTGGCTCAAGGCAATCCCAATGCCATCAGTTTTCATATTCCGATTTGGTTAATGATTCTAAGTTCTTTAGTCATGGCCTTAGGAACATCAATTGGTGGTTACCGCATTATTAAAACCGTGGGCATGGATATGGTTAAACTAAACCAATATGAAGGTTTCGCAGCGGACTTCTCAGCCGCCACTTGTTTGTTGATATCATCAATCGCCGGGATTCCCGTTTCGACAACCCACATGAAAACAACTGCCATCATGGGTGTTGGCAGTGCCAAACGGCTGTCAAAAGTCGATTGGGGGATTGTGAAAGAACTGGTGTTAACCTGGATTCTTACTTTTCCGGGTTGTGGATTAATCGGATATTTCATGGCCAAATTATTTATTATGATATTTTAAAAGGAAGGTCGAATATGGCAAAATTACAAGACAATTATTACTTTAAAAGTTTCATTAAGCTCGGGCAATTTTCCGTGGAAGCAGCTACCTTTTTAAAGGAAATCTTGCAAAACTATGATCGCCGAACTTTGGTTGCGGATGTCCAGGCGATGCACAAAATTGAACATTCCGCTGACTTAGCCCAGCATGAAGTGATGGAAAAATTGGCTAAAGAGTTTATCACTCCGATTGAACGAGAAGATATCATTGCGATTTGCCAAAGAATCGATGATGTCACTGATGCCATCGAAGATGTTTTATTCCGTCTTTACATGTACAATGTGCAAAAACTGCGCAGTGATTACAATGAATTTAGTGATATCATCATTGAAGCTTGTAAAGCTTTAAAATTAGCCATCATGGAATTCCCCTATTTTAAAAAAAGCCGCAGCATTGAACCGCATATTATTGAAGTCAACCGCTTAGAAGAAGTTGGCGATAAAATCTATATTGATGCGGTGCGCCGTCTCTTTATTGAAGAAGAAAATCCCGTTGAACTCATCATTTGGGAACAAATTTACCACCGTTTTGAAAAATGTTCCGATGCCATTGAAGATGTTGCCGATGCCATCGAAACCGTCATCATGAAAAATCGCTAATTAAAAAGCCATTAAGAATGAAGCAATCCATCTTAATGGCTCTTTTTTATTTGATAAAGTCTAAAACGGTTTTCGTTAGTTCATCCGGTTTATCCACCAATGGGGAATGTCCACATTCCTTCCATTTGATAAGCGTCGAGTTGGGGATGGCCTTAACATTATCCATCACCATCGATTCTAAAACGGTGCGGTCCAACTCACCCCAAAGATGCAAAGTCGGGGCTTTAATTAAATGAATGGTATTATCACCGGAGCGATAAAAGTTCGGTTGATCACTCATATTAAGGGCTGCTAAAGCATAATCAGCCGCACTTAAATTGCGTTGTTTCATCGTTTCACTGATATAAAGTTCATTTTCCTCCGCACTTGGTTTTTTATGGGAGTAAATCGTCAAATCATAAATATATGATAGAAACCCAGCATTTTTATGAGCAATAGCATCAATAACCGGTTTAACTTGCAAAGGATCATTCGCCATTTCCGCAGGTGAAGCATAGATTTCTCCCACCAAGGGTTGCAAGTTAGCATCCTTTTTAAAAATAGGATAGCCTTTGTGGGTTGTGGAAGCCAGTAAAATCAATTTTTTTACAAAACTAGGATAATGAGCAGCCAATTCCATCGCTACTCCACCGCCTAAAGACCAGCCCAAAACATGGGCGCTTTTTATTTTCAGGGCTTTAAAAGCCAATTGCACATCATCAGCCAATTCCTTTAAACTCGTAATCGGTTTTTCATAAGTCGAATCACCAAAACCGCGTAAATCAAAAGCATAAACATGAACATCGTCCGGTAAACGTTCAATTAAGGGCAAAAAATAAACCGACGATGATAAATTGCCATGAATCAGCACCAGAACATTACTGCCACGGCCTTTTTCCAAATAAGCTAAGGTTTCCCCATTCGCTAAGGGGAGCATTTTTTTCTCCATTGAAACTCCTTTCTTAAATGTTGTATACAAACATCAAATGTTGTATACAAACATCAAATGTTGTATACAACATCATGGGCATTTACAAAACCAATGATTAAAGTGGTAAACAATAAGGGTTTTTCATACATGGAAGCATGACCAGCTTCCGGAATTTTAATCCATTGCGCATCTTTAATATGACGGTACAAAAACTCCTGTTCGTGCATCGGTGTTAAATAATCCTGTTCGGCGCTGACAATTAAAGTTGGCGCTTTAATTAAGGGCAACTTCGCAACCAAATGATGGTGGTCCGCACTTAAAGTTAAACGTTCCATGGCGTCCAAAAAGTCCGGATTCGAAAACACCGGTTTTAAAACTTGCTCACGGTTGCGCATCCACGCCAAACGGCTTTCATAGAAATACGGAGAATAAATAATCGGAATCGCCGTATAATAATAATGCAGTGGATCCCTAGTTTTCCCCGCTGCTATCCACCCTTTACCAATATCCGCTAACCATGGTGAAGTATAAGCGGTTGTGTTGAATAAAATTAAGCGTTCCACCAACTGGGGATAATCACAAGCCAGTTGTAAGGCCACTTCCCCACCATAGGAAATCCCAACCACACTGACTTGGGATAATTGCAAATGAGCAAGTAAAGCCACTAATAATTCCACTTGTAAGGTTTGGGTATAACTTAAACCCACTAATTTATCCGATTGTCCTTGGTCTAAAAAATCGACCCGAATAATTTGATTAGTGCGACTTAGAGTATTAATAAAGGGTTGCCAACTTTTAGTCGACATCATAATGCCATTTAAAATCAGCAAGGGTTTACCCGCACCATCGACTTGGTAAAAAACTTGATAATCTTTAAATTTAAAATAGCTCATGCAAATACCCTACTTCAATAGCTTCTTTAGTTAATTGTTCACGGAACTTCGGATGAGCAATACTGATTAACAGTTTAGCACGCTCGCGAACATTTGTTCCGCGTAAGCGCACCACGCCATATTCCGTTACAACATAATCAACATCATTGCGCGAAAGGGAAACTGCCGCCCCTTGGTTTAAAGTCGTCACAATTTTTGATACTTCTTCTTTGATGCCGGTGACGGGGTTTCTTACCATCGCAGTCGAATAAAGGGCAATGAAGGAGCGCCCGTTTTTACTATTCTGAGCACCCACAGCGGTGTCACTCTGACCGCCCGTGCCGCTAAATTGTCTTGTTCCAATCGATTCGCTAGCACATTGGCCGGTTAAATCAATTTCAATGGTCGAATTAATCGAAACTTGATTATCATTTAAACCGATGATATATGGATCATTGACATAGGCGCCATTGAGAATCATGACACTCGGATTATCATCAATGAAATCATAAAGTGCTTGATCGCCTAAAACAAAGCAAGCAACGTGTTTTCCAGGATGAAGAGTTTTCTTTTTACCGGTAATAACACCGGCTTTAATTAATTTAGCCATTTCACTGGTTAACATTTCCGTATGAATGCCTAAATCTTTTTTCCCATATAAAGATTTCGCCACCGCATTCGGCATGCCCCCGATACCCAACTGAATCGTATCACCATCATTAATCAAATCGGCAATTTGGCGACCGATGATATAATCTTTTTCATTCGGTTCTTCAATGGGAATGGTCGGCACCGGATAATCGACAGCGACTAAATAATCGACATCGCTAACATGTAATTCCACATCCCCTAAAGTTCTTGGAAAATGAGGATTGACTTCCAAAATAACGATATCCGCTTCTTTAATAATTTCTTTTTCATAAACATTACACAAGGACAAGGAAACAAAACCATGTTTGTCCGGAAGTGATGTTGCCATGACAAAAATATTGGGATGAACATGGTGGAGACGTTTTTTCCCCGCAAAGTGCAAATTGTTGGGAACATAGGAAATATTTCCGTGTTCATGGGCTTTCCTTAACACATTGGTATAAAACCAACCGTCAAGTTTAAATTTATCGCGCCACTTGGCTTCGATAAAGAATTCGCCATAAGCAAAGGGCAAACAATTGGTAACGGTGACATTGCTGACTCTTTCACCAGCGAGATGTAAATTAGACATAAAGGCTTGGGGTTCCGTCGCCGCCATCCCCACAATTATTTGATCATTGCTCTTCACAAGATCAATCATTTCTTTTACTGAAATATATTTGGCTTCTTTCACAGTTTTACCTCTTTCTTAAAAGACAATTGGGAGAGATGAACATCTCTCCCAATCATTAATTCATCTAATTATTTAGCTTCAATTACTGATACAGTTTCTTACTTTTTAGCCTTAACTTGTGCAAGGGATTCAATTTCTCTAACCTTCACAAAGGTCCATCCGGAAGCAGCTAATTGGAATTTGGTTAAGGCTAGTGTGTCTAAGCCAACACGAGCGCCTTTACCCCAATCAATTGAACCAGCCATCGGAATGTCAATTGGTGCGGATTCAGCTAGAGCGATGAATGATTCCCAAGTCAGGGCATCAAAATCTTCGACGCGTTCCAAAATCGAAACAAAGGTGCAGCCAGCAACATAACCGGCCATGGCATAAGCATTAGCCCAGAGTGATTTAGCTTGTGTAGTTTCGAATGAACGAGTGGAAGAGTTAAGATCATGAACAAATCCTTCCCAATATTCAGCTGTGAAACCGGCCAATAAAGCGAGGTCATAATCAAAGCCCATCAGTTTGCCGTCACCACCAATTTGGGCAGCCGTTGGTGCTGGAGCACCGACTTGGGAAATATCAACCCAAGCATTAGCATAAACCGGATATGGAAGCGGTTGTGCAACTTTATCAACAACGAGTTGGGCCGGTGTGAAAACGGTCGCCCCATTAACATAAGAAGATAAAACCGGAACAGTTGAGTTATTTTCTCTTAAAGCTTTCGCAGCCGCAGTAGCTGGTGCTTGGTTGGAAGATAACAAAATAACACTTGGATTTAAACCCAAAGCAACCGGAACAACAGCGGTAGCGGTAGCCGCACTGAACGGAATGTAAGTAACGCGAGCAGCGATACCGGCAGCAGCGACTTCATCTTGAATACCAAGTTTAATCGATTGGCCAGCATCATCATCGGAATAAAGAACGACAATTTTGTCACTCTCGCCTAGTTTGGCATCGCCATTAGGACCAAAGAGTTTTTCATGAAGCGCTCTGGCCACCATCATCCGACCTTCAGTCCGGAAAATAGGTTGAACGGACAAAATATTGTTGCCGGGAACATTTTCAAAATAGAGGGAGTTAACACCGGTAACACCATAAACCATCGGAATGCCTTTTTCTAAAAGGTAGTCCATCGTCGCATTAACTGTGTTCGTGCCGAAATGGCCAACAAGGGCAAAGACTTTATCTTCTTCTACTAACTTCTTCGTTAAAGTTAAGCCTTTTTCACCATTGAATTCATCATCATAATGAATGAACTTAATATCCGGACCATCATGAGTTGCATTATACTTATCAAATACAACTTCCATGGCGAGATTGAAAGGTACACCAACACCGGCAAAAGCCCCTGATGTGGCAGCCGTGTTACCAACATAGATGTAATCTTTGTCGATTCCTTGAGTACCGCTGTCTGGTTTGCAGCCGAACAATGTTAGGCTTAGCAACAACGCAAAAACAAATACTAATAATTTTTTCATTTTCTCTCCTTTTCTTTTATTATAAGTGTTATTAACACACTTAACCAAATTAATGGCTTCCGCCTAAATAGGCGCTGATGAGTTCTTCATTGTTAAGAAGCTCTTCAGCTTTGCCTTCCGTCTTAACCTTGCCAACTTCCAAAACATAGGCATAATCAGCAATCTTCAATGTTTGTTTGGCATTTTGTTCAACAATCAAAATGGTTCTGCCATCCTCTTTAATCTTCGTGATGATTTTAAAGATATCCCGAATCACAAGTGGAGCCAAACCAAGTGAGGGTTCATCTAACAACAATAATTCCGGTGCTCCCATCAAGGCCCGGCCAATGGCCAGCATCTGCTGTTCTCCTCCCGAGAGGGTCGCCGCTTGCTGTTTACTGCGTTCTGCCAAAATGGGGAAATATTTATAAGTCTCATTGAGTAATTCTTTAATGCGTTTACTGCGACTAATTTTTACGCCATCTTTCACAATTGCTTTAATCGTATAAGCTCCGGCCAAGAGATTTTCTTCAACCGTTAAGCCGGTTAAAATTAAGCGTCCTTCCGGAGATTGAGTAATCCCCTTACCGACAATTTTATAGGGCGGAAGATTGTGAATAGCTTCACCATTATAGAGGATTTCGCCCGCTTTGACTTTGGTAAGACCGGAAATCGAACGAATGGTGGACGTTTTACCGGCCCCATTAGCACCTAAAATAGCCACAATTGAGCCTTTCGGAACGACCATATTAATTCCTTTGATGGCCTTCACAATGCCGTAGTCAATCTCTAAATTGTTGATTTCAAGCACGTTTTTATTCATCGCTATCCTCTCCTAAGTAAGCTGTTCGAACTTCAGGATTGTTTTGAATCGCTTGGGGCGTGCCAATGCCAATCATCTTCCCAAAGGAAATTGCACAAACGGTATCGCAGATACTCATAACCAAGCCCATATCGTGTTCGACCAAGAAAATAGTGATGTGAAATTCTTCATTAATCTTTTTAATCACGGACGCCAGTTCCATCGTCTCCGCATCATTTAAGCCGGCGGCCGGCTCATCAAGGATGATTAAGGACGGATTAGTCATCAAAGTCCGCGCCAATTCGATTTTCTTCAACACACCATAGGGAAGACCATAGGGGGAACGAAAGGCGTATTCCGCAATCCCCAGCACTTGTAAAATGTTCATCCCCTTAGTCCGCAGAACGCGGTCTTCACGCCACATTTTTTTGGTGTGCAACATATGCTCAACAAAATTCGTCACTAAGAGGGAATGAGCCGCTACCAGCAAATTATCAATCACCGTCAGTTCCCAAATCAACTCTACATTTTGGAAGGAACGAGCAATCCCTTCATGGATGATGTCATGGGTTTTTTTGGTCAAGAGATTAACGACATTGTTTTCTTTATTTCGAAAAATCATATGACCGCCGGTAGCCTTATAAAATTGGGTTAAACAGTTGAAAACCGTTGTTTTCCCGGCACCATTGGGGCCAATCAAACCAAAGATTTCCCCGTGCTTAACTTGGAAGCTTAAATCATTAACCGCTTTTACACCACCAAAGAACATTTTTAATTTCGATACCGCTAGGTGAATCGTTTTATCTTCTAAAACTAAATTAGTCGTATCAATCAAATCAATTTGGCTGGCTAAAACATCCAGTTTCTTTTGCTTATAATGCAGCGGAAGATGGTGATTTGCTTCCAGTCCCTTGTGGGCTTGTAATAATTCTTCCCGCCGCAAAATGTCCGCTTTAACTTTTTGCTGATTGTAATTCTCAATTTTCTCACTTAAAAGCTTAATTTGCTGTTTTAGTTCCTCAACTTTTTTCGCAATCGTCGTTTTAAGTTTCAAAAATTGGGCATGTTTTTTCGTTTGTTGAGCTAGAGCTCGGGCTTTACGAGCATCACGAAGCATTGTTTGGCGATCAATTTGGCTTTGAAGCTGCTTAAGTTCCGCTTCGTTTAAATCAACATGGGGGTATTTCTCCTCCAGTTTCCCTAAATAGGCCTGGCGTTCATCCCGTTTTCTTTGATCATATTGGGCTAAGCTAGCTTCCAACTTACTTTCGTCTAAAGTTTTGGCTTGCTTGGTTTTATATCTTCGGCGCGCCCAATAGGCTTTTTCATCAAATTTAAGTATTTTTTTAGTTTTCTGATCATCGAGCTTCGTAATACCACTAAGTTGTCTTTGATAAGGGGCAATCGCTTCTTGATAATAAGTTTCAATCATTTGGTAACGAGCTTCTAAACGTTTTTCATCTTCCAGTTTGTTTTCTTGGGAAAGACCCTTTAAATAATGAGTTCTTAGCACTAATTGACGATGTTTTTTTACATGTGATCCATGAATTTTTGCTGCCAAAAGGCTTTTGATTTTATTCAGGGCCATAGATTTTCTCTCTTAATTTCTTTTTAATTATTTTAAATTGCTTTTTTAAATCCCCAACGAGCTGGATCAAACCGCCGGGATAAAACATTACTACTAAAATAATTAAAATACCGTTGATAATGAGGGATAAATTCCCCAGTTCCAAACGTTGAAAAACGGCGAGGTCAAGCCCAAAGATAACGAAGGTTCCCATGAGAATCCCCCATATCGACTTGGTGCCCCCGATAATCACCGCCGCTAAAATGTTTAAAGCAAAGGTTAAGCCAATTTGGGAAACACTCGCATTGCGGATATACATCATGGAGAGGACACCGGCAATCGACCCTAAGACGCCGGAGATAACGAAGGCTAGCAAGCGATACTTAAGCAAATTAATCCCCATCGTTTGGGCCGCCGTTTCACTGTTTTTAATCGCTAAAAGCGCCCGCCCCGTTGGTGAAGTAATTAAATTATGAACAATGGTCATCGAAAGGACAACGAAAACGGCCATAAAGACAACGGAACCATCTTGGGATAGTTCCATCCCGAGAAAGACTAAAGGCCGTGGTGGACCTCCCGAAAGAAAACCACCGGAAGTCCCCGAAGCATATTTGGGAATATTCTTAATAATTTCAATAATAATCTGGGAGAGCCCCATCGTCACAATCGCTAAATACATTCCGGAAATCCGTAAGGAAACAAAGCCGAAAGCAATACTAATGATGATGGAAAGGACAATCCCCACTAAAATCGCCACTAGCAAAGGCATTTCTAAAAAGCGATAAACATAGTGAAGACCGAAAGCGCCAATCCCCACAAAAGCTCCCGTTCCTAAAGAAGCCAAGCCACCATAACCAAGGAGGAGGGCAAAGCCCAAACCAGCGATATAGTAGTAACTAGTAATGACGATGGCTCCATATAAATCAGGGGGGAGGACATCAACTAAAAAGCGAACGATTAATAAAACTAAACCGACCATAATAAAACCGAAATATGGTTTCTTAAGAAAGGGTTTAAGGTGTTCACGATAAAAGATCTTCATAAGCTTAAACCTTCTTAATTACTTTCTTCCCAAATAAACCGGCTGGTTTAATGAGGACGGCGATGATAATAGCGATGTATAAAAAGGTATTACTCCAAGGCGCCATGTTATATGATACCAAAATGGCGGGGAATAAGGCTTGGGCAGTCGTTAATAAGAAGGCGCCCGCTAAAGGACCAAAGAAAGTGCTAAAGCCCCCAAGGATGGAAGCATAGAAAGCATTGACTTGCATGTCAATCATCGATGTTGAGGACAAGGACCCAATGGCGGCCGTATAAGTAATGGCGGCTAGCGCCCCCAAAGCCCCAGCAATGGCCCACGAAAGGGAATTAATACGATTGGTATTGATGCCCATCAAGCCCGCAACGCGTTCATTCGAGGCGACAGCCCGTACTCCTAAACCCCATTTAGTGTATTTCAGCATCATAAAGATAAAGATGATGAGAAAGGCGGAAAGAGCAAGGGTAATCAGTTGATGAACGGGAAGGGGAACCCCTAAAAAAGTAATCGTTTTATCGGAAAAGACAAAACTTTGCCGCATGGTCGCCGCTCCAAAAATAACGGGAATTAAGCCGGTAATCACGATGACCAAACCCATGGTAATGATTTGTTTGGTGGCGGCATTGGTAAATTTAGCGTTGCGGAAAATCACCACATCGATTAACAAACCAACAATAAACGACACCATGATTCCGCCTAACATCGGTAACACGAGCTGCCAAGGGCTGGTGATAACGACACTGGGAAGCCCGGTTAAATCACTCACACCCTGTTTATCGATTAAATAACTCGTGGTATAGGCTCCTAAAATGCCTAAAGAGCCTTGCGCAAAATTGGTTGTGGAACTGGTTTTAAAAATTAACACAATTCCAAATGTCGCAAGCGATAGATAACTAAAGCCCACGAGTGCATTCAGTAAAATACTAATGATATCCGTAAATGTCATACGACACCCCTTTTCTTCAGTTGATGGATTATCATCTTGGATAAATTAAATAAATCCACATCAACTTTATTAGGATTAAAGATTATTTAAAGAGCCAAATGTTGATTAGCCCCATTTGATAATATTGGCAGCCCACACATAGCCAATCCCGGCAGCGAGCATACAAATAACGGAGCCGTCCTTCACTTGTCCCGATTTTAGGGCCAAATGCAATGATAAGATTTGGTCAACCTGACCCAAGTGGCCATAGTCTTCCAAGTAAATGGTCTGCTCTTCAGTTAAATTTAAGTCCGCTAACATCGCTTTATGGCCGGAACGCTTAATATGTAAGATATCTAAATAAGTGATATCTTTTCGTTCTAAATGAGCTTTGCGTAATGATTCATCAATACACTTATACCAATTGGGCATCGAAACTTCATTCAAACGGTCTTTCATTTTGACGGGATCCATCAAGCGTAAGGATTTACGGGCTTCCAAATAATTATCCGGAGTAATCGGATGGCAAATGCCACCGATTTCCACACCCGCCGTTCGTGATAATGATCCATCAGCAATAATATGGGAACCTAATAGTAAATTTTTTCCATAATTTTTTTGTAAGATCACCGCACCGGCTCCGGCACTTAAATTATACATCATTGACATGTTTTTGTCAGTAAAATCAACAAAATCACCATTGCGATAACCACCAACGACCATGATGGTGTTGATTTCATCATCAGCAATGAGCATATCCTGGGCCATCTTTAAAGCGGAAACCGTCGTACAACAACGATTTTGCACATCGATGCCCCAAGCATTAACCGCACCGATGCGATCTTGAATGTAAAGAGCGGAGGTTGTTAAGGGATATTCCTTCCATTCTTCTCCCATACAAAGAATCACATCAATATCTTTGGGATCTACTTTCGTATTTTCTAAACAATCTAAAGCCGCTTTGGCGCCCATTTCTTGGGTGCCGTCGTCTTCACCGGGAAGATAAATTTGTTTGATTCCTAATTTCGCAATGACGGCTTCTTCCGTCCAGACACCTTTAGTTCGCTCACTGATTTCTTTGGCCGACATCGTCTGTTTCGGAAGATAAATACCGGTGCCAACTATTCCGACCCTTGGTTTCATCATTTTCTCCACAAACTTATAAGCGCATACCACCGTTGACATTGATGGTTTGTCCGGTGATATAAGAAGCATCATCGCTAGCTAAGAAGGTGGCTACTTTCGCGATTTCTTCCGGTTGACCTAAGCGTTTAAGCATAGTCATATCAGCAAATTTCTTTAATAAATCTTCAGGAACGGTTTTTAAGATGTCGGTCATCACATAGCCCGGAGCGATGGCATTAACCCGAACAGGAACGCCTTTACGAGCAAACTCTTTAGCCCAAGTCATCGTTAAACCAATGACACCGGCTTTAGAAGCTGAATAGTTGGCTTGGCCGATATTGCCGAAAACACCAACAACCGAAGAAATATTGATAATACTGCCGCCGCCAATGGCTTCCATTTGCGGACCAACATAACGAACTAAATTAAATAATCCTTTTAAGTTGACATTCAAAACTAAATCCCAAGCTTCATCCGTCATTTTGTAAGTCATGGCATCACGGGTAATGCCGGCATTGTTAACCAAAACATCAATTTTGCCATATTTCGCAATCACTTCATCAAAGAAAGCTTTGCATCCCGCCACATCGGTGACATTCAATGAATAAGCAAAAACATTTTTGGCTTGATAAGTCATTTCGCCCATATCGGCGGCGATTACGGTTGCTCCTTCTAAAGCAAAGGCTTTCGCAATTTCGGCACCAATTCCTTTGGCACCACCAGTAACAACAGCAACTTTTCCTTGTAATTTCATTTTTTTCCCTCCTCTTATACTCTCTTAATCACGATGGCTGTTCCCATACCGCCACCAATACATAAGCTTGCTAGACCGTAAGTACGTTTGGTCGCCATTAATCCATACAGTAAGGTAACAGTAATGCGGTTCCCACTATTGCCCAGTGGATGCCCAAGGGCAATCGCGCCACCGTTAATATTGGTTTTATTTAAAAGCTCATCGCGATCAATCTGATGTTCTTCCACTAATTCTTTCACAACACCTAAACTTTGAGCCGCAAAAGCTTCATTTAATTCCACTAATTCCATTTGTTTTAAAGTCATCTTGGCATTATTTAAAGCTTCTCTAATGGCGGGAACCGGACCCAAACCCATGACGGATGGATCAACGCCGCCTTGGCCAACACTGATGATTTCCGCAAGCACCGGTAATTGATATTGTTTGACCGCTTCTTCAGAAGCAACAATCACAAAGCTAGCGCCATCATTAATCCCTGAGGAGCTCCCAGCGGTAACCGTTCCATCCGGTAAAAAGGCCGGACGTAGTTTAGCCATTTTTTCTGCATTCGTTGTCCGATTAGGATATTCATCACGACTGATAAGCAGTGTTTCTTTCCTTGTTTTAACTTCAATCGGGACAATTTCCGGATCAAAAGCACCACTATCAACCGCCTTAATGGCTTTTTCTTGCGATTTTAAAGCAAAGGCATCTTGTTCTTCACGGCTGATGCCATATTTCTTTACAATATTTTCTGCCGTAACGCCCATGTGATAATTATTAAAGACATCAACTAAGGCATCTTTTAAAAGATGATCAGCTAAATTTAAGTCGCCCATGCGAACGCCATCACGAGCTTTAGCAGGCACCAAATAAGGGGCTTGACTCATCGATTCAACACCACCGGCAACGATTAAATTCGCCATCTTAGCTTTAATGCTGGCATAAGCATTCATAATTGATTTCATCCCACTGCCGCAAACCATATTAAGAGAATATGCCGGAACTTCAATCGGCACCCCCGCTTTTAACGAGACTTGTCTGGCAAAACCTTGACCAACACCAGCAGATAAAACTTGGCCGACAATCACTTCATCGATTTTTGCCACCGGCACACGGCTTTCCGCCAACAATTTTTTTAACACTTGAGCGCCTAATTCGGCCGGATGAACATCCTTAAAAGCTCCAAGGAACGAGCCGTTGGGACTGCGTTTGGCCCCAACAATGTAAACTTTGTTACTCATAATACCTCCATTAATAAAACGCTTTCACATCGATTAATAAATAAATGCCTATTAGAAAAAGCTGAATAGACAAAAAATAAATAAATCGAAAAAGGACAATATGAATATTTATTCATATTATGCTTATATTATATATGAAAACGGTTTTTTTGTCAACAAGTTTGTTTTTAAGGTCGCCATTTGTTTCATCGTTTCTCTTGTTTTTTCTTCCTCATTGTTTTATAATGGGGGCGGTGAGGAAAAAATGGAACTATTAACATATCGAACGCCACGGACCAAAACCGGGGAAAAAACCTTCAACAAAATCATTCAAGCCGGCAAAGAACTGTTTGCTCAAAACGGTTTCCATGCTACATCCGTCAATTTAATCATTGAAAGAGCCCAAATCGCGATTGGCACTTTTTATATTTATTTTGATAATAAATTAATGCTCTACCTCTATTTATTGCAACAATATAAAATAAGCATCCGCCAAGCGTCCCGCGAAGCCATTGTGGGCTTAACAAGCCGCTATGACATTGAAAAAGCCGGTATCAAAGCCTTTTTAAGCTATGTTCATAAGGATCCCCTCGCTTACAAAGTCATTTGGGAATCTTTATTTGTTGATTCCAATATTTTTGTTGATTATTATTCCGATTTCTCCAAATCCTATATTCATCAACTGGAAAAACATGTTCCCGAGGAAATTAACAAAACTATCGACTTAGAAACCCTTTCCTTTGTGCTCATGGGCATTTCCAATTTCGTCGGTTTACAAGTCCTGTTTAAAAAAGAATGTACAGACGAAGAAATCGACCGCATTGCTGATGAAGTGATGAAAATCCTATCCTTCGGTATTTTTAATAAAAATGCGAATGGAGTTTAACTTTAACCGTTAAACTCCATTTTTTCTTGAAAACATCCCTTATTCCGAGCGTAAGGCTTCAACCGGATCGCGTTTAGCAGCAATCCGCGACGGAATAATGCCGGCAACTAAAGTTAGAATCATCGAAATGATAATTAAAACCAAACCATGATAAACCCTTAAAGCCGCCAAATGCGGAATGTCAACTAAATGATTTAAAATGAGGTTGATGGGAATAATCAAAAGAAGGGTAATCCCCACCCCAAAAACACCGGCCGTAAAGCCAATAATCAATGTTTCCGCATTGAAAACACGGGAAATATCTTTTTTTCTAGCGCCAATACTGCGTAAAATCCCAATTTCCTTCGTTCTTTCTAAAACGGAAATATAAGTAATAATGCCAATCATAATGGAAGACACCACCAACGAAACAGCCGTAAAAGCAATTAACACATAGCTGATGGAATTAATCACCGTATTGATGGAACTAACAAGGGTATCCATTAAATCCACATAATAAACACCGGCTTTTTGACCAAGTTCTAAAGCCGCTTTCTTTTGTTCATCCGTGGCTTCGCTAGCCGTAATCCCTAAGTTTTGGTAATAATCCCTAATGGCCGCATCGCTGAGTTTAGTATTTTCTTCATCTAAGTATAACTTAATAGCTTTTTTCGCATTAAAATCAACCGGAAAAATAGCAATTTCACTGGGTGTCGCCATGCCCCCAAGTTCTCTTAAAGTCGCCTGGCGTTGTTCCGCAACCGTACTTTCCCCCGCCAAGTAGGCATTTCCGGTCAAAGGGTTTAAGTTTTCATGTCCGGCTTCCTCCATCCACATTACAATCTCGGAAGCTAAGGAATTTTCTAACACAAAGTCCGTTAGGGCTTTGGTATAACCAAAGACCCCATTCACCGCTCCGGTGGGAGTATCCTCATTAACGCGAATAATGCCGACGATTTCTAAATCAAGGGTTTGCTCGGAATCATAAATCCCCGGATTTAACATCGTCAATCCCGATACCTGTTGATAATTCGGAGTAAATTTCGTCCCATCAAAAGTATATAAGCCATTATTCAACACCAATTTCATTTTATAACCGAGAAAATCATTAAAAGAATACTTCGCCGTCTCACTAACATTAGCAAAACCTAAATTAAGTAAGCTTAAATCGGTAATTTGATTATAACTATCGACCACTAAAACAATCTCATTTTTAGACTTCGGTAAATGACCACTTAAAACATCGTATTGGGTTTCCAAAAACGAAAAGGGATTATTAACATTGTCGCTTTCAATTAATTCATTCCAGCGCATAAATGGTAATTGATGATTGCCTGTGGATACTTCCAAATGATAAGTTTCGGCGCCAAAAGGCATTTCCCGAAAAATGCGCATTTGTACCCCATATGAATAAGTAATCCCGTTATAAAGAGAGGGATCAATGTGTTCAATGACATCGTGAATATATTGGTCATTGATGTCATTAGTAATCAGGGCATTTTGAATGTTTTGGCGGATGGCATTGACATGAATAATGGCATCCGTAGGGAATTCCTCTAAATCAGTGCCCCGATTTAAACTCATAATTTGGCCAAAATCCAATGTCGTTTCGCTAATAGTTAAGGGATAACTAGCTAAAGTATCAGCTTGCATTTTATCGATATACCTTTGAAAACCATTAGACAAAGAAAGAACTAGGGCAATGCCGATAATCCCGATACTGCCGGCAAAGGCTGTTAAGATGGTCCGCGCTTTTTTGGTAATTAAATTTCCTAAACTTAAAGACAGGGCCGTCAAAAACGACATCGATGTTTTTTCTTTACCGATTTTCTTCGCCACAACTTGCTCAGCTTGATGATAGGGATGGTTGTCATCAACAATTAAGCCGTCCAATAGTTTCACAATCCGCGTCGCATATTGCTGAGCAATACTGGAATTATGCGTCACCATAATAATCAAACGTTCATGAGAAATCGCTTTTAAGATTTCCATGATTTGGCGACTGGTTTCCGTATCCAAAGCCCCGGTTGGTTCATCCGCCAGCAAAACATCGGGATTATTAACCAAGGCCCTAGCAATCGCAACTCTTTGCATCTGTCCGCCTGATAATTGATTGGGTCGTTTATGAATTTGGTCGGCAAGACCAACATCCGCCAAAGCTTTTAAAGCTCGTTCCCGGCGTTCACTAACACTGACACCCGACAGTGTCAGAGCCAATTCCACATTTCGTAAAACCGAAATATGGGAGATTAAATTATAGTTTTGAAACACAAAACCAATGGAATGATTGCGATAACTATCCCAATCATGATCTTTAAAGTCGGTGGTGGAACGATGATTAACCAATAAATCACCGCTTGTATAACGGTCCAAGCCGCCAATTATATTTAAGAGGGTTGTTTTTCCACAGCCCGAAGGACCTAAAATGGCCACAAATTCATTTTTTCGAAATTCAATACTAATGCCTTTTAAAGCTTCAACCACCATTGGTCCGACATAATAGTTTTTAGTAATGTTTTTTAGTTCTAACATCAGGTATTCCTCACACTATTTTCATTATACGCCAAATTAACAAATAAACCAATTGTTTTACATAAAAAAAAGCAAGCTTTTTTTAGCTTGCTTAAGTGTCTTTTTAATACATGCCCTGTGGCATCGGGGTTTCTTTTTCTTCTTTAATGTCAACAACGGCTACTTCCGTTGTAATTAAGAGCGCTGAAATCGAAGCCGCATTTAAAATGGCGGTTCTGGCGACCTTGGTGGGATCAACAATCCCGGCTTTAAACATATCAAGCCATTTGCCGGTTTTGGCATCAAAGCCAAAATTCGGTTTGGCTTTTTTTTGCATTTCCACAATTTCGCCCGCATCATAACCGGAGTTTTCCGCAATCTGGTGCGTTGGTGTAAATAAGGAATCTAAAACGACATTGATGCCTTTTTGAATATCAACGACATCAGATTTGATTTTGCCTTTCAATTCCTTGTATACTTCCACATAAGCAGCACCACCACCGATGATGATACCTTCTTCAATCGCCGCTTTCGTTGCATTTAAGGCATCTTCAATGCGTAATTTCTTCTCTTTTAATTCGGTTTCCGTCATGGCACCGACCTTAACAACGGCCACGCCCTTCGTTAATTTACCCAAGCGTTCGCTGAAGCGTTTTTTGTCATATTCGGAAGTGGAAACTTCCATGTGTTTTCTAATCTCCGCAATCCGGTTTTGAATCGCTTCCGGATCCCCACTACCATCAATAAGTGTTGTATTATCTTTAGTAACGACGATTTTCTTGGCTTGACCTAAATGTTCCAAAGTTAAATCCTTCAGTTCCATGTTCAAGTCTTTCGCAAAGAATGTCGCTCCCGTCATCGTGGCAATATCACTTAACAAATCTTTTTGATTGTCGCCGAAGCCCGGAGCTTTGGTCGCAACTACATTGAAAGTCCCCCGCAATTTATTAACAATGAGCGTACTGACAACTTCATTTTCTAAATCATCAGCAATAATCAAAAGCGGTTTATTGGCTTGAACGATTTGTTCGAGCACCGGTAACACATCTTTAATCGTTGATAATTTTTGATCAGTAACTAAGACAAGGGCATTTTCTAAAGTAACTTGCATTTTTTCGCGGTCCGAAACCATGTATGGTGAAACATAACCTTTGTCATATTGCAAGCCTTCCACAACTTCTAAATAAGTATCAAAGCCCTTCGATTCATCAACATTGATGACACCGTCGCTACCAACTTTATCCATCGCTTCCGCAATAATCTTGCCAATTTCTTCCGAACTAGAAGAAATTGTCGCAACACTGGCAATGTCGTCATTCGTGTTAATGCTACGTGACCGCTCCAATAATTTCTTAGCGACTTCCGAAGCAGCTTGTTCAATGCCTTGACGCAAAAACACCGGATTAGCACCATTTTCAATGGCATTAATCCCTTTATGAATCATGGTATGCGCTAAAACCGCTGCCGTTGTTGTGCCGTCACCGGCCACATCGTTAGTCTTGTTAGCAACTTCATAAAGCAATTTCGCACCCATGTTTTCAAATTTGTCGGGAAGTTCAATTTCACGAGCAATGGTCACGCCATCATTGGTAATTAATGGTGAACCATAACCCTTATCCAAAACAACATTTCGACCTTTGGGACCCAAGGTAATCTTGACAGCATCCGCTAAAGTATCAACTCCGCGTAAAATCGCTGTTCGGGCATCTTTGGAAAATTTTAATTCTTTACTCATAATCAACTTCACTCAATAATGGCGAGAATATCTTTCTCGGCAATTATTAAATACTCCTCTTCTTCAAATTTAAATTCAGTTGTGGAATAACGTTTGTAAACAACTTTATCCCCGACTTTGACAGTTGGCGTAACTAATTTGCCATCAACGATGGCGCCTTCACCAACAGCAACAACTTCCGCAAAACTTGGTTGTTCCTTAACATCGCCAGTGAGAATAATCCCACTGGCCGTTTTCTTTTCTAATTGCTCTTTTTTCAGTACGACATTGTCGTGTAAAGGTTTTAACATCAAAAATCCTCCTTATTTAATTTCGATGTACTTTTTCGCCGCAACTTCTTCAACATTTTCTTTCGGAATCGTTAAAGTTAAGATGCCATCTTTAAAATTGGCGGAAATGTTTTCTTTCTTAATGTCACCAATATAGAAACTGCGCGAGCAGCTACCACAATGGCGTTCACGACGTAGATAATTACCTTGATTATCCTTGTTTTCTTTGCTTTCCTCTTTAGTAGCTTCAATTGTTAAATAACCATTTTCTAGACTGATTTTAATATCATCTTTCGTGAAGCCAGGAACTTCCACATCTAAAGCGTAATGTTTTTCTTCATCACGAATATCCGTTCTCATGATGTTGCTGAAGTTAGAAGTCCAAGGTGAATTAAACAAGTCATCAAAAGCACTACCTAATAATCCAAAACGATAAGCTCCGTCTCCTCTTTTTACAACAAAATTTCTCATATTTTTCACTCCTTTTTACTATTAATTAGCACTCTATAATATCTAGTGCCAATTATATTATATCATATTTATTAGCACTGTCAAATGATAATTGCTAATAAATCCAATTTATATGACAATATGTCATATTTAGGGAGTAAAAACGAAAAAATCTTGAAAAAAAGCAGGCCTTATGTTACAATATTAGCGTTTCCTGCGGCTATGGCGGAATTGGTAGACGCGCTATCTTGAGGGGGTAGTGTCCTTGACGTGTGAATTCGAATTTCACTAGCCGCACCATTCAAGTTTAGCGCTTGCTAAACTTTTTTATGTCCTTAAATATTATACCACAAAGTAGGATTTTGGCTTAACAAAATAAGCAATTTTTGATATAATAAAAAAAACGGAGGATAATAATATGAAAATTTATGTTGATACCGCCATTGTTGACGAGATCCGCCAAGTTTGGGAACTGGGCATTCTTGATGGAGTAACGACCAACCCCAGTTTAATATTAAAAAGTGGACGCAATTTAACCGATGCCTTAAAAGAAATCAGTCAAATTGTCGATGATTGCATTTCCGGGGAAGTCATCAGCCTTGATTATCAAGGGATGGTTAAAGAAGCCCTTGAACTAATGAAAATTAGCAAAAAGATTGTCATTAAAATACCGATGACAAAAGACGGCCTCAAAGCCGTTAAAGAGTTAACAGCCCAAGGAATTAGAACAAATGTCACTCTCGTCTTCAGCGCCAACCAAGCCCTCTTAGCCGCCAAAGCCGGGGCCACTTATGTTTCGCCCTTCTTAGGCCGTTTAGATGATGTCGGTGAAGATAGCATGCAATTAATTCATGATATTAAACAAATATATCAAAACTATCAGTTTCCTACCCAAATAATTTGTGCCAGCATCCGTTCACCCCTCCATGTTTTAAAATGTGCCAAAGCCGGTGCCGATATTGCGACCGTCCCTTATAAGATTATTATGGATATGTTTAACCACCCACTCACGAATGTTGGCATTGACCGCTTCTTGCAAGACTATGAAAAATCAAAAAAATAATCTGCGGGCTTAAGTTTTTGACTTAAGCTCTTCTTTATTTTAAACAAATTATTAATTTATTTAATAAAGTAATTAATTTTGTTTATTGACAAATTAATTTAGTCGATATATAATAAAGCGTATTTCCATTTTGAAAGGGATTTTCCTATGAAAGACTTATTGTTTAAAAGAAAGGGGCGCTTCTTCCTCTACTTCATCGCTTGCTTCTTTCCGGTAGTGAGCGATCTTTTACAAACCTATATCTTTTCCAAGTTATTTGATGCGATTGCCAAGCTTGACCCCAAATACTTTTTTCAAGTATCCCTCATGGCTGGTGCTTATGTCATCATTGGCGCCTTGCTTTATATTACTTCAAGGCTACTACGCATCTCTTATATGCGTGATACCATTCTTGATGTCAGAATCGCCGCTTTTTCCAAAATCATGGCTTATTCCTACCAACAGTTTAGTCAAAAGTCGAAAGATACTTATCTTTCGAACCTCATCAATGACATCAACAATTTTGAAAACAATTTCTTCATTAACTTATTAAACTTCATTTTTCGAATTGGGATGTACCTTGGTTCCCTAATCATTATGCTAATCATTGATTATCGGCTCGCTAGCGCCATGGTGGTCTTTTCCTTCATCACTTTCTTCTTAATCCGTGCTTTTGAAAAGAAAACCGTCGCTTTGCAAAAGCAAGTGTCAAAAACTAACGAAGACTTCACCCTCAATATCGGTAATACTTTTAACGGTCTCGAAATCTTAAAATTGAACAATATGGATCATAAGTTCCTGGCGAAAAGTTTTGAAGCCATTAACAAAGTCGAACAAAGCAAATATCGTTTCCGTTTCTTTGGGGATTCCCAACGCAACCTTACCCAAGGGATTGCCGGAGCCAGTACCGTGGCCGTCCTTCTTTATTTAATCTATCAAACTAAATTTGGTCTCCAATACGACCAATTGATGATGTTATTGATGCTTTCGGGGAATATGGTCTTTGCTCTTCCGGATATCTTCCCGAGATTAAATATCATAAAATCATCAAAAGAAATTTACGATAAGATTACCGCCACGGAAACACATACCAATCCTAATAATCGTCCCCATGACTTTAAGTTCCAAAAGGAACTGAAAGTCAGCAACCTAAGCTTTGCTTATGATGATAAAGACCTCTTTCACAATGTTTCCTTTACCATTGAAAAAGGTAAAAAATACTTATTAAAGGGGGCCAGCGGGGTGGGGAAATCCACGCTTATCAAGCTTTTGTCGCAAACCTATCCCAACTATGAAGGTTCAATTAGCTTAGACGGCATTGACTTAAAAACCATCAAAGACAAGAGTTTTGCCAGCAAAGTCGCCTATATTTATCAGGAAGTGTTTTTGTTTGAAGATAGCATTAAAAATAATATTACTTTGTTTAAAGAACTCGACCAAAAGACGATTGATGAAGCCATCATTAAATCCGGCTTGCAAGAATTTATCCAAAGTCGCAAGCAAGGACTAAATGAAAAACTAAGCGAAAACGGTAAGAACCTCTCCGGCGGTGAACGCCAACGTTTGTCGATTGCCAGAGCGATTGCGAAAAAAGCGGAAATCTTGTTTGTGGATGAAGGAACTTCCGCCGTCAATGAAGAATTAGGTAAAGCCATTGAACAAACCTTCTTAAACTTAGATAACACGGTCATCGCCATCAGTCACCGCTTCTATCCCGGCGTGACCAATCAATATGACTATGTTTTAGAAATCAAAGAGGGAAAGATTCGCACCTTTACAGGGAAAGATTATTTTGCGGAGGAAGCCGCCTATGTTTAAACAATTAAGGTCATTTCTTCCCCAAATCTTCTTGCTAAGCTTTTTCGGTGCTATCATCGCTTTAACCGATATTATCGCCTCTTTAAAAATTCGTGACCTCATCGATTTATCCCAAACCGGTGATTTCACAAACTTTTCCAACTACCTTTGGTTAATTGCCGGATTGATGATTGTTAGCGGCATCGCTTTATTTACCTTCCATTATTTTAAAGCCCTCTTCATCCGTTCATCGCTAACAAAAATGAAACAGCAATACATTAGTCGCGTCTTTAAGAAAAACATTAATGAATTCCAAAAGGAAAACAATGCCACTTATCTATCATCACTAAGCAATGATTATGATCAAATTGAAACAAATTTCTTAGAACCGATTGTGGAATTAATCTTTGGAATTGTTAATTTAAGCGCCGGCATTGTTTTATTTGTTATCGTCGATTACCGCATTTTATTAATTACCGTCGGTTTAATGGGCTTAAATATTTTATTATCGACTCTAGCTTCCAAACCGCTCAACAAACACAACAAAGAACGCAGTGACTTGTTTGCAAGCTATACTTCCTATCTTAAAGAAGTTCTCTCCGCTTTTCACATCATCAAAACCAATAATCTAGAAGATAAAATTCACCATGATTTTAAGCAAAAAAGCCAAGACATCCAACAAAAAGGGTTCATTATCGACCGCATTAAATCCTTCTTCTTTGCGGCACAAAACATGACCTTCACGCTAATCTTCTTTGGTTTAGTCATTATTGTGGGCGCAATGGCCATGAAAAACGCCATTACCCTAGGGGCGGTGGTTTTAATTGTGCAATCACTCCAAAAAATCATTTGGCCAATCCAAAACACTGCGGAAGCACTTCCAAAAATCTTTTCCGTTAAAGCTATCTTTCAAAGAATTGATAATAGTTTAAAAAACAAAACCGACTACCAAGAAACCAAAGATTTCGCTGGCTTTCAAAAAAACATTCACATTAATCATCTTCGTTTTGCTTATGAAGATCATTTAATCTTGGAAGATATTAACTTGGAATTTGAAAAAGGCAAGAAATATTTAATTGTTGGGCCTTCCGGGGGCGGAAAGTCAACGATTTTAAAATTGTTGCGCAAATATTTCTACCCCGAACAAGGAAGTATTTTAATTGATGGTATCCCTTTAAAAGACATCAAAAAAGAACAATATTTTTCCCATATTGCTAATGTTGAACAAAATGTCTTTTTGTTTGAAGATACGATTCGCCATAACTTAACATTGTATAAGGAATATACTGATGAAGAAATCAACGAAGCGATTGCGAAAGCGGGACTAAAGGATTTTATTGCCAAGCTGCCCCAAGGTTTAGAAACAATGATTTATGATAACGGCAAAAACATCAGTGGCGGAGAACGAAGCCGTTTAGCGATTGCTCGCGGCTTAATCAATCAAGCTGACATTATTTTCCTGGATGAAGCCTTTGCTAATTTAGATGCGGAAAAGGCCAAAGCCATTGAAAAAAGCCTTCTCGATTTAAAAGATGTGACCATCATTAATGTCAGTCACATTGTCTTTAAAGAACATCGCCCCATGTATGATGATGTCATTGTTGTGAAGAACAAAATGGCTACCAGTTTATAGCCAAAGAGACGGTAAAGAAATAATCTAATAAAAGTCACAACCATATAAAAAGCCAAGTAAATGTCAGAATTCATCTGATCCACTTGGCTTTTTTACTGTATCTGATTATTTGGTTAAAGCAATAAACTCATCAACATCTTCCGCAATCATCTTTAAGCCCGCTTCCCAAAATTCCGTTTTGGTAATGTCGATGTCAATTAGTTTCGCAACATCTTCACAATTCATTTTTCCGGTTGCTCTTAACAATTGGTTGATTTTTTCGACAAACGAGCTTCCCACTTCCATGTATTTCGCATAAATCCCCTTCGCAAACAACAAGCCAAAAGCATAAGGGAAATTATAAAAACTTAAGCCGCCACGATAATAATGCGATTTGTTGATCCACATGCCGCCATTTAAGGTATTGGCATCTAAAGCTTCTCCATAAGCCGCTTTTTGGGCATCTTTCATCATGGCATTAAGTTCTTTAGCACTCGGAATCGATTGTTCCCGGGCACTGAAAACCGCTTGTTCAAACAAGAAACGACTATAAATATCAACTATGACTTGGGTGTCGTCCTGCAGTTCTTGTTCGAGAATATGGATTTTCTCATCCTTGCTTGTGGCCTCCCGATAAGCTGCCCGTTTGGTAATCGTTTCACATAATGTGGAAGCCGTTTCCGCAACCGGCATCGTATAATGGCTGTTTAACAGTGCTTCTTTAAAGATTTGTTCACCATGATAAGCATGACCAAGTTCATGGGCTAAAGTAATGATATCACCGATATCCCCACCAAAATTCGTGAGAATCCGGCTTTGTTTTAAGGCGGGGTTGTTGGCACAAAAAGCACCACCAACTTTCCCCTTCCGCGGAAGGTAATCAATCCAGCGCTCACGGAAAGCTTTTTCCGCCATTGCCCGTAATTCCTCCCCAAATGTTCCAAATTGTTTCAAAATGAAAGCTTGGGCTTCTTCAACAGTATATTTCTTCTCGGCTTTCCCCATCGGCGCAAATAAATCATACCAAGGTAAAGCGCCTTTATGCCCCAACAAAGAGGCTTTATGAAGTAAATATTTCCGGAAAGCCGGTAAATATTTTTGCATGGCAGCGATTAAAGCATCTAAGCTTGGTTTACTTAAACGAGATTTAAAGAGGGCTTCATCAAGCGCAGACGCAAAATAACGTCGTTTGCTTAAAGTGTTAACTTCGCCTTTAATACCTGAAATCGCAAAACTCATCGGCTCTTGGATGCGTTCATAAATCGCCAGTTCCTTTTCATAAGCGGCTTGACGAACTTGGGGATCGGCGCTATAAGCTAAATTGCGCAGTTCCGTTAAGGATAACTTCTTTCCATCCAGTTCTTCTTCCGCCGTTGAAGTTAAATGGCGTTGCATTTGTGACCAAAGTGAGGAGCCGTTTTGCACCAGTTCGCTCGCCAAAACTTCTAAAGCTTCGCTCATCGTGTGCTGTAATTCCGCCTTTGTTTCTTGCAATAAGAACGCATACTCCTTTAAAATTGGATTACTGGCAACTACTGCCTCTAAATCCGCCAAGTCTTTCACATAATTCTTAAACTTATTGTCCAGCAAAGCAAATTTAGGGTAGAGTCCTTGCATAGCTACCATTGCTTTTTTGGCTTCAAAGTCCTGAGTGTTGGCCGACGAGCGCAAAGTAATGTAACTCATCACCTGTAATGATAAACGATGTAAATCTTCTTGTTTTTTTAATACTTCTTCTAAAAACCAACCAACTTTGGTTTTCGCATCGGGATGATTGAAAAAGGCAATTAGTTCATCAACCATCACAAACAACTTCGCTCCATCTTGTTTGAAAGCTTCACTTTCAAAGCTGGGATAAAATGGCGTTAAATCCCATTCGTACATCTTTAGTCCTCCTTTTAAAAACTAGTAAAATGCTTTTTAAATAAAATGATAATAATCTTATTGCAAACCCTGAACAAAGACCGGCATCAGTCCTTCTGCTTCATATTCCCCTGCTAATAAATCAAAGACAGCAAACACTGAAGAAGCAAAATAGCCATAAGTACAAATAAAATGATTGATTTCCGGATAGCTGTTAATATCATAGGGGTTTCTTAAGGCAACAACAATCAAATTGGGATGATCAGCAAATAGCCGTTTAACTAATTGCGCTTGTGAAGAAGAGGCATTTTCAACGGCAATGACAACTTGCTCATAAGAAGCCGCTTTGGATAGCAGCGCTTCTATTTTCGTGGCATTAACCGATGTCCCAATTACTTCATAAGCGACATCCGTCATTCCTAAAGTTTTAAAATGATTGCTCGCTACATAAGCAAAAGAATTATGATTCGAACTAACTTGATAACCCGGCACGAGCGGATAACGAGTACACACCGACGACACAAACAAAGTCGATTTATTGATGGAAAAATGCTTAACACTGCCTTTTGCTAGAGTAATGCTCTTACGAATCAGTTGATCACTAAAGCGCTTATGTAAAGCAAAGTCCGCTTTCGTTAAATTAAGCCGTGGCAAATAATCATTAAATAAATTATATTTAGCTTTTTTGCTTAGAATTCTTAAAACCGCTTCATTAATTCGTTCTTCGGAAATCGTCCCATTGCGAGCGGCTGCTAAAACCCCTCGATAAGCTTGTACCGACAAGGTCGTTGATTCACCATAGAGGAGAAGATCAACCCCGGCATTAACCGCTAATACCGCCGCTTCCGCAACGCCGAAGTTTTTGCTGATGGCATCCATATTCATGGAATCCGTCATCACAATCCCTTGAAATCCCATTTGCTTTCTTAACAAATCGGTAATTACCTTTTTGGATAAAGTGGCCGGATACTTGGTATCCAAGGCGGGAAAAACAATATGCGCCGACATGATGGCATCGATGCCTTGATCAATCGCCGCTTGGAAGGGCCATAATTCATTAGCTAATAAATGGTCCATCGGATGAGCAATTTGGGGTAGACCATAATGGCTATCAACCGAAGTATCCCCATGCCCGGGGAAATGTTTGGCAGTGGCCATCACTTCACCGGCACGCAGTCCTTTAATCATCATCGTGCCGTAACTGGCAACAAGCCTTGGGTCATCCGCATAACTGCGGATCCCGATAACCGGATTATTAGGATTATTATTGACATCTAAAGCGGGGGCTAAATTAAGGTTAACGCCATAATGCCGTAATTCTTGAGCGGAAAATTGGCCCACACGGTAGGCATAATCAGCACGATTGGTCGCCACCAAGCCCATATTGCCAATAAAATGCGTCGCATTGTTGGCAAAGCGCACTACCATTCCGCCTTCTTGGTCCATGGAAATAAAACCGGGAATCCCGGTTTTTTCCACAACCGTATTTTGAATGGCGGTGGACAAAGCGGGAACTAAGGAATCATCAGCGACATTATTCCCAAAGTAGATGAAGTTTCCAAAATAATACTGGGAAATATTATTAACCAAGGAAGATGGCATGCTCGTCCCCCCAAAGCCCACCATAAACATTTGCCCGATTTTTTGTTCGAGGGATAATCCATCTAAATAAGTTTGGGCCTGTTCTTGCCATGTTTGTTCTTCACTTTTTGGTTTAATTTTAAAAGAAAAAAGCTTTTGTCGTCCCGAAATCAATAAAGCTTGTAAAATTAAGAACAAAATAAAAAATATTCTTTTCATATAACCTCCCGTAAATCACTTCTTCTATTTTAACCTAAAATAGCGGACTAAACAATCAAAAAATTCATTTTTTGGTTAAAAAAAAGACAAAACAAAAGCTTTGCCTTTTTCAAATCTTTTTAGCTTCCCCTTTTCACAAAAAACAGGCCCACAACCAAATGGACATCGGTCTCCAAAACAAAACCAATGACTAATTGCGACCGACTGGAATCAACAAACATGCGGTCTAAGTATTCATGCTTAATCGTCACCGATGAACCTGAGATTTCATAATCATTTTCGGTCAACGTATCATTACTTAATTGGGAAATCACACCACCATATAATTCAAAAGTGACAATTACATCGGTATTATCTTGATATAAATACGCCCCCGTACCCACAAGGTGCGGTTTACGAACATCACTAATAATTAGCTTAATGATGATTTTACCGGCTTTCGTATAAAGGAAAAAAGGAAACTCGCCATAGGAATATTTTTCCAAAAAGGTTTTGGAAATAAGCAAAGAATCTTCCCTAACTTGATAATCTTCAGTTAACAATTCTTCATCTTGTTCATTATGCAACTTCAGAATTTCTCCTTCAAAAGGACATAAATCGATTTCCAAATCCTTTTCTTGTCCTTTAAGAAAAGTAAATTCCCAATTATCAATCACATCAACAAAAGTATGATATTTTATTGTCGGACTAAAACTTGATTGTTTACCATCGGGATATTGGGTCGCAACTTGGAAATCATAAAAAGTGTTAACTGGCAAGCCCGCCAAATCAAACTCATTCCTTTTAACAAACTTATTCTCTCCATTCACCTTTACAACATAGTTTGTTGCTAAGAAAACAGCATCCCATTTTAGCTTTTGGTCCTCAAAACAAATGTTTTTTGGAATTTCAAGATCTCTAAGGATTGTAAAAGTGAGCTTATTAGAAGGGTCGGAGTATTTTTTCCCTTTTAAAGCAATAATATAAACTTGATAAACACCCGGACTAAGACTGTCCGTATTAAAAAAAGGTTTATTAACATCATAGATATCATCACCAATGACAACTTGATAACTCGTGGCCTTGCTAACTTCATCCCAAAGCAATTGCTCATTTTGGAAAACAATGTTTTTTGGAGGATCAACAAAATAATTGTTTTTGGAGCATCCACTTAACAAAACAATCATTAAAAAACCAATTAAGATTTTTTTCATTTCTCCTCCTTTTCAAAAGTTTTTGATTTTAGATTCAAAAAACTAATCAGCAATATTTGGGTCTCCATTGGCAAAGACAAAATCCACAATTTGCTCGCTATAAAAGTCAATAAACGGATTACGATTCCCCTGTTCTAAATAAATCGTTTCATTGCGTCTCATTTCCATATCATTAACAGGATCTTCCTCATTCCATTGAAGTAATATCTCCAAATAACCGTAGTAAACACTTCCTTCTTGGGCATTGGCATCATTGGTTTCTACTAATGTTAAATGAGGATACATCAAAGTCATATAAAAGAGAATCCGTGCAATATCGCCTTTATATTCATCACCGGGATAAAAGATATTATTGGCTAGGTAAGGAGCGACAGAAGCTCCATTTTCTTCACCAAAAAAATGGTCCGAATGTGTGTTATTGACGCTTGCTATCGCATTCCATAAATTATGAAGATCAGTGAAATGACCGCGATTGGAATTATCAGGCCGATAATCAAAACTTCCGTCGTTTAAAACAAAATTAACATAACCAGATGACAAAGTCCTGCTACCGTTATATGGCATGATTCTCATATCACTGCATGCCCACACATGTTCACGATTGAGAGTGATTGTATAACCATCACCATTAATCACACCATTAGTTCCCCAGCCGTCAAGGCCCGTTGCTGGAACCTTACCATAACTGTTTGAGCTAGGAATGTCATACAAAACCGCTTGACTTCCGTTATCGTAGGTCGCATAGACATAACGAGCATCACCATAAGTGACATAACTAATTGTACTTCGTAATAAAAGCGCAAGATCCGTTAAGACATCGGTGCTTGTGGAGAGGGATTCATAATAGGGAATGCTTGACCAATTGTAATCAGGTTCGGAAACAACAATCGTTAATGTTAGGGTGGCCGTATTACCGGCAGCGTCACTAACAGTGAAATAAATAGGATAATTACCTTTAGTAGTAAAATGATATTGAATTCCTTCAACGAGGAACTCTTGGATCGAAAGTAAGTTTGCTTCAACCAAATGGGAGATATCACCATCAACATTATCAATCGCTTGAATGCTTGGTAAACTCCATTCATCCCCTATAGATAGCTGAACCATCCCGTTTACATAGGATGGTTCAGTTGTAATTATTGGTTGTTGATTATCTATAGGGGGTATTACGGGTTTTCAACATATTCGATGACAATGTCAGAAATTTGCACAGTATTAGTTGCAGTATTTTTAATGGTAACATCTGCTACACCTGAAGGAAATGTGACCACTTTGTTTTTTACATTTATATCATCTCCACCATTAATAGTATACGAATAAGTTGTAGTGGTATTTACTGTGATTTTAGTTATTAAACATCCAACAACTTCAATTTTTAATTCACCGCCATCCTTATTAGATAATTTATCTTTATATAACCTAATTTCCCAAGCAGAATTATTAAAAATGGTATCTGTTGTTGAACTTTTCTTGTAAAAGTAAACATTAACTGTTTTTTCGTTGTTTTTAGTAATACTTAAACGCTCAGCAGGTATCAGTCCATCACCTATTCCATTAGTATATTTTCCAGCAGTATCAATAGTTGCAGTCGGTGTTGGTGCAGTATCACTCCATTGTGCAAATAATGTAGCTGTTTGACTAACCGTATCCGTACTAAAATTCCATTGGGTCCCACCTTCCGCTTGCGTAAACCAACCGACAAAAATCTTTGTTTCATGTGTTGGGGCTGGGGTTGGTTCGGTAAGCTTTTCCCCTTGGTAAACTGTTTGACTTGGTATTGCTGAACTATTTCCACCATTTAAGTCAAAGGATACTGTATATTGAGGCAATGGTGTCCATTTCGCATACAGAGTTAAGTCGCTAGTAATCGGTGTTGAAGCATCAAAGGCTGTACTCAATCCCTCATCAGTATACCAACCAGCAAAAGCATATCCCGTTTTTGTTGGATTTATAGGTAAAGTAATAGTTGACCCAACAGGAACATAAGTAATTGATTCTACGGCTGAACCACCATTGGAGTTAAAGGAAATTGTATAGAATGTTCCTGCAGGCAAATAACCCAAACTAGATTCATCAAGGGCACCAACAGTAAAATCTACACTGTTATTATTCGTATCAGTCGTTGAATTACGTTTTGCTGAAGTTGTTACTGATAGAGCTCCCGTAGGATTAGGTTCAAAATTGGCTGTTGATCCATATCCTACCAAATCAACAACATTTGTTAGCAGGCTTTCTTGTATAATAGCTACATTATCGTTTGTTAGAGCTATCTTTCCGTTATTTGCCCCAAATCCTAATGTTGAATACTGATTAACATAATTCGGTAAATGGGTTCCATTGCTTCCTTTTGTTGATTCGGCAACAACAAAATAAGAGCCGGCAGCAATCGTTCCTTCCAATTCGCATTTCACATTATAATTTAGTTTGTCAGAACTTGCATATTGAATGGTATATCCTGTCAAATTGATTGCGGAAGAGGCCCCGTTATATAAAACGACATAATCACGGTCATAATAAGCGCCCGTGTTCCCACCAGCACCGTAAACTTCCCAAATCATCAATCCTGAATTGGTGGCAGGCGTTTGAATTCCTGAATAATAGGTTACTGAAGGATTTTCTCCTTGTTGGACGGTCGCATAAGCTCTAACCAACCTAGTATTACTTGCGGTAGCACTTCGTAAAAATTCATTAGTTTGCGAAAAAACAACTGTCGATTGAACAATTTGTACATTTGGTGTATCAAGGGTTAAGTTAGTCACATAGACATCACTAAATAAAAATCCTGCTTCCAATAATTGATAGCCATCCGGTAACTCATATTGACCTAAATAGGAATTATGACCAGTACGAATTCCCGATGCATCAACTAATGACACCACCGGCACAGCCGCTTCTGCTGCTGCCACTGCCGTTAATGAACGATTTTTAATCGCTGTAAACGAATAATCCCTTTGATAACTGACAATTTGATTTTTGTCATCCTTCCAGTAGCCAAAGCCTTCATCTGTGGTAGTTACCGTAACCACGGAGTTGTAACTAAAAGTACCGCCACCGGTGCCGTTGGTAACTGAAATAGTAACTTCATCAGCCGATTGTTTCACATAATTAGCAACATAAATGGTGTCACTGGAAATAGCGGCAACCGGAATTGACCAAGGTTGATCACCATCAATCGCATATCCCGGTTTTGATAAACTGGCTGTTGAAGGTGCCGTTGGAACTCCTGTGCCAACAACATAGTCAAAACCGACCAAGGCGCCATTGGCATCAACAAAGACCGCCACATTTTGGCCTGTTGGTTTTAAAACAGCAACAACTTCCAGATTAGATGTAACCATAAATTCTTGGTTTTGATTACGATAGACTTTTCCATTAACAATATAGAAAACAAATTGATAACCTTGCCCAATAGGAGTTGTTAAATCAATTGTTAAATCCTTTTTTCCAAAAGCTTGATTAGGAATGGTGGAAGAAACGGAATTGCCGTCTTCTAATATTGTCGTCACATTGACAGTAAAACTTTTATCCGACATTTCGACAGCCGAAATTTGCGTTTTAAAAAAGTCACCAATTAATAAAAAACTTGTTAATAAAACGAAAATAAATAAAACAAACTTTAATTTTTTCATTTGCCTTACTCCAATTCTTCGATACAGACTAAATTTTCACCGCTTAATAAACTTTCAGCGATGCCCTCTTGAAGAGTAAATTCCACCACTTGAATTGTTGGTGCTTGGTACTCTTTTTTAACTTGTTTTTCAGTCATCTTTTACCTCACCTTATTTTATTGCTTTCTTAGCAATATTATATTCATTTTATCATGCAAACGCTTAAACTGCAAGCCAAGATTAAAAGAATATACAAAACCTTTACAAAAGGAGCAAATTTGTTTATTTTGCTCCTTTGTTCTTTTTTGATAGAAAAAAGCGAATTAAAACAAAACGCAAGGGTCGTAAAAACCACCACATTTTTACAAACCCCCGATACCAACATGAATTTTCACAAGTGATTTTTTCCTTTCGTTCATGATACTTGACCTTCGCAATAAGCTGCTCCTTATCCAAATATTCTTTCTTGGTTAAGGCATCACCACAAATAATAAAGCTTTGATTCTTAATGGCGATAATGCGATGAAGGAGGTATTGACCATTAAAGTTTTGGTAAAAAACCACATCAAAGCGTTTAAGGGCTTTGGTAATTTTCTCCAAACAAACCGAAGTTTCCTGATGACGGTAAAAGGGCATCATACTATGCCCGGAAACTTTAATAATGACATCCTTCCCTTGGTCAATTTGTTCTTTGATTAAGGGACCGATAACTTCAATTGAGATTGTTCTTTGTTCCATATTCTTTTCCATATAAAAAAAGGTACAAGGTGGTGAAAGCATCTTGGTTCGGAGTGCAAGAATAAGCGATTATCTTGGTCCTTCCAATTAAGTGCTTGATGCTTTCAATCATCACTTCTTGGTTTATTAGGATTTGACTGCGGTGGGTATTTTTAAATAAGTGAATCATTTTATCTTCATCGCTTAAAGAAATGATTTCATTAATGGGGCCTTGCTTTAAAAACACAATCGTTTTTAAAGCTGCGGAAACATTGACATTCCGGAAGGTTTTTCCGCTCCACGGCGTTCCGAAAACCAGAGCTTGGTCCTTACATAAAATTAAAGGTTTATCGTCATTCAAAAAGACAATTTCCGGAATATTCTTCTTCCACAAATTCGCTTGGGTGGATTTACCGACACCGGAAGGAGCAGAAAACAACAAAGCTTCATTTTGGTAAATGATGGCGGAAGCATGTAAAGGGAGATACCCACAACTAAGGGCTATTTCCAAAAAATACAATCCGGTCACAATATATTCCATCATAAAAAGATTGTCACCAAGTTTGTTGGAAAGAAAAATAGTAATCCTCTTTAAATCATTACTTAGTTCAACCCTGGAAATGGGAACAGCTTTTTTATTAAATGTATAAATAACTTTCTTGTCTTTTCCTTCATGAACCTTCATCAAAGAATGATAATCCTTCACTTCTTCTTGGACTTCAATCTCCTCAACAAAACGAACCGTCATTTGGTAAATAGCGGCTTTGGTAGTTTCATAAGGCGCTAATTGTTCATCCCAAAGCGGATTAAAGGGGTGGTCAAGCCCCAACAAAATGGAAGCAATTTCGTAAGTCTTCATTGCTTTCCCTCCTTAAGTAAAGTGGCGATGGCTTTAAGGTAGGGACTGCACTGGGCAAAACCGCCTTCCAAATAGCGCCGAGCGGGACATTGAAGACAAAAAGACCGAACGGAACAATCTTCATATCCTTCACACAAAGGAACATTATTAATGGCAAGATTAAGCTTTTTCCAAGCCCTAGCAAAATCATCTTTAGCCATAAACGAAGGATATTCCAACATCGCACAAGGCATCATCATTCCATCCCAACGGATAAAATAGGAACTTTTGCCCGCTAAACAGCGAAAACTTTCTAAACAATCACTAAGTTCTATCGTCAATGATTCCCCAAAAGCCTGTTTAAACTGAGACTGATAAATAACTAACTGCTCTGGGTTTAACCTTTCTATATTAGAACTTCCCAAACAAGAGCGTTTAGGCCCAACATATAAGCTGTAAGAAACCGGCAAGTGGAGCTCTTTTAAATAGTTGATAACATCATCGAGATGGCGATAAATCGTTTGAACGGCAATCGTCCTAACAACTACCGTTATCTTCGCTTCCTTTAAGCGTTTAATAGCGGATGAAACTTGTGAAAAGGCTTGGGCAGAACCGGTTATTTCTTGATATTGATGGGGATTAATGCCATATAAAGTAATCGCTACCAAATCGGGTTTCCGCTTTTTTAAATAATTAACAACTTCATCACTAATCAAGGTCCCATTGGTAAAAAGGGAAATCCTCATTCCTAAATCATAAGTAAATTCATAGATGTCTTGAAAATCAGATCTTAAAAAGATTTCCCCACCTGTAAACAAGCAAAAAAGGAGGCCCGCATTTTTAGCCTCTAAAATCAAAGTTTTCCATTCAGCGGTCGAAAGCTCTTTTTTAGGAAAACTTTCCCTCACATAACACATCTTGCAAGCTAAATTGCAGGAAGGTGTTAACTCGAAAGCCCCCACCATTGGTGTTTTCGTTTTAGCAGCCGCTCTAATAAGCCGGTTGCGAACGCTGGCATAATCCATTAAGCCTCCTCATTAGCTATTCCAACAAATTATTAGTTTTCAAATGATCAATAAAATCTTTGATATCAGCTAAAGCCGTTTTTTCATCAACCTCATATTCAGCCATCAATTTTTGTTGCAAAGAAGCCAAAGATATTTCTTCTTGCAATTGTTCCCACAAAAAAGCACCGGTTTGGTTCAAAGTAATAATGCCATTAAAATCAATGGCGGCTTTACCAACCGGAACCACAACATAATTGTTGGCGATTTCTCTTAACATAAATCCTTGTTTTACTTTCATTTTTGTACTCCTGTTTTCTGCTTGACATTTTGATTTAATTGGACATCTTCTTTTCGAACTGCTCTTAGTTGTTTGGTTTGGGTCGCTACTTTTCCCGTTAGAAAGCCTTTAAATAAACGATGAAGATAATAAAACGGAAGGAAGATAGCGTTTTTGGTGAGAGAGGGATACAAAAGCTTCATGGTTTTATAGGGAGGAAAGGCCCGCTTCCAAAGATATTTCCACTTACGATAAGTAAGTGATTTGGTGTTATCTGCACATATTAGCGCCGAAGCAAGGGAATGCTTTGTTGTTCCATAAACACCGCTTGACAAAAGGTAATCTCCCATTAAGCTTGCTTCTTCGCTAAGCGCTTCCCCATCAAACCATCCTCGTGCAAGGATGACCAAAGTAGTTTCATATTGAACGAGGTCTAACTTTACTAGTTCTTGGTGGATGTATTCGCGGTTCATATTAGGAAATTGTTGCCAATAGAAATAAATATCTAAAACGGAACGGACTCCTGTTCCACCGGCACCATAGTGTTTAGCACTATGAGCAACAACAAAGATATAATGATCTTCATGACTTAAATAACATTCCGAGGTATTTTCTTTAGGAAGGACTCGATTCCAAATGGATTGATAATATTTCGAAAGAACATACGACTCATCAATCATATTCCGATGTATTTCCACATTCATAAAAGGTTTTTTATAATAAACATCATGGTTTCCACCCTCATGTTCATTAGTGTAAGCTAAATTAAGCATAAGTTTTTTTACCGTTTTTAAAGCGGTTTTGGGAACCAAAATATCAAGGTCAGCCATCGTTCTTAGTTCCGGTGAAGGATAACATGCCCGCACCCAAGACCCCTTGATGGGCAAAAAGGGGATTTGTTCAGCAGCCAAGGTCTTCTTTATCAATGTCAATTCTTCTTCTTGGATAGCAGTTTTAAAAACAGCCATTTGATAGATTTTTTCTATTTGGGCTTGTTCTTCCGCTGTTGTTATCAATAATCCGCTTTGATGAGCAAGATATAAAAAAGGTTCTAAACTATGGAACTTAAAAATAGGATAAAGTTTTTTAAAAAGGAAAGGAGAAGTGACCTTTTCTGGATGGATGATGTGATGGAGTATTGTAATCATGTCGTTCATAATTATCTCCTTTCCAATTGATTTATCATCATTTTTGACCTTAAATTGAACTTTTCAAATTATTGTATCACAATATCAAGCGTTTATAAATAAAACTCAATCAATTCGCATAGTCTGATAAGCAAGGATGGCGGCTTCATCATCCCTGTTAACATTGAAGGTGTAAAAAGGGATAAGTTCAAGAATGCGATCTAAGGTTGTGGCCATCAAATCATAACGCTCTTCGTCATGGGGTTTCAAGGTTTGATTGATAAAATTAATGATTGCTTCTTTCGAGGATATTCTCTTAATTTCATTAATAGGATTTTGTTGTAAGAAAGCAATTCCCGCCACAGGGTATTTCGCATTAATATTTTGATTCGTTTTTCCCGAAAATGGCGTTCCATAAGCAAATAAGGTATTCCCATTGAATTTCAAAGCCGGTTTATCATCATTAAGAATAAAGGCTTCTTTAAATACTTTACACCATATTTGCGTATGCGTTGATTTGCCAACACCGGAGTTTGCAGAAAAGAGATATGCATAATTACGGTAAACAACACAAGAAGCGTGAAGCATAATGCCTTCATGCCTTAACAAAGTATCATAAAAATAAGCACCATATAATAGATACTCGGCTTCGCCTACTGATAAATGAGGTTTTTTCCTTTGGTAAGCTGCAATGGTTTTAGCACCTTGGGGAATCACACAATCAACAAGCAAAGGAAGTTCGTTTATCTTGTAAGGAAGACATTGGTCTTTAAGCGGTTGGTGTTGGGGGTTCATTTGCACCGTTAAATCAGCTATTAAATAATACATTTCAATTCACCTATTATTACTTTATCAAAAGATATCTAAAAAGCCAATCATTTATCACATAAATAATTAAAAAATGTTTCCACAAAACATAAAGGTACTGATTTGCGTCAGTACCTTCATATTTGCTATTATTCATAAGGACCAAATATTAGTTTTTATTTACGGGAATAACAGAAGAAAGGACAACACTTTGACTAAATTCATCTTTGGTAATGGTAATGCGATAGTACACAGTTGTATCATTAGTGATTGTTGTAATCACTCTCCCATCATTATCAATAATATCAGGAGATAAACTTTCAAACACAATTGTATAATCAGCATAGTATTTTCTAACATTGTATTCCATAATAACCATATTCATGAACTCATCCAATAAATTAGCATTCAATAAGGCATGAGGACAATCTTTACCACTAAAGGCATTATGGGTTAATACTTCATGAGGAGTTAGATTGTTTCTTACTAGAATATCAGCAACTAATTTAGCTGTGTTTTGCCATGTTTGGTAAATATCTGATCCGTTATTAACAGTTGTTTCAATGCCGATGGCATTTTTATTTCCACCAAAATTGGAAACTTTCTGAAAACTGTCATTAAAATATGTTTTATTTAAATAATAATGACCATTGGCGCCAATCGTCCAATAAATACCAAATTCAGTTATTTGTGATGTTGTATAGTTGGTATTATCTTTGACTGTGCCATCAAAATCACTATAAGGACGAAGGGATGTTGATACCCCATTTATTGCATAGTATCCATTACTATCAAAGCTGATGATTGGAGCACTATTGCCATAACATGAGGCATCAATACCCGTATCCTGTAAAGCAAATTCTCTACTTCCACTTCCGGCATGATAAGCAGTATACGATTCACTCATATTATAATAGATTGAATCATCGCCCACAGTGTAATGCCATGATACATTAGGAGTATTAATCATATAATTGGTATTGGCCAATGCAGTCGAGCCCGAGGCTGTATTACCGGTATCATGAATGGCAATAAACTTTAGGGAATTCATTAATCCATAAGTTTTATCACTGCCCAAATCACCATCGGCTATCTTTTTACTAGTATCAACGACAATACTATCAGTTGAATAAGTGTTCACTGAACCATATACTTCGTTAGTTACACTGCCACCATAATTAACATCTCGATGTAAAACTATTGATTTGTTTCCTTGAATAAGCAAAGCCAATAAACCAATATTGGCACTAAATGATATCTTATTATCATTCATTCCATTGATAAGCGCATTAAATAAGACATCTCCACTATCTTGAGCATCTTGCCAATACATGACCCCTGCAAAGCCTTTATCAGCGGCATATTTTACCTTTAATGCAATGGATGTTGGATTATCGTAACTGATAAATTTTCTATCCACGGCACTATAAAGGTAAGGAGCCTGACAATTACTATCCCAATATTCGCTATAATTGGGGTTGCTTAAATAAGTAGATACAATGGAAGCATAGGATATCGAACTATCATAGGTTGCAGCCGTTCCTAATCCATTAGTATTGGTAAATACTCTTCCATAAAAAGGAATGCCTAATATTAATTTGTTGGGGTCCAATCCTAAATTGGTGACATAATAGGTGTAAGCATTACTGATGGCTTTATAGCAATATCCGCTTTTGTAATTAAGGGCTGAATGGTGAGTTGCTGTAGCAGTACTATGCATATCATAGGTCATAATATTAACATAATCTAAATATTGTATTGAATTTGTTAGATCATATCTAGTATATGTATCAATCCCCGTTGCTGTTATCACCAAATGGTGACTATTGTTAGCCTTCACTCGATTATAAATTTCCTTCATAAGTAAAGTATAATTTGGAGCTTCAGCACTGGCGGGAAATTCCCAATCAATATCAACACCATCTAAATTTAATGAATTGATGGCATTGACAATGTTGTTAGCAAAGGTAATCCGTAGAGCATTATCAGCCGCAATGGTAGATAAATTATCAGTAAAGAAGGATAAAATGGCATAAGTTCCATAAGCATGACAGTTAGCGACTCTTGATGGTAAATAAGAGTTTAATGTAGAAAGATTAGCTATTGTTCCGTCTGCTGCTGCCGTTGCATGAGCAAAGATAACGATATCGATATCTTGATATGTCTTATTGCTGGCAGTCGAATTGGAATAGTACATATAAGACATACTAACACCATCAGTCAAATCACTATAATATCGCTTTGATACCATATTAAAAGTAACTGTATCACTATAAGCTTGATAACTGACTTCTGCTGTTAAGGTGACATTCGTATCAACATAAGGTTTAGCATAAACACCGGCATGACTAATGGCATGAGTGTTGGAAGAATTCCAGGCAATAACTGTCCCGTATGTTTCATTGGTTGTCGGTAATGTTAAATCACTGGTGATTACTGTGATAGAACTAAACTCATCAATCAATTCATCAATTGAATAATTAATTCTATCACTGGCAGTTCAAGGATTTAAATATGCCTGGTAGGCAGTTTCAACTTCATCAGCGCTAGTTAATAATGTAAATCCTGTTGCGTTTTTATTATCATTAGGTTTTGAAGCTTCGTCGACATAGTTGTTTGCACAATCGATTGTTCCGCTTGCACTTGAAATATAAATATTATAAGTATTGGTATCACGATCATAACTATTCGTAATGATATTATAATTTAAGTAAAGCGTCGTGTTTGCGCCCGTACCTATTCCGATGTCATCCCAATTTAATGAAGTCGAACCACATTTATTAAAGGTATTGTATTTAATTTCATATGATGCTGTTCCTATAGAATCATTTGGTCTCATATATATGGCAGCTGTTGCACTATCAAAGGTATTATGAATGACACGATAACTTGCATTTTTCGGAAGTCTATCCATAAAGCCTGTTTGACTACATTTTTGAATATAGTTATCAGCAATATAAATATTTCCCGCTGCACATGTTACATTAGTCTGACCAAATCTACAGAAATCAACAAGATTTGTAACAGAGCCTAAAACAACGCTATTTGTTAGAGTGAAATTGGTTGTTAAAGCATTAATATGAATACCACGATTGGCGCAATAACTAGTTAAATACATCTTATCAATCGTTACATTACTTGATGCACCTCTAATTCTAATGGAACCATCTAAACCCGTATCATACCCAGTCATATTACCAAAAATAATATTAGAAATATTAACCGTGGCATTACCAGAAAGGGTAACTTGAGCAGTCATGGAAAAGCCTTTTATGGTAGTATTAGATACTCCACTAGCAATTATTAATTCTTTCGTAATTAAGGCTTCTTTTGTTGTATCAACAGCATAGGTATCGGTATGAACTAAAGTTTTGTTAGCCCCGGCTCCAACGAGTGTAATATTACTTGTAGAAATAGTTAATGGGTTAGAATAAGTTCCCGCAAATACATAAATCACATCATTGGCTGATGCAGCAGAAAGTGCCAATGAAATATTGGCAAATAACTCGCCTTCACCAACTTTATAAGTAGTTGAATTGATAGTAAACCAGCCTGCTGTAAAATCCGCCTTCACAAATTTAGTTGGATTTGTAGCAGTAATGATTGCCGTATCTTGCTCTGACAATTGAACTACTGTTGGGGTTATACTCGCCCAAATAGCATACACGGTAACATCTCCATGTGAGCCGGTAGGAATACTTGTTTTTGTTTCTCCAGTTCCATCGGCTTTGGTATTCCATTCAACAAATTCATAATTAGCTCGACTCATTGTACCAGCAGCAGGTAGGAGGATCTGAGCACTTTCCACAGTAAAGTTAACATTTTCAGTACTTTGACTACAGGATCCACTCTGTAAATTAAAGCTTAATGTGTAGACAGTTGGTGTAAATTTAGCATATAAATTAATAACAGCGCCACTATTACCGGCAGCAATAGTTGTAACAGCTTCACCGGTATGCTCAGCATTTGCATACCAACCTTTGAAATCATAATATGGTTTTTTTGCGGTTCGTAATGTGACAGCATTAGTATAGTTTTGGCTTGTGCTTGCACAAGCATATTCAAAATCAGTTGATGGATAAACTTTGGCTTCAATAGAAACGGTTCCAGCAACTGTAGGTACGGAACTAAGACGGATGTATTTACCTATTGATGATTGAGCCATCAGTGCTTTGATGGTGTTGTAACCAACTTGATCTAGACAGGTATCATGAACGCCAATTATTTTATCATAAGCACCTGTGTAAAGTTCTGTCCCCGAATCAGTATATTTTATAATTTCAAAAACATTGGGATTGGTTGTAGCTTGTAAATATAAAACACACCACCATTTATTAAGTTGACCTGCTGTTGCATCGCTTATTTTTAAATATTTACCCGAATCATCAATATTATATTTGGTAATGGTAAAGGCTTTTTCTTCGGTAAATGCACCACCATTCATAGTATAACTCACTTGTTGAGTGGCCGCACTTGCAACAATCGGAGGAACTTCGCCTCCATATGATGGATATGCAGCTACCGCAATTTCAGCAATATTCCGAGTTACTAACAAGCTCGGAAAAGTATAAGTTCCATTATGATAGATATAGGGAATAGCGGTAATATCTTGTTTGTAAGCTCTTTCAGGAATGTTGTAAATAACTAAACTAAAAGTTAAATCCGGTTCAGGGATT
>MVZM01000014.1 GCA_002068415.1 Tenericutes bacterium ADurb.BinA124
TATAGGGGGTTGCCAATAGCTGCACAATCGATTTCATGCCAAGACGCAGTCGTTTTTTTAACAGCTGAAGAAATAAATCTTAGTGGTATTGTAAGAAAGGATACTATGATTATTATGATGCCCGATGCCTTTACAAGGTCTACACAAGGTCTTTTGGAAGATTTTGTTGCCAACATTAAGTACTGTTCACCTAATATAATCTATCATTACAATTATGAAACATCGCCCAACCAAGACATTTATTGGCTTGATTTTATTGAGAAAGATAGTTTATACCTTAATCCGGAATCTCCTAAAAGAGAGGGGTATATATTTACCGGTTGGTATGTTGATATTAATTGCCAAGAAAAGTGGGATGGAACATACCCTTCTAATGGCGAAGATATTGTGGAAATATATGCGGGTTGGGAAGAAGAACCAAGTTAACAAACGAGAAAGGATAATTAAATTTAAACTTCACCTAACATAGTAAAATCTTTACAAGTTATAGGCATCTTTGTTATAGCAGCTTGCTTGTTAATGTTTTTCACAACCAAGCCAATGGTGTTTATGCCAATATTTACCGAGCGCAAGTGGCTAATTCTGATTTTTAACATAAGTTCGCAAACATTTTGTTTGTGAACTTTTTAATAGCCAGCTTAATAATAATAAAAATAATTGCTATATTTAAAATAAATGTTATAATTAAAGCCGTTAAGGACATGAAAGAAGGTGAGAAAGAGTAATGAAACCATGGCGTGATTTAACAACAACCAACCCTCATATCGCTAATATTGTTTTAGCTTCCGTAGCCCTTGACCGTAATGCTTCGGTTGGCAAAGGGGCGAGCTTAGCACCCCGAAAACTGCGCCAATTATCAAGGTATTTGCCACCGGCATCCAAAGACGGCACTGATTTAACAGCCATCAAAATCTTGGATTTAGGTAGCATCGGAAATAATTTCTCGGCCTTTTCCCCAATCGAACAAAGAGCCAAGACTATTTTTGACCTCAATAAGTTTTCCGTTTTTCTTGGTGGTGATCATTCTGTTGCCATCCCTTTGCAGGGTGCTTTCTTAGAGTATTGCCAAGAACAAGATAAAATCCCCGCCATCATTCACCTTGATGCTCACCCCGATATTTGTGATACCTATGATGGAAGTAAATATTCCCATGCTTGCCCCAACTTTCGGGCGATGGAACGGGGCTATCAGCGGGAAAACATAAAAATGCTGGGCATTAGAGGCTTTGAATTGCAGGAAATCGAATTGTTTAAACAATATCCCGACTTAGAAGTTGTGACCGCTTCCGTCTTAAATGTCCGTGGTTTAGATGCCATTAAGCATTTTAAAGATAAGTTTGATGAGCGTTATTTAATTTATCTTTCCTTCGATATTGACATCATCGATCCATCATTCGCTCCGGGCACGGGAACGCCGGAAGCCTTCGGGCTCAGCCCAACCTTGGTTACTGAACTACTCACTTATTTTATCCAAAACCTTCCGGTTAAGGCCTTGGATATTGTGGAAATATCCCCGAGATTAGATGTTAATGATGTTACATCATGGACGGCATTAAAAATATTTTATGAAATATTGGCGACACTTATCATAAAATGGCAATTAAAGGAGAATAACAAATGAAACATGTCATGTTGGACTGCTACGGGTCCACCCAAACCCTCTTAGATGATATTCGTTACATCAACAAAATCATGAACGAGATTCCTTATGTTCTTAAATTAGTGACGGTTACCCCACCCCAATTAATTCCTTATTATTATGGAAAGATTAAAGAAGATGATGGTATCAGCTCATTTGTCTTTTTGGAAGGCGGTCATATTACCATTCATACTTTCCCGTTTCGTCAATGTTATTTTGTTGATATTTTTTCCAAGGATTTTGATACGGAAGTTTTGGAAAATTATTTGTTGGAAAAACTGCCCTATAATCCATCTTTGTCATCCCTTGAAATTAGGGACCGCGATTTAACGGTTTTCAACCAATTGCCCTACAATGCGCAAGAAGATTTTGGGCCGCATGTTTTATCGGAAATTGCTTTTGAAAAACGGATTACCATGGAAAACATGTTTGATTTTTTGGAAAAACTGGTTTATGAAATTGGCATGACGCCGATTACACGTCCATTGGTTATTAAAAGCACCATCCGCAACACTCACTATTTATCGGGGATTATCCTTATTGCACAAAGTCATATTTCACTCCATTATGATTATGAAAACAAAGTCATTTATTTTGACATTTTTTCCTGTGCTTCCTTTGACTTCTCAATGGTTACTAATGTATTAAGTGATTTAGGGAAGGTAACTTCCTATGAAGTTGTGTGCCGAGGCACGAAACATTATTCAAAGGTCAAACATGAAATTGACAATACTGAAGCCATTGCTTCGGAAAAATGGCAAAAAAACATTTATAATGATTGCTTATAAAAAACACCACCAAAAGGTGGTGAACCGTTCTCTTGAAGAACGGTTTTTTGTTTAGGGTGTGGGTTTTAAAAAACACTAACAATCGTTAGGGAAGATGATTTAATAAGGAATTTTTAAGAGGTTTTTTTAAAGCCTGCCCGCGTCGCAGTTCCCCATGCGCCGGTTTCATTTAGGGCAGCAAAAAAGCCCCGTACACGGTCCAAACTGATAAATTGGCGATAGCCTAAATTTTCTAAAAAGCTGAATAAAATCAGCAACAAAGTATCGCGAAATCCCAAATATTTCGATTCTCGCTCCGTTACATACAGGGCTAATAGGGAAATGATAATTCCCATCATGATAGTAACAATGAACAAAGAAAGAATGATTTCTAGGTTTAACAAACCAAAAACTAAAGAAACCAACAGCATTAGAAATCCTTGGACTTCAAACAAGGGGCCAATTGTTTCATAAATTAAGAAATACGGAAAACCGATGGTTCCAACATGTTTATAGCGAGGATTAAAGATTAATTTGCGATGATAGGATAAAATATCAATTAATCCACGGTGCCAACGATTGCGTTGTTTTAGTAAACTTTTCCAATCATTAGGGAGTTCCGTATAACAAACGGCATTATAAACATAATCGACATGGTATTTAAACTTCATTTCCAAAGCTTTTCGGGAGAGGCGAACAACGAGTTCCATATCTTCACCAACAGTATCTTTTTTATAAATGCCTGAACTGGTTAAATAACCGCCGGCATTGATTAAAGTTGGGCGGTGGAACAATCCAAAAGCTCCGGAAACAATTAGTAAAGAGTGTAATTTGGCCCAACCAATGCGACCGGAGGTAAAAGCGCGTAAATACTCAATGGCTTGCAACCTCGTAATGAGTGTTTTCGGCAATCCTTTTTGTTCAACTTGACCATGGTCAATGATGCAACCATTGGCGGGAAAGATGTTTCCACCTAAAGCAATGGTTTTATGTTGATGGTCGATGGTAACCGACATTAGTTTTAAAAGGGAGTCAACTTCCAATAATGAATCCGCATCAATCCCGCACACATATTCGCTTTTAGCAAAATTAATCCCCACATTAAGAGCATCTGCTTTCCCGCCGTTTTCTTTATCTATAACAGTTAAATTGGAAATAAATTTATTCTTATAAACCCCGCGGACATTTTTGGTCGGGATTTTCTGGGAAACAATGATGTTTTTCCGTTCCAACTTAAAATAACTGATTAAACTTTGTAAGGTGGAATCCTTGGAGCCATCATTCACTACAATGACTTCATAATGAGGATAATTGAGATTAAGTAAGGAATTGACGCTGTCAATAATGGATAGTTCTTCATTATAAGCCGGAGCAATAATCGAAATGGGGGCTAACATATCATTTTCAAACAGCATGGTTTTATTCTTAATATGCCATAAATTAACTTGTTCCTTAGAGCCAATAATTGATAAGATAACCAAGAAAATGTAAAAGACATTGACCGAGGCATAGTAGTAAACAATATAAGTATTGACATCAACCGCATAAATAATTAACAAGTTAATTAAGTTGCTTGAGAGAAGAACATTAAAATAGCGAATGACAAACAAAACGGGGAAGAAGATGATCGAAAAAATGAGGATAGCCATAAGCCATCGTTTTTTTTGCTTTTCGGTTTTGGCTTTTTCTCTTGGGGGTGGTAGAACCTTTTCTTTCGTTATGCCTAGTTTCCATAAAAGTTCTTCCCTTAAATACAGGTTGAGTTCTTGTTGTAATTTATCATCTCTTGGTAATACCGCAAGCAAAATATTTATTAATTCTTTTTCGATATTTGGATCCTTATTACGATTTAAAAAGTCAATCAAATCGGCATTTAAACCAAAACCAATAATTAGCTTTAAAGCTTTAATGATTTGATTTCGTTGCGCAGAAGTTAATTTTAAAATTAAGTAATCCATTCTAAATGATAATACAGAAGCAATGACTTTTTGTTGATAGATATTATCGGCATTTGGGAAAATGCCAACAAGGCTCATGTAAAGGTCGCGGTTGGTTTCCGCTATTTTGGTAATCACCTCGATGCGATAATTATCAACTTCACTGCCATCACAACCATTTAAGATGGCTAAGATGCCATCAAAGTTAACTTGTTTGCTTTTAGCATCAACAACAATCCGGCGCACACCAGCATCGGGATGGCTTAAGTAATAATCTTTGATGATGTCTTCGTGATAAATGTGGACTAAATTTTTTAAAATCGTTAAATAATATTGGCGGACATCAAAATGTTGGGAGGCATAATCAACGGGCACGGGTACATCTAAAAACAAAAACTCTTCTACTTTTTGTTGTTCTTTTTTTAAAAAATCATAGAGGGTATTACTTTTGATCATATCAGAATAAGCAACCACAAGTTCTTTGATTTCAAATTCAGGACGGTTTAAAGCCGCTTGTAGGGTGGAGCTAAATTGATTGTGATGTTGCTTGATGATACCGATAGCCCGTGTGCGGTAGAACTGATTGGCACCAAGCAAACTGTTAAGAGCTTCTTCGAGATAATCATCTAAATGATGTCTCAGCCCATTTAATAAGTATAGTTTTACGCTATTGTTTTTTTCTTTATTTAGACGGTTGGCTAAGGCCGAAAGTGCTTCTTTGGAAGCAAAGAAGCCTAAGTAATGAGCCGCATATTTTCGTTTGAAAACATGCCAAGAATTAAGTTGTGAAATAAAGAAATTGACGATATTAAGTGTATGAAAATCCGCAATGATTTCTTCTCTTAATACGGGTTCTAGCTGTATCTGCTCACAGATATTAATAAATTCATCCGTTAGTTTTCGTTTGGGAAAACGTTTTTTAAGGGGTTTATGGTTGACATATTTGTCAATCAAATAGCCTTTGATTTTACTAGATTGTTTTAAATCAAAGCGCAGTTTTATTTTGTTAGCAAAAATGAGTAAAATAATGGCTAGGGCCAACAATAACATGAGCCAAAGGATGGCTAAAATTAACTGTAAAGAAATCATAAGCGCACCTTTTGAGCTGTTAAACGACTCACCAATCCTAAAACCTCTTCCACAATTAGGGGCTTGGTAAGAATAATATCGATGCCTAATTGGTTTGCGGAAACGACAATTTCTTTGTTTTTATTAAAAGTTGTCAAAATGAAAGGAATTGTTTGGGTTTCTAGACTGAGGTTAAGCCGACTTTTGATTTGAAAACCATCTAATTTAGGAATGTTTTTTTCGCAAATAATTAAATCGATGATTTGTGTTTGGGCTATTTCTAAAGCGTGCATGCCGTTTTTCGCAATAACAACTTCATAATTAATACTATTTAAGGCTAATTCCAAGATATTATGAATGATTTCGTCGGTATCAACAATGAGGATTTTACCAATGGATAAAACAGAGCCTTTAATGCGTTCATCAATGATGTGGTTAAACCCTAATGATGGGGCTAGTTTAATTCTTGTTTCGCCCCGTTCAAACCATAAATCGGCCATGTCAAGGGTTTTTCTTTGGTCGGGAGGAAATTCGTGTAAGCGAACAATAGCGACACTGACGGTTATTCTTTCGATGAAAGTATCGCTGGTTTCCACTGCATTGCGGATTTTTTCAGCAAGCTTTAAACTTTTCGCATAATCATATTGCGGGCAGAGCAAAACAAAGCCGGGACCATTGCGCTTAAATATATCTTGCTGGTCTTCTTTAACTTGGTTTAATAAATAATATAAATTGCGAATTGTTTCATCACCGATTTCTTTGGAGTGGATGAGATTTAATTTGCGGATATTATCAATATCAATAAACAGCAGTACCCAATCGTCTTCAGAATTAGTTTCGATGATGTCATTGATTTTTTTGCGTAACAAATTTCTTAAGAACATTTCATTGAAGGCTTTAGTCAGCGGACAACGACTTAATTGGTCCGTAACTTCATTATAACTTTCCTGTAATGAGGAAAACTGACTTTGCAGTTCGAGGGCTTTAAATTTGGAAGAAACAAGCAAAGATCGATAGACATTAGGTTTTTTAATATTGTACAAACTATTCAGTTTGTTGACGGTTTTTTCTAAAACCGCTAACCAAGCGGGACCTTTTTTATCAAGAATGATACTGAATAAATTGTGCCAAAGTTGCTCATTGCTGGTTGGGGCTTTAGTAATTTCCATTGAGGTTGGATCAATTTCAATGTCCGTTCCTTGAAAAACAGCACTAACTTCCGCTTCACCGTACAAGTTTTTTAATTGAATCAAGATTTGATTGCCAAGATTAAGGTAGTTAAAAATCCGGCGTTTGCCACTCACCCTTTTTACAAGATAAGTGGAGTTGTAAAAAACGAAATTGGCTAAGAGAGTAATCGTAGCGGGAATTTGTTGGTTGGATAGGGGTTCACCATAATAGGGAATAATTAGCTGGGGTTTTAATTTTTGGACATTTTTCATTAATGGACGCAAAAAATCACTGCTGGGAATGCGTTGTTCATGGAAAGCCAGCAAGGCTTTTTGGGCATTGTTTAGGTTATTGTTCGGATTGGAAAAAAGCAGGTTGCTGATTAAGATATTGGCTTTTAAATCAAAAACAATGAATGAATTAAATTGAGCGATAAACGGGGTAAAGATAAATTTAAGTTGATGGTTAGGACTGAGAGCTAGAATATCATCTTTTTTCACAAGCTGATACGATAGATGAGGAAATAACAGTTGATAACGGTGGATGGTGTCGGCATCGCTTAAAAAAACAACCTGCGGATAATCCTTGGTAATAAAATGCACCAATTCTTTAGTTAAGATATCATCGGGAGCTAATAAAACATATTTTAAGTTTTCATCGCTTTTTAGAGCATCGGAACATTTTTCCCATACTTGGCTGATTTGTGCAAACGGATAAAAAAGCAGCGAATGGCTGCCCGCATGAATAATCCCAAAATTGATTTTTTCATCAAGGCCAAGAGTGTAAACATCCAAGTCAGAATAACTAGTTTTGGTAAAGGCAAATGATCCTTGTTGTTTTTCCATAAATAACTCCTTTAAGTTATTATCATTATATCAATAATATTGGAAAAACAAAAGATGATAAATATTGGTTGAAGTAAATGGGCTGGGAATTATAATTGCAAATATGCAAAATAACTTTACCAAAACATAAAATTATGGTATAATTTTTTCTATTAAGAATGAGGTTTAATATGATTTTTGGAAGAAACATCAATCGTTATTATTGGAAGTACAGCTTCTATTTTATTGTTGGGATTGCGGCCCTGATTGCGGTTGACATCTATCAACTAAATATCCCCAACATTATTGGCCTCATTATTGACGGTTTGCGTTATCAAACCTTGACGAAGGCTCAGTTAAGCGATTTTATGAAAGAACTGATGATAATTGTGAGCATCATGTTTGTGGGGCGGTTTTTATGGCGCATTTGCATTTTTGGTAACGGGATTCGCATTGAGACCGATTTACGAAAACGGATGTTTGCCCATTCCTTAAAATTATCGCAAACCTATTATCAACATCATAAAACCGGTGCTTTAATGGCCCTTTATACGAATGATTTGCAAACCATTCGGGCCACTTTCGGTCAAGGGACGGTGATGTTAATCGATGCTATATTTTTGGGTGTTTTAGCCTTTGTAAAGATGTGGCGCATGGATATCGTCCTAACCTTAATATCATCGATTCCCTTGCTTCTTTTAGCTTTATCCAGTCGGATTATTGGCAAGTATATGAGCAAGAAATTTGCCTTACGCCAAAAAGCCTTTGCGAACATGGCGGACTTTACCCAAGAATCGATTTCCGGGATTTCCGTTGTCAAGGCGTTTGTGAAAGAAGCCAAAGAATTAATGGCCTTTACAAAGATTAACAAAGAAAATTACGACCGCAATATGGAGTTTGTGAAAGCGGGCGTTTTATTGCATACATTAATTGGCGGCTTGATTGCTTCCATTATTGTGATTATTATGGCTTATGGTGGTTATTTAGTATATCAATCGCAAGTCAATCAAAATCTCATGTTTACGGTTGGCGATTTAACGAAATATATTTCTTATTTTGGCACCTTAACTTGGCCGATGATGGCCATTGCTCAACTCATCAATTTACGAAGTCAAGCCCAAGCCTCCTTGCAACGCATTGATGGCTTGTTAAACGAAGAAATTGACATTAAGGATAGCTACCCCTACCAAATAGAAGCAATTACCGGCGCCATCACCTTTAATAATTTATCATTTAAATATCCCCAAACAAATAAACTCGTTTTGGAAAATATTTCCTTAACCATTGAAGCCGGTGAAAAAATCGGGATTATCGGCCGCACGGGTTGTGGGAAAACCACTTTGGTGGATTTACTGTTGCGCTTATATAATCTTGAACCTAACAGGATTCTCTTAGATGGTATTGACATTATGCGCTTACCGATTACTAAAGTTCGGGATGCCATTGCCTATGTCCCGCAAGATAACTTCTTATTTTCCGATACGATTGAAAATAATATCAACTTTGCTTTCCAAGAAAAAGATGTTGAAAAAATCCAACAGGCGGCCAAGATGGCTGATTTGGATGGTAATGTTCGTGAATTTAAAGATGGCTATCAAACCGTTTTAGGAGAACGGGGTGTTACTATTTCCGGTGGCCAAAAACAACGGACGGCGATTGCCAGAGCCCTAATGAAAGATGCCCCGATTCTTATTTTAGATGATTCGGTTTCCGCTGTGGATACGAAAACCGAAGAAATCATCTTAAACAATATTCATAAAATTCGCCAAGGGAAAACAACGATTTTAATTGCCCACCGCATTTCGACCATCCAATCGATGGATAAAATTATTTTACTCGATGAGGGCAAGCTTGTTGGTTTTGGCTCCCATGCTGAACTCTTGCAAACAAGTGTTCTTTATAAACAAATGGTTGATTTACAAAAACTGGAGGATGAAGTTGGAGGTGAGATTGATGGATGAAGAAGTAACAAAAGTCAATTTGACCGATAAAAAAATCATCAAGCGCTTGATATCTTATGCGAAAAACCATAAAAAAGCTTTCGCCATTGCCGTTCTTTTAATGGTTTTTGCGGTTGGTATCGATTTGGTTCTCCCCTTATTGCTTGGCTTAGTGTCGAAAATCTTAGGTCGTGATAATATCGATTTTCAACAGATTATTGGGATTGTTGTTATCTATGGTTGCTTGTTAGTGGTGATGTTCATTATTCAGTTCTACCAAGCGATGACTTTACAAAAAGCCGGCCAAAAGATTATTTATGAAGTGCGTGAACAAGTCTTTACCCATATTGAAAAATACTCGATTGCACAAATTAACAGTGTTCCCGTTGGCAAATTTGTCACCCGCGTCACTAACGATACGAATACCTTAAATGAAATGTATACGAGTGTCGTTATCAATTTACTGAAAGATTCGTTCACCATTATCGGGGTTTTGGTGGCGATGTTCTTTGTGGACACAAGTTTAAGTTTATATGTGTTGGCCGTCTGCCCTTTGATTGTCATTATTTCGTTTGTTTTCCGAAAATATTCCCGGGAAGCTTACCGCGAAGTTCGCAGTAATATCGCCAATGTCAATGCGTTTTTGTCGGAAAATATTTCAGGAATGAAAATAACCCAAGTTTTCAACCAGGAAGCCAAGAAACTCCAAGAATTTCAAGAGAAGAACAAGCAATTAAAAAAGAGCTCTTTAAAACAAATCTTTATTTTTGGGATTTTCCGGCCCTCCATCTATGTTCTTTACATTGCGACCGTGATGTTAATTCTTTGGTTTGGTAGCAATAATGTTATCCTGCAAGCCGGCCTTACCTTTGAAGTTATTATTATCTTTCATCAGTACATCGATCGTTTGTTCAACCCGATTCAACAATTAGCGGAACAATTCAACATTTTGCAGTCGGCATTTGCGGCCTCCGAAAAAATCTTTGCGGTTTTGGATCAACAACCGGAAATCGTTGATGCTCCCGACGCCATCGAACTAAGCGATGTCAAGGGCGAGATTGAGTTTAAAAATGTTTGGTTTTCTTATCTTCCCGATGAATGGGTCTTAAAAGATGTCTCTTTTAAAATCAAAGCCAATGAAACCGTGGCATTTGTGGGGGCGACCGGCAGCGGCAAAACCACGATTCTTTCCTTAATTGTTCGCAATTACGATATTCAAAAAGGCCAAATCCTAATTGATGGTATTGATATTCGAAAAATTAAAATTGCTTCACTCCGTTCCCAAATTGGACAAATGTTGCAAGATGTCTTCTTGTTCAGTGGGACCATTAACTCAAATATCAAAATGCGGGAAGACAGCATTACCGATGATGATGTTAAACAAGCCTGTGAATATGTTAATGCTGACAAATTTATTAACAGCCTGCCCAATGCTTATCAAGAAGAAGTTAGAGAACGAGGAAACAATTTTTCAGCCGGGCAAAGGCAATTATTATCCTTTGCGAGAACCATGGCTCATCAACCCAAAGTGATGATTCTTGATGAAGCAACAGCGAACATTGATACGGAAACGGAAGTTCTCATTCAAGATTCCTTAGCAAAAATGATGAATGTCGGAACAATGTTGGTGGTAGCGCATCGCTTATCAACCATTCAGCATGCGGACAAAATTATTGTCCTGCAAAAAGGTGAGATTGTGGAAGAAGGCAATCACCAAGAGTTGTTGAAAAAACGTGGTCAATATTATAAACTATATCAACTTCAATATCAGCATCAATAAAAAAAGAGCAATCATAGTTCAATCTATGTTGCTCTTGTTTTCATATTTGCACATCGTCTAAATTGCTTAATTGAATAGGCAGTTGTTTGGCTTCAATCTTTTTAATCATGGCTACTAATTGCCGATTAATCGGAACATCAATCCCGATTTCATCGGCCTTTCTTACAATATAACCGTTGAAGTAATCAATTTCCGTTAGTTGTCCGCGTTCTAAGGATTGGAGACTGGAAGACTTTAAATGGCGGTATTTGTGACCGACCACGGTAATAATCAAATTGGCTTTAAACCGACTCCATGCTGTTTTATCATCAATCAGTTTATAATAATTCAGTTTTCCGGCATAGGGGGGAACATTAATCTTTAAGCCCTTAGCGACATTCATGGCTTCTTTGATAATGCCCATGAAAATGGCGCGGGCTTTTTTTATTTTCAACATTTTCCCAAGTTTCAAACCGCAAACCGCCCCCAAGGAGGTAATGCAGGAATTAATGATTAACTTTGAATAAAGTTCTTCAAAAATATGATCGGAGATTTGGGTTGGGAAGACATTATTCAGTATTTCTTGGATGGTGCTTAAATGCGGTTTGTGGTCTTTGTCAATTCCGCCGATGATGAATTCACCATAGCTGGTAACTAACAAACTTCCTCGTTCAATCATGCTTGCTCCATAACCGATAACGCAGCCGATGGTTCGATTGGAACCGACAATCGCAGCTAAATCATCCGTACAAATACCGTTTTGCATGGCAACCACTAAAGATTTATCATGGATGAAGGGCAATAACTTCCGGGCCACTTTGGGCATATCATAGGCTTTGGTGGCAATAAAAACAATATCAAATAAACCTTTTAGCTCCGGTATTTTCGCAACAGCTTTCATAATAACTTCATGAGTGCCTAAAACACCGGAAATATTAAGCCCCTTGGTTCTTATTTGTTCAGCAACTTCTTCCCGATTGGCAACAATCGTGATATCATAACCTGCCAAAGCGATAAAGGCTGCGGTGCTGCCACCAATTGCTCCGGCTCCGACCATCAATATGCGTACATTTTTATTCATCTCATTTTACCTGCCTTAAGGAAAGTATATACCAAAAGCGAAGAATTGTCAAAAAAAAAGAACCGGAAAACCGGTTCTAAAGTCTGAGTAATCTTAAGAGAATAAAATATCATAAAGTTCATTAGCTAGTGTATCCATGGTATAAGGATGAGTAGCAGCCGTGATTTGGTCACGATAATCATTATAAGCGTTGGTTTGATCTGCCGTTGGTTCATTGACTTCATTATATTCATCAGCAATCAAGTTCAAAATTTCAACGCGGAAATCATTAACAGCCTCATCATCCAAAACTTCAAGAGCTTTCAATTGTACAAGGGCTTCATCCGCTAGTGTTCGCACTTGTTCGGTTGAAGAAGCTTGTTCGATATCATCACAATAATCATGGCACAAATCCCACATTTGATGATGAATTACCCAGTCAGGGATAAATACTTGCATGAATGTCACATAACCACATAACAAAATGTAAGCGTCTTCTTTAGAATTTACTAAGGCGACTTTATTAGGATCTGCTACATAAGCATTATCTAAAGCTACTATAGCATTTTCTAAAGCAGCATTGACAGCTTCTACGTTTTCCGCATTTTGAATATTATTGAGGAGAGTTGGAAGTAGGGCTGCTAAATCGGTAACCGAATCATCGGTTGCTGTTTGTACAAGCGTTTCATAATGAATTTGTAATCCAATTGAACTATTATATTTTGCTAACCTCAAAGGATCTCGTGGATAATCTTCGTAGTTTCTAACAAAGCTATTCAAGTAATGATCTATGTGTTCTAATTTACTAGAAATATTAATTCCGTCAACTGACCAATTGTAACGATATTCTAAATATGAAAGATCCGAATCATAAAGAGTTGCCGACAACATATCGTAATTCTCTAATAATACAGCTAAAGCATGACCACGGTAACCTTCAAGAGCTGTTGCTTCTAGGTTTGCTAGATAAGGTTTAGTCATATTATATAATTCAAGAACATTGCTTGTTGTTTGTACAAAAGTTTCGAAAGCAACATAATCAGTTATGAAATTCTCTGGAAGCGGCTTAACAAAACTAATGATGATTTGACGAATATTATCCCCATTTTGAAGAATAGTAGCCTTCATTTCGTTTAACGGATAAACACCGGCAGTCAAATCAAGCAATTGTAATTTAGTATACCATTCGTTATAAAGAGGATCTACTTCTGAAAGCGTTAGGGCGTTATTCAGTTTTTCGATATATTCGTTATACAAATCCTGAACTTGGTCCATAATAGTGGCTGAAAGCAAATTGCCAAGATAATCGGTCAAGTTAACCATCTTTAATTGAACTTCATAGATGGTTGTCCACAATAGTTGTTTATCCGGATCTTGAACAAAAGCTCCGACTAAAGCACGGTAAGCGGTGTTGTAACGCTCACCCAATTGTTCAATTGTTGTGCTGGCTTTAATAAGAGGAATGTGTTCGTCAAAAATCGCTTGCATCGCAACGATGCTGTCAGCAGTCGCCACGCGCACCCGACTTGCAAGTAATCTCGTATAAAGGTCGACTCTAAAAATGATGCTTTCTTTAACGGGATCAATTTGAAAATCTTCGGCTTCAGCTTCAAAGTGCTGGACAATGTTCATTATTATCACAACATTTGGAGCATCATTGATTATTTCAAGAGCTTCGTTGTATATGAGGATTAAATGATTATAATCATTATCAGTAATAATTGGTGCAAGTTGCTCTTTTTTGGCTGTTAGACGGTCAATTGCTATTTGTTTAACGATTATGTTAAGTTGCTTAGAACTATTAATATAGGCCTCAACCATCTTAACCGGATCATTTTGAGCATTAATTGAATCGGCTAATGCCAATACTTGAGCTTCAAAATCTTCATTCTCGCCAACAAACGGTCTAACAAAATCGATTAAATAATCTAAATTTTGAATTAATCGTTGTGGCAATTCCGTTACTCGATCTTGCCAAGACAAAGATAGAGTTTTAAGAGCTTCAATCGCTTGGTTATAAAGAGTGCTTATTTCTTCAACTGTTGTTGCTGATTCAATTGCTGTTGAGTATTGATGGATAGTATCGTTTAGGCGTTCTTGATCCTTTGTTGAGCTTAAGTAAGGATTCAACATTTGCCCAAAGGACACAGACAACCAATTAAGGTGATAAGTCTTTTCTCGATTTAAGACAATCTTGAGTTCATCAAAAACGAAAGCATCATTAATGCGACCAAAATAAGCATCAAAAACATTTTCCATTTGTGTGATATTAATAGTGGATTTCATGTTGGCAACATCGGTGTTGTAAATAGCAGTCATCGCCACAATGCTGTCCGCCGTTGCTGTGAGCACTTTCCCTTCAAAATAGTTAGTCATCTCGGCAATGCGGTTGAATTTATCTTGAGCAAAAGCATCAACTTCAAACTGGAAGGTAGCGATGTTTGGAATCAATGTATTCACTAAACCGATTAACGTTATTAATGAGTCAGCCGAATTAATTTTAGTTTTAACGGTATCAACATAGGCATTAAAGGCGGTGATTGATTCCGGCTTCGCAAAGTTGATTTCTTCACGATTGGCCACTTCTTCATCAACTAATGCTAGAACGGAAAGTTTCGCATCAGCTATTGGAATTTCAAAGATTGTTTGGCCCGGATCGGAAAGAATGAATTCAGCGACAACATTTGTGATTTCCTTCACATCATCGGCCCTTAGTTCTTCCGTCTCTAGAGTAACAACTAACTTATAGGCATCAAGATCTAAATGGCAAAGAGCGGATTTTACAGTCAAATCGTCACCCATTTCCATATTTTGAATAATTATTTTTAATTCTTTTTGTGATAACGGATAATCGTAAATATTAACGCCTTCGCGTTTTTCAAACTTCTCTGGGTTGATAAAATCCATTGGGAATGTCGGTTGATAATGCTCCATCTGAACAATGAAATCCCAAGGGTTGTTGGCTTCATCGCGGAACATAAAAGCGACAAATTCCTTTTTGTAGGCCGCAAATTCTTCATTGAAATAACCTTTATTTGGAATCAAAACATTATCTTGGTAAGTTTGACCAAGGATGTGTTCATAAGTGTAAATAAAACCGCCTTCTTCACGAACTTTGAAGTTGTGGGTGTGTTCAATTTTAGTGACCACATTACCAGCAACAATGTTGGCAACGATTTTGTTTTTGGCCGTGAAGTTGGTAGTATCAAGAATATTGAAGAAGGTTTTAATTGGCACATAGTCCATAAGCCATCTTGCATAAAGCGTCATATCCTTAGTAACAGTTGTGGAGTTGGCGAATTTGCCATCGTTAACGGTATTTCCCGTCCACCAGCCATCAAAGATAAAGCCATCTTTGGTTGGGGTTGGTAAAGCAATTGTCGAGCCTTTTTCCACATTTTTAAGGACTGCCGATGTTCCTTCCGGAAGGGTTCCGCCTACAGGGTCAAAAGTAACATTGAGAAGGACCGGCGCTGCGGTTTCGGCGCTGGCTTTATAGTTGGTTTTAACACCGTTAATAAGCCAATAACCATCATCGGAAACCGCAATTGTTGGTGTTACACCATCGGCACCATTAGCACCGGCTGAACCTTTTAAAGCACTTAAAGCGATTAAATTGTTCCAAGTGGTATCACCGACATATTGCCATTGAATGTATTCAGCGGTAACTTGGAAGGTGACTTGTTTTCCGTCGGCTCCTTTGGCTCCGTCCGCACCCTTAGCTCCGTCGGCTCCTTTGGCTCCGGTTAGACCAACTAAATCAGCGGTTGCCATTAAGTTCGTCCAAGTCTTATCGCCGACATACTGCCATTGAATATAGCCGCTGTCGACTCTAAAGGTGGTCGCTTTTCCGTCCGCCCCTTTAGTACCCATTAAAGCTGATAGAGCTATTAAGTTGGTCCATGTTTTATCGCCTTCGTATTGCCATTGGATATGATCGTTGTCAACACGAAGCAATACCTCACGCCCATCAGCCCCCGGATCACCTTTTTCACCGGTAATGGAAATGGTAAAGGTGGTGACTTCATTTAAATAATTGACAGAAATGGTATGAGTTCCTTCAGTTTGAAATTTGGCTAAATCTTCGGAACTAACCATACTTTCATTTAATGGAACTAAGCTATAAGTTCCATCCGACATCGTCACTTTCACATTTAAGTCAGAAAGTTGGAAACCTTGTTCAAACTCGGTTGCTTCACCAACGACTTCAATGGAAGATACAATATTTTTGGGTTCGAAGCATCCAACTAAGAAAGTTCCGACCAAAAATAAGGATAGAAACAGAAAGATTTTCTTCATATTTACCTCCTACTAATAATAGTATCAGACTAATGAACGGATTAAACCGCCCAATACCCCAATTATATTTTACCATAATCAATGAAAGTGTCAACGCTATTTATTTTCAGCACCTTTCTTTTTTCCTTCTTTTCGCAAAATTCTTTAAAAAACGCTCTTTCTTATGGTATAATATCACAGAGTGTAAAATGAGAAAAAGGATAAAAAAATGGAGAACTTAGCGATTAAGGGAAAACTCGCTTTAGCGCCTTTAGCCGGCTATACCAACCTTGCTTATCGCAGTATTATGAAAGAATGGGGCGCGGATTTGGTCTTTTCGGAAATGGTCAGTGCCAAAGGTTTAGTCTATGAAAGCGCCAAAACCTGGGAATTAACGGCTATTGATGAAGCGGAACACCCGCTTGCTATCCAGATTTTTGGTGGTGATTTAGAGGCGATGGTTAAAGCGGCGATGATGATTGACCAACAAACGACGGCCGACATCATCGATATCAACATGGGTTGTCCGGTGCGCAAGGTCTTAAAAGCCGAGGGCGGATGCTTTTTATTGTCCGACCCTAAACGGATAGAAACTTTAGTGCGAGAAATTGTCAAGCATGTTCAAAAACCGGTTAGTGTCAAAATGCGGGCGGGGATAAGCCACCAAACGATTAATGCCGTTGCCAATGCGCAAGCCATTGAACGAGCGGGAGCGTCATTTATTACCATTCATGGTCGGACGCAGTCCGATATGTATGCCGGAAAAGTTAGGCTTGATTATATTAAAGCTGTTAAAGAGGCAGTCACGATTCCTGTTATCGGGAATGGTGATATTAAGTCCGTGGAAGATGCGCACACGATGCTTGAAGAAACAAAAGTGGATATGATTATGGTCGGGCGCGGCAGTTTAGGAAATCCGTGGTTAATTCGCGATTTGGCACATTATTTAAAAGGTTTACCAATCCCGCCACCACCAACACCGTTTGAAAAAGTTAAGATGTGTAAACATCATTTCGACCGCTTGTTAAGCATTAAACCGCTTCACCAAGCCCTTTTGGAAATGCGCAGTTTAGCCGCATGGTATGTGAAGGGCATTAATCACAGTAAAGATTTTCGAAAGCAACTTCATGAAATCACAGGAAAGGAGCAATTATTTAATTTATTAGATAATTTATTGGCCCAGCAATGAAAACCTATGCAATGAGAGAAGTAAACAATGAATTATATCTTGGCAACATCCGTTTAAGCGAACTTGTGAAGGATCATCCGACGCCCTTATATGTCTATGATGAAGCGGGAATTGAGCATAAAATTAGTCAGTTTCGCACTCATTTTACAAGTAAACAATTTTTTTGTGAAACGATTTATGCTTCCAAAGCTTTTTTAGCACCCTATTTATGCCAAATGCTTGAAAAAGCCGGCTTCGGCATTGATGCCGTGTCCTTGGGGGATTTATATTTGATTAAAAAAAGTGGTTTTCCGCTGGCCAAAGTCGTTTTTCATGGCAATAATAAAAGCGATGAGGAATTGCAAACGGCTATTAAGGAAAGAGTTGGTTTAATCGTTGTGGATAATCTTAATGAATTAAAGCGCTTGATGACTTTTGCGGAAGCAGTAGATTACCCAATCAAAACCTTGTTTCGGGTTAATCCCGGGATTTCCGCCCATACCCATGCTTATATTGAAACAGCTTTGTTGTCGTCTAAGTTCGGGGAATCGATTTACGATTGGGATAAAATGCATAGCTTAGCAAAATTATATCAAGAGTCTAGGAATGTCAAACTCCTAGGCTTTCATGCTCATATCGGTTCGCAGATTAATACGCCCTCTTCTTTTGTGAAAAGTGCGCAAACGATGCTTAATTTTATGGCGAAGTTTCAAGAAGAGACGAAGATGGTGCTAAACACTCTTAATTTAGGTGGGGGCTTCGGGATTAAGTATTTACCAAAAGACAAAGAAATCAAGCTTCCCGAAATGCTTACAAAAATTGTTAAAACCGTTGAAAAAGGTGTTAAGGAAAAGGGACTGGCTTTAAGAACTTTAATGATTGAACCGGGACGCAGTTTGGTCGGTGATTCCGGTTTTACCCTCTACCGTTGTGGCGGCACCAAACAAACCTTCGGGCATAAGAATTATGTGTTCATTGATGGGGGGATGGCGGACAATATTCGCCCAGCCCTCTATCAAGCTAAATATACGGTCGGTGTTGCCAACCGCTTTAATCAGCCTTTATCCAATCAAGCCCTTTCTTATGATATTGTGGGAAAATGTTGTGAATCAGGCGATGTGATTGCGAAAGATGTGGTATTAGAACAAGTAGAAGAAGGTGATACGATTATTGTTTTTGCAACCGGTGCTTATTGTTATTCGATGTCGATGAACTATAACGGTTTAACAAGAGGAGAAGTCGTCTTTATTAAAGACGATCAAATTAAAGTGGTGATTGAAAAAGAGTCCTTAGACCAGCTTGTTTCCACATGTGTTTTTGGAGGCTAACATGAAAATCTTTGATGTTCATAGTGATTTACTCTATGATTTATATACTAAAAAAAAGGAAGGAAAAGTAAACCGTTTTGCCCTTTACCATGCCCCGCAACTACGAATTTCTGATATCAAGGGAGCTATTTGGACGATGTATTCCCCCGATGATTTTGATCTTGTGGAGTCCATTGAAATTGCTCTTGGAGAAATTGATATTCACTTGCTTCCTGATTTTCAAGTGCTGTTGGGACTGGAAGGACTGCGCAATTTACCAAAGGCTACCGACCTTAAAAAAGTGTATGATTTAGGAATTCGCCATGCAATGCTCACTTGGAACGAAGAAAACCAGTACGCGACAGGGGTGGCCGGGGATAAAAACCGTGGTCTCATGCCGGAAGGGAAAACCTTACTTTCCATGATGGAAGAGCTCGATATGATTATTGATGTGGCTCACCTCAATGAAAAAAGTTTTTATGATGTCCTTAACTATACGCAAAAAAACATCATCTTTTCCCATGGAAATGTGAAAAGTTTGTGCGAGCACCGGCGCAATTTAAGCGATGAGCAGTTAAAAGCCTTGCGGAGTGTGGATGGTTTATTTGGCCTAACCTTAGCGAATAATTTTGTTTCACCAAACAAACAAGAACAAAATCTTGATCATTTGCTTAATCACTTGGAAGCCGCCATCGACATCATGGATATCGATCATATTATGTTCGGTTTTGACTTTATGGATTATTTAAGCGAATTTCCGAATGCCAATTTAATAGATTTGCCGGATGCTTCCCAAACTAAAAACTTACTTAGCAAAATGCGGGAGCGTGGCTACCAAGAAACAGAAATCGAAAAAATCTGTTATCGTAATTTCTATCAACGCTATCATCGTCATATTCATCAATTTGAGGTAAAATCATGATTAATAAACTAAATGCTTTATTAGAAGATGCTATTAAGGACGGGGTTTTTCCCGGTGTCAATTATTGTTTAATTGCCGACCAAGTTTATTTCGGCAGTTTAGGAAAACGAAGTTTATTTCCTCAACCGGAAGACAATAATTTGGAAACGATTTACGACTTAGCTTCAGTCAGCAAAGTTATCAGCACAACGACCTGTATTATGAAACTATTGGAACAAGGAAAACTGCGGCTTTACGACCAAGTTGTGAAATACTTACCACGATTTCGCCATCAGGACATCGTCGTTTGGGATTTGTTAACCCACACTTCCGGCCTTCAAGCCGATCTTCCTAAAGCTTCACAATTAGCCAGTCGGGAAGAAGCGCTGGATAAAGTGTTTGCTTGTGACCCGATTTATCCAAAAAACGAGAAAATTGTTTACTCCGACATTGGTTTTATTTTGTTGGGAATGATTGTGGAAAGCATCTCGGGGTTATCATTAGATGAATTTGCCCGTTTGCATGTTTTTGAACCCTTGGGCATGGTCGATACTTGTTATAATCCGCTTGATAAAAACCGCTGTGCGCCAACGGAATTACGGCAGGACAATATTTATCAAGGTTATGTCCGCGGTCATGTTCATGACGAAAAAGCTTATATTTTAGGTGGTGTGGCCGGCCATGCCGGGGTTTTTTCCACTGTTGCGGATTTAGCTCATTTCATGGGGATGATTTTAAATGAGGGAAAATACCAAGGGAAAGTAATTTTATCAAAACCGACCATCGACTTACTTTTCCGTAAGCAAGTGGAAGTTGCGACGGGAGTCTCTTTAGATAGCGATGCTCGGGGTTTAGGGTGGATTGTCCGCGGTAACTTTTGTTCGGCCGGTGATTTAGTCAGCGACCAAACCATTTTACATACCGGTTTTACCGGTACGAATATCTTTATTGATCGCAAAAACCGGATTGCCTTTTGTATGTTATCTAATCGAGTCCATCCGACACGGGATAATGTGAAACTGATTCCCTTCCGGGCGAAGGTGGGAAATTTTATTTTAAGTCATTTTCAAGGAGTTAAACATGGTGGAAATTAAAGCTTTTGAATATAAAATGATGGCGGATGTTGTTGCACTGTGGAACGAGAGTGTCGCGGGTGAGAGCATTTATGCAGCATTTACGATGGACAGTTTTACCGATAAATTTATTAATAATCCCTTTTTTCGTTATGAGGGAGCCTTTGTGGCACTTAAAAAAGCTCAAGTCGTTGGTTTTGCTTGTGCAAGCATTAACAATCAGGGGAAGGACCCGGCTTTAACTCCGGGCTACATTGTTTGTGTGGCCGTTGATTACCGTTATCAACGCCAAGGACTGGGCACTAAACTTTTATTAACTTTGGAAGCTTACCTTAAGTCCCAAGGGAAAACCTTTGTTCGCAATCTCTTTTTCAATCCGATTAATTTAGAATGGTTGGTTCCGGGTTATGATCACCATGAACATCCGGGAGCTCCGGCCATTCCCTATAATACCCCTTATTATTTCTTAATGATGGCCAATGGTTATAATACCAACGGGCAGCTTGATGCTTACCATTTAGATTTAAAGAAGTTTCGCTTATCGGAGGATGTGAAAAGCCGAATAGCTAAAAATGAAGCCGATGGCTATACGATTACTTATTATGACCCCAAGCTTCATTATGGCTTTGATGAACTGTTCGATGCCCTTAAAAACGAGGGTTGGCGAGAAGTTGTCAAGAACAATCTAGCCAAAGCTAAACCTGACCCGATGTTGATTGTACAAAAGGAGGGTGAAATTCTGGGCTGGACGGGACCGGTTATTACACAAGCAAGCGGTCGTGGTTATTTAGGGGGGATTGGCGTTCATCCGAAAACCCAAGGTCATGGCTTGGGTAAATCCTTATTTTGCATGCTGTGCCAATGTTCAAAAGACAACGGTGCGACCTTTATGACGCTCTTCACGGGTGCGGATAATAAAGCTCGTGAAATTTATCTTTATGCCGGGATGAGGATTGTCCAATCATTTGCCGTGTTAAGAAAGGAGTTACATTGATGAAAACCTTGATGTCAATTGGTGCCCATGTTGGGGATGCGGAATTAAGCACGGGTTGTGTTCTAGCCCATCAAAGTTTAAAAGGCGATAAAATCATTACGGTCGCTTTAACGGCCGGAGAACGCGGTAATCCCAAGCATCTAAGCGTGGCTGATTACCGGAAGCAAAAAGTAAAAGAAGCGCAGGAATTTGCCAAGATGTTAAAGGGGGAAGCCATTGTCCTTGACTATCCCGATGGTGAACTACCCGATAATGATGAAGTTAGAGTGCAAGTCGCCAATTTAATTCGCCAATATCGCCCCCATTACCTTTTTACGCATTGGGAAAAATCCATGCATAAAGACCATGCTTTGACTCACAAAATTGTTGTTGAGGCCGCTTTTTGGGCGGCTTTGGATATGGGTGATAAGATTACGGGAACGCCGCACTGGGCTCCGGTCTATTTTTCGGAAAATTGGGAAGACCGTGAAGGTTTTGAACCCTATCTTTTTGTTAACTGTACGGATGGTTATGAACTGTGGAAAGAAGCCATTTCCCAACACTGGTTTATTATGAACAGTCCTTCCTTTAGGTACTTTGATTATTATACCCATTTGACGGTGGTGCGCGGTTGCCTGGGCAAGTTTAAGCATGCCCAATGTTTTAATGTGAAAAACTATCAAAAGTTTACAAAAATGGATGGTTTTTAATGTACTTGCATCGTTTACAACCGGGCGACACCATCGGGATTATTTGCCCGGCCTCCTTGATGGATCCCGGTAGCCCGCGCTTATTATTAATGGAAGAGCGGCTTAAAGCCTTAAATTTATCTTTCAAATATGGTAAGACTTGTTTTGCTCGCTATGGTTATTTAGCCGGGAGTGACGAACTAAGAACTAGCGACCTTCATGAAATGTTTTTAGATGAGGAAGTAAAAGCCATCCTTTGTTTGAAAGGGGGCTATGGTTGTTCGCGCTTAGTTGATAAACTGGATTATGAATTAATAAAACAACACCCGAAATTATTAATCGGTTTTAGTGATATTACCGTTTTAATCAATGCCATTTACCAACAAACCGGCTTACCGATGATGCATGGGGCGGTAGGGATTTATTTAGGCAGTCCATCGTTTGATGCTTCATCCTTGGATGATTTTGCCCACATGTTGTTTTCACCGCAACTTGGACGCGTTTTAAAAAATCCCCATGATGATGCAATCACGCTTAACCCGGGCCTTTCTTCCGGTGTTTTAGTGGGTGGCAATTTAAGTTTGATTGCCGCTTTACAAGGAACAGCTTGGGACATCCCTTTTAAAAACAAAATTGTTTTGATTGAAGATGTCGATGAAGCTCCGTATCGCTTGGATCGTTTTTTCGCCAGTTTACGCTTAAGCGGTAAGCTTCGGGAAGCAGTTGGTTTTGTGTTTGGGTATTTTACCGGCTGTGAACCGAAAGATCCCTCCGTTTGGGATGTTAATGAACTGATTGATCAATACTTTAAACCCTTGGGCGTGCCGGTAGTTAAAAATTTTGCCAGCGGTCACAATTATCCCTTTCTCAATTTACCGATTGGCCTTCAAGTCGAACTGAATGCCGATACAAAAACCATTACCATTTTGGAGGAATTATATGCAAGCCATTAAACGTTTTAATCAAGAAGGTTATATTACCTATTATCAAAGTCAGGAAAAGGTTTTGATTCCGGCTGTTTACCAAGAAAAGAAGCAAGAACTGCGCGGTTTTTGGTTTTCCACCGTCAATAACATCGATATTCCGAAAATGACATCCATTGCTCAGTACCAAGAGTATTTACTGGGGGTGATTGCGAAAGCCAAAGAATACCACTTTAATACGATTATTTTCCAAGTTCGTCCCACCAATGATGCTTGGTATCAATCTAAGTTAAACCCGTGGACCAGTTTTATTAGCGGTGAACAAGGCAAGGATCCCGGTTTTGATGTGTTCGCTTGGTTTGTTGAACAATGTCGGAAAAACCAATTAACCGTGCATGCGTGGATGAATCCCTACCGCGTTTGTTCCCTTAAATTAAGTGATCTTAAAAAGACTAAAGAAGAATATTTAAACACTTTAGCCCCGAACAATTTTGCCAGATTGCATCCGGAATTAGTAATTGAAACGGTGGAAAGCAAATTAATCCTTGACCCGTCGAGCCCAAAGGTCCGCAGTTTTGTAGCGGATTCCGCAGTGGAGATTGCGAAAAACTATGATGTGAAAGCCATCCATATGGATGATTATTTCTATCCCTATGAAGCCATTAAAGATGAAAATGAACAGGCCCAATTCCAAGCATCTAACTTTACAAGCTTGGGTGATTATCGTCGTCATCAAGTTAATTTACTGATTAAATTAATGCATGAGCAATTATCAAAGCTTCCCAAAAAAGTTGAATTCGGGATTAGTCCGTTTGGGATTTACCGCACGAACACCAAGTGGTTTAAAGAACCCAACGAATCAGCGTGGGAGCAAGGGTCCGATAATCATTTTTCCTGCTTTAATTGCTATAGTGGCTTATTTGCGGACATTTATCTATGGATGAAAGAAGGCTGGATTGACTATGTTGTGCCCCAAAATTACTTTGATTTTGACTATTGGAAAGAAGATGCGAAGGGTCATTTATATGAAGTAGTTAAATATGCGGACCTGGCCAAATGGTGGTCATGGGCAGCCCAAGAAACGAAGGTTAAGCTGTACATGGGCATGGGTTTATACCGCTATTCAAAGGAAGGCAACTGGAGCAACCCGGAAGAAATCATTAACCAACTTAAGTATAATCACACTTTAAAAAACAATTTAGGCGTCGTTTTCTTTACCTATAAAAACTTAGTTAGCGAGGATATTCCCGCTTTAGTTAGGGCTAAAGAACGCTTAAAACAACTATGGACCAAAGCTGCCCAAGAAATTTAACCAAAGAGCTCCGATTTATTTCGGAGCTTTTTTCTTAAACTTCAGGTTAATTTTGGATTTTACCTTGAAAAAAAACGGTTGGCATTGTATAATGAGAAGAAGTAAAATCGGTAAAAATTGCTTATTTGCATAAGGAGAAGCAGATGGCTCGGATTTATCCTGTTGTTAAACAAATGCAAAGGCGCGATGGTGCTTTCCATAAACCCGTCAAGGATTTAAAAGACCTTTTCTTTTTCTTTGATTATCCCTTTGATGGGCCCGTTGATACGGTGGAAAAGCCTTATGGTGCGATGGCTAAAAAGCGTGATTTAGCGGATGTCGTTTTCCAAAAAGGTGAATCTTTATCCCTTGAAGGCTACGAAATCACGGTTTCCCCCGCGCTAATCATCATTCGATCCCCTTCGTTAGCCGGGGTTTTCTATGCAACTTTAACGCTTCAGCAGATGGTAAATCAAGGTCCGAACTTGCCTTGTGTTGTGATTAATGATGCTCCCGATTTAAAAATTCGAGGTTTGATGCTCGACATCAGTCGCAACAAGGTTCCGACCCTCGCCACGCTTAAAAATATCATCGTCATGATGAGTCAGTTAAAGATGAATCATTTAGAATTATATGTGGAAGGATTCAGTTTTGGCTATCCCTCCTTTACCAAGTATTTGGAAGCTGATGGCTTTATTTCCGTTGAAGAATATCAAGAACTGGAAACCTATGCCAATGCTCATTTCATTGATTTGGTGCCGAACCAAAACGGTTTTGGTCATATGGCAAAATGGCTGGCGACTGAAGAATTTAAAGATTTGGCGGAACAACCGGAAGGGATTTTCTTATGGGGACGGCATCGTCCGCCGAGCACTTTAAATCCCCTCGACCCCCAATCTTTAGAATTGATTAAAACTTTATATCGAGATATGTTAAGTATTGCGCGGTCGAAATATTTCAATATGAATTTTGATGAACCCTTTGAACTGGGGAAAGGTCGTTCCAAGACCGCTTGTGAAGAAAAGGGTCTTGGCAATGTTTATATTGATTTTGTATTAAAAGCATATGCGGAAATCAAAAAATACCAAAAAACGCCGTTAATATGGGGAGATGTCTTAATCCATCATCCCGAACTACTACATCGCTTGCCTTCCGATATGCTGTTTATTGACTGGGGCTATGATGGCAATTATCCCTTTTCTGCTCACTTACAAAAATTGCATGATTTAGGAATCAAATTCCTAGCCGCCCCGGGAACAAGTTCTTGGTGCAGTTTCCTAGGACGAAAAGACGACTGGTTAGAAAACATCACCAACGCTTGTTTACAAGTAAAGACTTTAAATGGCGAAGGCATCATTTTAACGGATTGGGGCGATTTCGGTCACCTGCAGTTTTTACCAATCAGCTATGCCCCTTTGGTGTTGGCCGGCTTAATGAGCTGGCGCGTTCAAGAAGGAACCCAGTTTTTATTAAGGGATTACCTCAATCAATATGTGTTTTTGGATCAGGCCAATATCATGGCGGATACAATCATCGATTTAGGTTTGTACTATCATTACTTAAATGAATACCGAAGTAACGGCACTACGACCTTCCATAATTTCATGTGGGCGACGGTTGCAGTTAAGGAAAAAAATCCCATTGAATATTTCCTTGAGAGATCAAAAACAACAATTTTGTCTTCTTCAAAACATGCTTTGTTAGAACAATTTTTGGCTTTGCAAACAAAAGCGCTTACCCAAACCAAGATGGTGGACGGCCAATTAATTGTTTCCGAACTGAAGCAATCCATTCAGTTGGTGCTTTTAATTCAATATCTCAATCAAAGCTTCAATGAGGAATTATCGATTAAGGAACGACTAAGCTTTGTTCAGAAGATTTTGGATGCGGAAACTGCTTTTTTGGCTCAACAAGAAGAACTATGGTTAGCACGAAATAAAGCCGGCGGTTTAAAAGACAGTTTAGAATACTTACATAAATTTTTCTTATTTTCCCAACAAACAAAAAAACATTTGCAAAGAGGTGGAGCGTATGGCGCGTAAAATCAAGATTCAACCAAAAGTTGTGAAAAAGGCGATTCTTTTACTGTTTATCGTCATTTTCATTACTTTCTTCACAACCATCATTGTTCAGAGTTACAGTAAAAACCATGTGCTCTCACAGTCCCGGACTCCGGAAGTATTGATTCCGAGTGGTGATTACGAAAACTTTCTCAAATTAAAACAAGGGATTCCGGCTGATGCCTTGGATAATTATCCGCTTAATTTTGCGGCTCTTAAACGACCGATGCTTGCCAACAACATTGAAGTTTTAGGAACGACGGCGACGAGTGCCCATGCGGATGGCTTTGGGCCCATTGAAATCACCAACCATTTAGGTGTTAAAGTTCAAGCCTATAAGACGACTGACGAAGGTTATGCCACATGGACAATTCCCGGAGTTTTAGAAGCCGGCTTGTATAATGTTTATCTGCGCTATTTCCCCTTAAGTGACGGAGGAGCGCCGATTGAACGTGCCTTATATGTCAATGAAAATATTGATCCTTTAGATGCGACGAAAACCTATGCCTTGCAATATGAAGATTTAGGCAATCTAAAGTTTTCCCGTTATTGGAAGAATGCCGGGCCCATCATTCAGGATACCACCGACAATGATATGAAACCGAGTCAAAAAGAAATCTTGAATCAAGAACGAACCGCATTTGTCCGTGATGCCACCGGTTATGTCATCGAACCATATTTAATTTATTTGGAAGCCGGTGACAATACCCTCACTTTAAAATCGATTCGGGAATCGATGGCGATTGTGGCTATTGGGATTGCTTCTTACCAAGAGAAAATTACTTATGAACAATACACGACTAAATATCGTAATTTAGGTTATACCGATGTGGTGGCTTTAGATGCTCCGATTCGCATTGAAGGCGAAGACGCCATTGAGCGGACTTCACCGACGCTATATGCGATTGGTGATCGCACCGACCCCACCAATGTGCCGGTTGATACCGTCAAGATTAAACTCAATGCCATTGGCGGAAACAAATGGACGGCCCCAGGAGATATGATTACTTGGGAAGTCGACCTTACTGACAAACCGTCCGGATTGTATTACATTAGTTTTCGGGCCAAACAAAATGTTTCCCGGGGCTTATTCTCCACCAGACGGGTTTATATCAATAATGTGATTCCCTTTGCGGAGGCCAATATTGCTCGCTTCTCCTACAGCGGTGATTTTAAAGTGGTTACTTTAGGTGATAAAGATAAACCCTATGCTTTCTTCTTGGAAGGGGGAAAGAAGAACACCATCAGCTTGGAATCAACACTCGGTGAATATGGTGTCCCCATCAGCCAAGTTCAAGGCGTAATCGACATGCTCAATGATTTATATTTACGAATTATTGCTGTTACCGGTTTAAAACCCGACCCCTTGATTAATTATTATTTGTACGGCGAAAATGCTCGTGTGGAAAGAACTTTGGAAACTTTTCAGGAAGCAGCCGACATCTTAGCGCAAGTCGCGGATAATATTATCAAAATATCGGGAGAAAAAAGCGATAAAATTGCCATTTTGGAAACGATGGAAATCCAGCTTCGCGATATGATTAAAAAACCGCGTTCTATTCAAGAACGCTTAAACAGTTTTTCGAAAAACATTTCGTCGCTCGGAACCTGGATTAGTGATGTTAAACAACAAGCCTTAACTGTTGAATGCTTGTGGGTGTCATCAAATATTGATGATTTACCTCATGCCAATGCCAATTTCTTTGCCGGGACTTGGTTTGGCATTCGTGGTTTCTTCCGCTCTTTCTTCTTTAATTATGAAGAAATCGGAACGATTGCCGCAGTTGATACCGGCAAAGAAATTGAAGTTTGGTTCCTAACCAGTGAATCCACCGGCCGGGAACAAGCCAACTCGATTAGCACTTTAATCAGCAATACCTTTACCGAACAATATGGCATTAATGTGAAACTGAAAGTCGTTACTGCCGGAGTTTTACTACCGTCTACCTTGGCGGGAACCGGTCCGGATGTCGCCATCAATGTGGCCAACGGCTTACCGGTTAACTATGCCATGCGCAATGCCATTATGGATGTTTCCGGATTTGATGAATTTTATGAAGTAACGGGCATTTGTTCGGCTAAGAATGCGGAAAAGGGTTTATGCAATCCGCAGACGAATTATAATGTCGGTCGCATCAATGACCCGAACGAACAATATTTGTTCTTTGATAGTGCCATGGTCCCTTATGAATATAATGGCGGCTATTATGCACTGCCGAATACGCAATCCTTCTTAGTCATGTTTGTTCGAAATGATATTTTTGAAGCCCGAGGCTGGACCGTTCCGGAAACATGGCGGGAAGTAACTTCTTTAGTTACGGAACTATCGATTTCCAATCTCCAGTTTTATCTTCCGGTTTCCGCTTCCGGGGCCACCAGTGTCGTTAACCAGGTCTTTGCTTCAATGTTATATCAAAAAGGCGGAACTTTCTACCGTAACAACAATAAAGAATCCAATTTTGACACCGAAGAAGCGATGCAAGCTTTTGAAGAATGGTGTAAATATTATACCGATTACAGTTTCCCTTTGGCGGCGAGTTTCTTAAACCGCTTCCGGACCGGGGAAACACCGATTGGCATCGCCAACTACGAATTATTTAATACGCTAACCGTTTTTGCTCCGGAGATTTCCAACAAATGGAGTTATGCTCCGCTGCCGGGCACTTACAATGACAAAAACCAATTAATCAATAATGGCGCCGCTTCCGGAAGCGCAATTGTTATGATGAAGCAAGCCGACGACAAGGAATCCGCTTGGGACTTTATGCGGTGGTGGGTATCGCGTGACACCCAAACCAGCTATGCCAGAGAACTGGAATCCATTTTAGGGGCGGCCGCTCGTCACAATACCGCCAATGTTTTAGCATTTAAGAATTTACCATGGTCGCGAGAGGAACAAAATGTTTTGCTAGCACAATGGAAAAACAGTGTTGGCGTTCCGGAAATTCCGGGTGGTTATTACACCGGCCGTAATTTAGAGAATGCTTTCCGGAAAGTCGTTAATACGCAAGCCAATCCGCGGGAAACACTCAATGAGTATATCGCCTTGATTAATGCGGAGATTACCAAAAAGCGTAAAGAATTTGGTTTAGATTAAGGAGACGAACAAGATGAATGACAATAATGTTTCTACATCCATAAAAAAACCATCCCTTTGGAGTCGTTTCCGAGCATGGCGTATTAAGAAGAGCATTGAAATCGACCATTGGAGTCGAAAAAAACCGTTCCGCCGGAAAATGTATTTAAATCGTTCGCTCTATGCAATGATGGCTCCTTATCTGATTATGTTCACCTGTTTTACGGTCGCTCCAGTTGTTATGAGCTTTATGTTAGGCTTTACCTACTTTAACATGTTGGAAGCGCCGCGCTGGGTGGGCTGGCAGAATTACATTGATTTGTTTTTAAACGATCCGATTTTTATTACGGCGATTAAAAACACCTTGATTATCGCTTTAATTACCGGACCTTTAGGTTATATCATGGCCTTTGTCTTTGCTTGGCTCATTAATGAATTGCCGCAAAAACTGCGGGCCATCATTACCTTGGTTTTCTATGCCCCGTCGATTGCCGGGGGTGCGATTACCATTTGGGCACTTATTTTCGCAAGTGATATCTACGGTTATGCCAATGCTTATTTAACCGATTGGGGAATTATTCACGAACCGATTACCTGGTTGCAAAATGCGACTTACATTTTACCGATTGTCATTATTGTGCAACTATGGATGAGTTTAGGAGTTAACTTCCTTTCCTTGATTGCCGGATTAAAAGGCATTGACCGCAACCAATACGAAGCCGGTGCCGTTGACGGCATTAAAAACCGTTGGCAGGAACTTTGGTATATTACTTTACCGAACATGAAGTCGATTTTAATTTTTGCGGCGGTCATTCAAATTTCCGGAGCCTTGGGTGTTGGGGCGGTCACGACCGCACTGGCCGGCTTTCCGTCCGTCGCCTATGCCGGTCATACCATTGTCAATCATTTGCAGGACTACGGTTCCATCAGGTATGAAATGGGCTATGCCTCTGCTATTGCAACGATTCTCTTCTTCTCTGCAATATTATTAAATCGTTTAATTCGGAGAATTATCAGAAAGGTGGGTTCATAATGGCTAAAGTTAAAAAAACAAAAGATCCTTCCCAAAAAGCTCTCACCTTAAAAGAAAGACGGAATGAGAGAAAATCGAAAATGATTGATTCGCGGCCGTTTGCGGAAATCGCTTCGTTTAAAATTTTATATAAATCGAAGAAGAAAAAACGCGTTAACCGTTCGAAAGCCGGCGATTTAGTCTTGTTTATTTTCTTATCGTTAAGCGGCATTTTAAGTGTGCTACCGCTTTTGTTGATTATCAATAATGCCTTTAAACCGCTGGATGAAATCTTCCTTTATCCGCCCAATTTCTTCGTGCGGAACCCGACCCTCGATAACTTTAGTGATTTAGGTGTCGTTTTAGGAACATCCTTAGTCCCGTTCTCCCGTTATTTCTTTAATACCATCTTAATTACGGTGGTGGGGACGGTTGGGCACTTAATCATTGCCTCAATGTGTGCTTATCCCTTGGCTAAATACAAAGTGCCGGGTGGGGGCATTATTATGGGCTTAGTTACTTATTCATTAATGTTCCCATCAGCGGTAACTGGGATTCCGAACTATATGATTCTTAACTGGTTTGGCTTGATTGATACTTATTGGGCGATTATTTTGCCGGTTATTGCTTCCTCGCTCGGACTCTACTTAATGAAACAGTTTATGATTCCCGTCCCGATGGAGCTTTTGGAATCGGCGAAAATTGACGGTGCCAGCGAGTTTAAGATTTATTGGAAAGTCGTTATGCCCTTAGTTAAACCGGCGTCCATTACCCTCGTCATTTTAAACTTTAAAGCCTTATGGGCGGCCGATGGCTCGACCTATATTTATCGTGAAGATTATAAAATGTTAAGTTATGCCTTAAGTCAGATTGCTAGTGCCGGACCGGCCCGCCAAGGAACATTGGCCGCTGTCGCCCTTATTATGATTACCGTTCCGATTGTCATGTTTATCATTTCTCAAAGCAATATGATTGATACGATGGCGCATTCGGGTATGAAGTAGGAGGCATAAGATGAAAAAATATTATAAATATCTCATTTTATGCTTGTTGCTGTCCTTCAGTTTAATAATTCCTTCCGCACATGCGGCAGTTGGTTATACCTATTCCCATAGCGGGGAACCGATTTATTCGACGGTCGGCTTAGCCCCGGCCGCGGGCGGCATTTATACCGTCATCAGTGATGCCTGGACTTCACCAAGTAATGAAACCTTGCAAGCCAGCCAATTTACCAGTCCTAATGATTTATTCATCTATACCGAATATGATCCTGCGGGCGTGGGGACCGATATTATCTATATCGTCGATGCGGTTTCCAACTTGTTGTTTGTTTTTGACGGCAATATGCGTTATCAATACAAAGTCGCTAATTATGAAATTTTACCGGAAAACTTTACCGATGATGAACTCATAAAAATGAAAACGGCTTTTGTTGACAACAACAAAAATGTAACATCGATTTCCTTTACCGATTATTTGGCCAAAAAAGGCATGACATTGGTGGATTTTCGGGCTATTGCGCAAATCCCCTATGCTATGCGAACCCCAGCGCAAAAGTTTTATCTAAGCCCTAACGCCTTAAGCGGTGTTTACCGCAATGTTCGGCCGGCCAAAAATCCCGATGGAACGATTATTCGCGGTGTTTTCCAAGATTTACTTTATTTATCCGATAAAAGCAACAATCAAATTGTGATTGTCGATGCCAAGACTTACCAAGTTGTTCAGGTTGTCTCCAGTCCCACCGATATCAGTTTTTCGGGAAAAGTTTTTTTACCGGTTAAATTGGTGACCGATGTTGCCGGGCGCATCTTTGTTATCTCGGAAGGTGTTTATGAAGGCATTATGCAGATGTCCTATGAAGGGAACTTCAGCAGCTTTGTCGGTGTTAACTATGTGAGTTTAACTTTTTGGGAATTGTTTTGGCGGCGCTTTATGACCGATGAACAATTAGCCCAAACGGAAACGATTTTAAATACGATTTTTACTTCCTTAACAATTGATGAGGAAGGTTTCATTTATGCGACTTCGCGGGCTGTTGGTACGAATGCTGGGGCCATGATTAAACGCATTAATCCCTCCGGAAAAGATGTCCTAACCCGCAACGGTTATTCGGTCCCGATGGGAGATTTGACCTATATTCGTACCGGTACGAATGTTGCCCTCCGCGGGCCATCGCGCTTTTCGGCAGTAACCGTCAATGATTACGGGGTTTATACCATCGCTGATGAAAAATCGGGGCGTTTATTCTCCTATGATGATGAAGGGAACCTCTTATATATTTCCGGGGGTCGCGGGAATGAACTAACGAATTTAAATACGCCGATAGCAATTCGTTATCAAGGTGAAAATATTTTGGCACTTGATAAAGAAAAACAATCCGTGATTCGTTTTGAACCAACGGACATTGCCGTTTCCATTAATAAAGCGGTTCGTTATCACTATATCGGTAATCTAGTGGCCTCTTCGGAAGAATGGAAGAATGTCGTTCACCAAAATCCCAATTATGAATATGCTTATGTCGGTATCGGCAAATCGCTGTTAAACGAAGGTCGTTACTTGGAAGCCATGAGTTATTTCCAAACCGGCTACAGTGTCGATTACTATTCCAAAGCCTATAAACTATACCGTGATGAACAAGTTAATCGCTATTTTACTCCAGTGATGTCAGTCATTTTAGTGGGAGTTGCTGCTTGGATGGGCTATAAACTATACCGAAAAATTAAATTTGGAAAAGATGAAGATGAAGGCGGTGAGGAATGATGAATAACAATGAAACCTTAAAAAACCGCATGAAAATAAACTGGCCAAAAATAAAACAATTTTTCGCCTTTGTTTATGAAGAATTCATTCGCTTTCCGACCTATATTTTAATCCATCCTTTGAAAGGCTTTGATGCTTTTAAGCGGGAAAAGAAAGCGAAAATGTCGGTGGCCCTTATTTTTGTTGTTTTGTTAATTATCCTTCAAATCTTGGAGTTTCAGTACACCGGCTTTGTTGTCAATCAACTGGAATTAAAAGATTTGAACTCTTTCCGAGAAATCGCTTCCGTCATCGTGCCGATTGTCGCTTTCGTGGTCGGTAATTGGAGTATTACCACTTTATTTGATGGCAAGGGGAAAATGAAAGAAATCTTCATGATGATTTGTTATTCGCTGTTTCCGCTCATTGTTTCCAAAATCCTCGGGATGATTTTCTCCAACATGATTGTTGTGGAAGAAGCGGGATTCTATCACTTAATCATCGGTTTAGGGACCTTCTTAATGGGCTATATGATTTTCTTTGGCTTAATCTCTATTCATGAATATGGCTTGTTTAAGTGTTTATTGTCCATTTTAGGAACCTTGATTGCCGTGATGGTGCTCTTCTTTGTTGTGATGCTTTGCTTTGACTTATTCCAAAAAATGGTTGGTTTTATTTATACTTTATATCGCGAAATTGCTTTACGTTATCTATAGAAAGGAGGAACAATGAAGGTTTTTAAATTGAAAAATATTCTCGCTCTGAGCTTGATTGTCATTATTACCGTGCTCCTCCTCATCTTTTTTATTGGAGGACTGAAAGCTAAGGCTTTAGCGCTTAACAATCTTGAATTTGATTTAACGGGCTTTGTAGATTATTCTCCTTATGACCGCCAAGGTAATTATGTTGTGGAATACGACAGTGCGGCTGAAGCCAATGCCGCCGTTGCGGGCTTACCGGAAACTAGTTATACGAAAGTTATCAACGAAGCGAGCGACATTTATACCGTCACCTTTAAATTAAATAAAGAACGAATTGTTGCACAAAACAACCTCTATACGATGTTCTTGAATGAAGATACGACGATTGTCAGTGTCGCTGTCAACAGCGAATGTACACCGACAGCCGAAAAAACGGCAGAAGGCTTTACAAATTATAAAAAGGCCACTTGTAAAACGGTCTTTAATTCCGCTTTTGATTCCGGTAATTCCTCTGATATGAAATCCAACTTCATTTTGTACTATATCGGTTCCAATGATAAATTAAGTGGAACGGGCTTTAATACGCTTGCCAACAGTGTTTTGTACAACGATTTACTGTATGGGACGATTAAACGTCATTACCAGATTAAATATGATGTGGAAAACGGGATTGAAATTCTCTATGAAATCGGGGACTTTACCGTCATCAACAGTTTCTTCCCTGAAGATTTTAAACGTACTGATATGGAAGATTACTTCCGTGGCAATTTATTATTCTTAATCAATGCCGGCCAAGTTAACCAAAACAAATATGAATATGCTGATTTAGCTTATACATGGAGTCAAGAATGTGCGGCTTATTTGGAGGAAAAAGGCTTAGCGACGGTGACGCCGGTTTTTGAAGGCGAAACTTTTGTTGATGAGGATGGCAATCCCATTCCTTCTCGTTATAATTTAACGAATATTATAGCCAAGGATGAAGAGGGTCGACCGCTAAACAAACTCAAAATGCAAGCCGGCCTTGATTATAATGCGACTAATTATGGAGAAGAAGGGGCTTCCCCCTGTACAACCAATCCCTTTTCTAACAGTTATATGTTAGGAAATATGTTCGGTAGTTATTATTCTTTGATTAATACCGACGGAGGGACGACGAATCCCATTACCTATAACACCAATTATTATCTCAATGTGCAAAACAGTTCGCCGACCTTTAACTTAAAGGCCAACAGTACGATTCCCTTACAAAAATTGTTCGAATATATGTATAAGTTAGATAATCCGGCGGATCGCAACTATTTTTACATCAATACCCAAAATATTTTGCTTACCGAAGATAATATCGATGATTATCCGGGCTATGAAGTCGGACAGACTTATGTGAAAAAGGTGCCGATTTTGTATGATGAAAACCCCTATGACGATGTTGCCGGGGTCGAAATTCCTGTGGGCGGTTACCAAGCTCGGGATGAACACGGGCGTTTCTTATATGATGAAGAGAACAAACCGATTCAGGAAGTCTTTTTGAAAGAATATGCCGATGTGCAAAATGATCTTTATGGGAATGTTGTGGAAAGCAATTCCCCGGTTTTCCAAATTGTCATGCGTTTTACCTTAACGGAAAAAGGTTTGGAAGCGACGATTTTAAACGATGCTCTCCGTGAAGGCAAGGGCTCGAAATATCAAGAGGACGGTAAATTTACGAAATACTCCCATGATTGTCTTTTAGGGACGATTGATGTTCTCCCTTATTTAACTTCCAACAACAGCTTAACGAGTGAAGGCCAGATTATTCTTCCGGATGGCAGTGGTGCCATTATGCAGTTTAACAGCCCGAAAGATGAACTGGGATATACGGCTTATGCGAAAAGCATTTATGGGGCCGACCAAGCCTTTACTTATCGGATGGCGACGGAAACCATGGAAAATGAAAAAATGATGTTTGCCATGTATGGTTTCTTGGATAAAACAGCGAAAAAAGGTGTGTTGGCGATTGCCGATCAAGGCGCCAATCAAACTTCCATCTATGCCAACTTTAAACGGGCCGATGTTGCTTCCACCATGAACATTGCTAATTTCAAAGCCCTTTTTAGAGAGCAGGAGACGGTTTACGCCGGAACGGCACAAACACCGTTTTTAAAATGGTCCAAGGATTTTATCAATACGGATTTGAAATATCAGTATCAGTTCTTAATGCCCAATGAATTTGTGGACGCTGCTGGCAAAATTCAATATGTGACCTTAGCCCATAAATATCGGGATTATTTAATGGATAAATATGAACTAATTCCTCGAGACATGACCAATGACAATGTGGTTAATTTAAACTTTTTGGGAGCTTTTGAAAAGCGGGCCATCGCTTTAGGCTTTGTTTATAACGAGGAACGCAGTTTAACGACCTTTAGCCAAGCAAGAGCCATCGTTGATGATTTAATGCAGGAGGGTTTGACGTCCTTAAGCGTCGCTTACACCGCTTGGACAAATGATGAAATGGAACCGGCGGCTACGGCCTCCGTTAAAGCGTCCGGTGTTCTTGGTCGGGATCGGGGCTTTAAGTCCTTTAATGAATATTTAGAAAAAAATAATATTGCTCTCTATCCGCAAGTCAATATCACCAGCAACAAAGGCTATGATTTCTTGCTCGGGAACTTACGCTATACGGCTAAAAGCATTGGTAGCACCTATGCTTCCCATCGTGCTTATGTTTTAGCAACCGGTGCTCCGAACTCAACAATTGAACCAATCTCGATGTTGTCACCACGCTTTTATGAAAGTTTAGCCCGCAAATACTTTAATTCCTATGATCGTTTCCATATTAATGGTGCTTTCTTTAGTGATCTTGGCAATCTACGCTTGGGTGATTATGGAGCGAAGAAGATTATTTTTGCAGAAAACGGCATGGATTATCAAATTGCCACGATGGATTATTTAGCAGGAAAAGTTGATAATATGATGTTATCGGCCCCCTTTGATTATGCTTTAAAATATACCACTTTTGCGGTTGATGTGCCTTTGAAATCATCTATGCTCGGGTATTACGATTATTCGATTCCCTTCTATCAATTAGTTGTGAGCGGCTTATTCGATTACACCGGACCGGCCGTCAACTACGACAGCGAACGCTCAATGGAATGGTATTTGTTAAAAGCCTTAGAAACGGGCTCCAATTTAAACTTCATGATTTCTTATGAAGATACCCGTAATTTATTAGATACCAACTATACGATGTTTTACAATGCTTATTATGCCAACTGGAAGAGTCGAATTTTGTATATGAATAATGTTATCAATGATGCTAAAATTCACAACAATGCGATTCTTGTCGGTCATAAAATCTTACAAGACAATGTTTACCAAGTCGAATACAGCAACGGTGCCGTTTTGGTCATCAACTATAATGACACGATTTATTATGACCATGTCAACGGCTTCTCTGTGCGTCCGAACTGGTTTACGATTGTAAAGGAGGGAATGTAAATGGAAAAAACGAATGTCTTTAAACGCTCATTTGCCTCCATTAAAGCCTTTTGGGGCCGTCTTTTAAACAAACTAAGCCAATGGCGTTATGATTTTATGCAGACCAAACCAATGCTCTTTTTAAAGAAGGTTTTTGGTTATCTGCCCAATTTGTTGGCAAACAAAATCAGTTATCGCAAACGGCAAGCGCTGTGGGGCTTTGTGTTTGTTCTGCCCCTCATCATCGGCTTTATTTACTTTTTCTTATTACCGTTTTTAGTCACCATTGTTTATAGTTTTTCCCGCGTGGAAAACTTAGGATTAAATTCTTCAACGGGTGAACATATCGGTATTGTTTCGGAATGGATTGGCTTCGATAATTTTACTTATATTTTAAAAGAGCACTCCACTTTCCGTCAAACCCTAACCAGTTCGTTTACCACGGCCTTCTTTAATGTTCCCTTGATTTTAATTTTTAGTTTAATTATTGCCGTGGTTCTCAACTCGAAGTTTAAAGGGCGTTCGTTTGTGCGGGCCATCTTCTTCATGCCGGTTATTTTTAACTCGCAAGCGGTTGATGCGGCCATGCAAACCGGAGCCCAGTTAGCAGCTGCCATGGAAGGCGCCACCGCCGATATTTTTGCCCAGATGTTTAATTTCCAAGACTTTTTAATTGATGCTAATATCCCGGTAAATGCGGTCAACTTCCTTGGTACGACGGCGGATCAGATTTATGATATTATCTCTTATTCCGGGGTGCAGATATTAATTTTCCTAGCGGGGATTCAATCGGTTCCTAAACATTTGTATGAAGCTGCCAAAATTGAAGGGGCAACGCAGTACGAAATTTTCTGGAAAATTACTTTCCCGATGGTCTCACCCTTAATGTTGACGGCCGGTGTTTATACCGTGGTCGATAGTTTATTAAGGTCACCTTTAATCAATATGATTAATGTCTTTGCGACGGCCGGTGTTCGAAAACTGGTTAACGGTTTAGGTGATGTTTCTTATTATGGCATTCATGCGTCGATGTCGTGGTTATTCTGCATTTCCTCGATTATCATCATTGCCATTTGGTTATTCTTATTATCGAAGTTGGTGTTCTATTATGATGAATAAAGACAACAAAACTTTGAAATTAGGAACTTTCAAACAAAAAATGCAGAAAATGAAAGCGGATTTTAAGGATCCAACTAAAGTAAAAGTTCGCAGTCGCCGGGCCTTTATGGTTACCGGGAGTGTGCTTAGGACCTTTATTTTAATCGGTTTAATCTTTGTGATTTTATTGCCCTTATTCCAAAAATTCTCGTTTGCCCTCAGGCATCCGATGGATATTACCAATCCGCAAGTTATTTGGATTCCGGAAACCATCAGCAATATTAACTTCCAAATTGCTTATCAATTGCTCGATTTCGGACATACGATTTGGAACACACTCATTCTGTCAACATTTTCCATGATTATTCAGATTATGGCGACGGCTGTTGCCGGCTATGCCTTTGCCCGCTTAAGATTCAAAGGGAGCAATATCATCTTTTACATCGTGCTCTTTACCTTGGTGGTTCCCAATGAAACATTGCACATTGCTCGCGTCCTGTACTTTTCGAATTCCACCTTTTTAGGAATTCGTTTAATCGGGAATGTGTTTTCGATGTTTATTATGGCGGCCTTCGGGATGGGCATTCGCTCGGCCATCTTCATTTATTTATTCCGGCAATTTTTCAAGGGTTTGCCGATTGAATTGGAAGAATCCGCCCAAGTGGACGGGGCCGGAGTGTTTCGCACCTTTTGGAGCGTCATGCTCCCTAATGCCCGAGGCGCGATTGTTACCGTTGGTTTGTTTGCCTTTGTCTGGCAATGGAATGATTATTATTTTGCCAGTTTATTCCAATATTCGGCCAACAACTTTGCCGTTTTCTCAACCAAATTAGCCGGTGGAACGGATCAGTTGTATACGGTTTTGTCCGGATGGGTTGCCCGTGGCGATTCCTTCTTCCAGGACTTGACCGATGAAACTGTTCGCCAAAATACCTTATTCTACGGTTTAGTGGCTAACACGGCAGCGTTATTGATGATGTTACCCTTATTAATCGGTTATTTCTTTGTTCAGAAATTATTCGTTGAAAGCATCGAAAGAACGGGCATTGTCGGTTAAACCAAGATGTCACGTTTGCAGCGTGACATCTTTTTAGAAAGGAAACGACTATGGAAATCTCATCATTAAGCAAGAAGCAATTAGTCGGTCAAATGCTCTGTTTTGCCTTTTTAGGAACCAGTTTTGATGAACAACTGAGGGCCTTTGTTTCGGAAATGGAAGTGGGAGGCATCATTTACTTTGCTCGCAACATTCAAAGCCCAGCCCAAGTAGCTAACTTAAATCAAAAACTGCAACAAAAATCCCCCCTTCCTTTGTTTATCGGTATTGATCAAGAAGGGGGAATGGTGCAGCGTTTAACTGAGGGCCTAACGCCTCTTCCGGGGGCCATGACGATGGCTGCTGCTTTGGCGTCTGCCAGTGCGGATACTAGAGAGAAGACCATTTATGAAATGACCAAAACCGTGGGCCAAAACTTAAAATGCTTGGGTTTCAATGTTAATTTTGCGCCGGTGGGTGATATCAATAACAATATTAATAATCCTGTCATTAATTCTCGGTCTTATGGTGATGACCCCAACAAAGTCGCCCAAATGGTAATACCCGCTTTTAAAGGTTTTCAAGATAGCGGTATCCTTCCGACCATCAAACATTTCCCCGGTCATGGCAATACCAGCGTTGATTCCCATATCGGTTTACCACGAGTTTTTTCCTCGCAAGAAGCGGTTTCCAAAATGGAATTAGTGCCCTTTAAACAGGCAATTAAGGCCGGGATTGATGGTGTGATGATTTCGCATATTGTTTATGAAGCCTATGATCAAATTTATCCGGCGACCTTATCACAGGCAATTATTACCGATTTATTGAAAAAGGAACTAGCTTTTTCCGGTTTGATTGTGACCGACTCGTTAACAATGGGGGCTATTCACAGCTCTTTTGATGTGGATACGGTGTTAACGCAGGCGGTTAATGCCGGAAATGACTTATTAATTTTTTGTGGCCCAGCCAATTTAAGCGACCAAAGATTGATTTTCAAGCGCTTTTTAGAACTGGTGGAAACGGGAGCTATTTCTTTAACACGAGTTTTGGAATCAGTTACGAAAATTTGGCAGTTGAAAGAAAAATACATTACCCCTTTTTCCCCAAGCGCCATGCAAGTCAATGTAGCCTTAGCGGAAAGTCTTTATCAACGAGCCGTTACGAAAGTTTTAAACCATCGTTGCTTACCGCTCAAACCCCAGGAAGAAGTCCTGATTTTGTTTCCGGAAATCAAACTTGCTTCTTTGGTGGATAATGAAACGACCCAATACCAAACTTTGTCATCATACTTTTCACAAACGGAAATCATTTATAATTTTACGCTGGCTAATCACAAAACCATTATCGAAGCCGTCGAGCATTATCAAAAAATCATTCTGTGCACTTATAATGTTCGACCCGACGATTTTCAGGTTCAGCTCTTTGCCAGTTTACCGAAAGACAAAACTTTAGTTATTGCCATGCGCTCGCCCTATGATATTCATCATTTGCCGGGTTTAAAGAACTATGTTTGTTTGTATGAATTAAGCCCCCAATCCTTAAAGGCCTGTGCCCAGGCCTTACGAGGAGAAATTCCCTTTAATACCAAACTGCCGATTAAATTAGATGAAAGGAGTTAATCAATGAGGTATTGTTTGCTTTTCATTGATTACAGATGAAAAATGAAGATTATTAAAGTCAAAAATTATGAAGAATTAAGTCAAAAAGCTGCGCAATTGGTGGCTAAGTTAATGCACAAAAAGCCGGATGCTACTTTAGGCTTGGCGACGGGGAGCACCCCCATCGGCTTATACAAACAATTAATAGCGATGAATCAAGAAGGTTTGATTTCCTTCCAACAAATAAAAACCTATAATTTGGATGAATATTGCGATTTACCACAATCCCATCCCCAAAGTTATTATTCGTTCATGCATGAGCATTTGTTTGACCATATTGACATTTTAGAAGAAAATGTCCACTTACCGGAATGTGAATGTGGCGATTTACAAGCGGCAGTGGATAAATATAACCAAATGCTTAAGAAAACGACCATTGATTTACAGGTTTTAGGAATTGGTCGCAATGGACACATCGGTTTTAATGAACCGCATACGCCCTTTGACCAGGAAACCTTCATTGTTAGATTGGAGGAGAAAACCAGGATTGATAACCAACGCTTTTTTAACTCGCTTGATGAAGTTCCGAAACGAGCGATTACGATGGGGATTAAAAACATCATGGCTGCGAAAAGGATTCTCTTGTTAATTTCCGGAAAATCCAAAGCCGAAACCGTTAAAAAACTAATCACGAGTGAGCCCTCACCGGATTTCCCGGCTTCCGTGCTTAAGTATCACAAAAAAGTCACCGTCATCATTGATGAAGAGGCGGCGTCACTACTCTAAATGTATTTTATCAATAATTTATTAAATCCTCAGTTGGTTTGGGAAGAAGCTTTAACTTTATGGAATTGCGAAATGGGGCGGATTTTCCCCCTTTCCCCAGCCGTCTTCAAACAAAACATTCGGGATTGTCCGGAAATAAACAAATCCGCTTCGGGCTTAGCCTTTGATGAAAACGGCTTAATCGGCTTTTTGTTTGCGAAGGAATTTAATCATGAAGGCATTAAAAAATATCAAACCTTGGGTTTTGTATCCTTCTTTTACATTTCTAAAAAACATCGCAATCAAGGTGTAGGTAGTAAATTATTAGAAATGTGTGAACAAGTTTTCAAACAAAGAGCGAAAACGGAAATCGTTATCGGTCGCGATTACCATAATTTGTTTCCGGGAGTTCCGGGAGACTTTAATAATTTAACGGGACCATGGTTGGAAAAGCGACAATATCAATATCGACGCACGACCCATGATCTCATCAATTGGCAACCGGAAGCCCACTATCCGCTTCTTAACCACCGATATGAATTCCGCTTGGCGACCGTTAAGGACTATGAAAAAATGATTAGTTTTTTTGAGCGTAATTTTCCTGGGCGCTGGCAATTTGAATATGAGGAATTCATGACGAAAACGCCGACGGACCAAGCTTATTTAGTGGCCTTGGACGGCTCACAAATCATTGCCTTTACCAGAGTTAATGATCGTCGTTTGCGTCTCATTCCTTATAATATGACGTGGGCGGAGCGTTTTACTAATTTAGGAGCAATTGGACCTTTGGGTGTTGATAAAGACTATCGTCAACAACACCTCGGTTACGATATCGTTTGTGCCGGTTTAAATGAACTTGGGCGTCGAGGTTGCCAACCCATTATGGTTGATTGGACGGGCTTATTGGAATTCTACCAACAATTTGGTTTTGAAGTTTGGAAAACATATAATTATTATGCAAAACAATTTGAATAACAATAAAAAAAGAGTTATAATTAAGCGAATTATTTAAAAGGAGGAATTTATGAAAAAGTGGATAACATTAACATTAGTCTTAGTTTTGGCTTTTGTTTTTGTTGCTTGTAAACCCGATGATGACGAACCTGAAGTTGTTAATCCCTCATCAGTCGAGATTACGGGAGCGAAGACGGAAATTGAAGTTAACGAATTCTTACAATTGAGCGCCACCGTAAAACCGGCCGAAGCTGCCCAAGCTGTTAAGTGGTCATCTAAGAATCCGGCCATTGCGACCGTTGATGATAACGGTAAAGTAAAAGGAATTGCGGCCGGGAAAGTGGAGATTGTTGCGTCAGCAGCTTCTAACAGTAAAATTTTTAAAGCTTATTCCCTTACGGTTAAAGCCCCGGTCATTGTTGTCAATCCGACTTCAGTCACCTTAAGCGGGCCATCCGAAGTTGTTAAGGGTCAGAGCATTACCTTAGTGGCCGCTGTTTTACCGGCTGGAGTTGCTCAAGAAGTTACTTTTTCTTCTAGTGATGAAGCGATTGCGACCGTTGCCAGTGATGGAAAAGTAAGTGGGCTTGCGGAAGGGAAAGTCACGATTACGGTGACCGTTGTCGCGGATCCGACTTTAAAAGCAACTTATGAAATTACCGTGAAAGCCCCAGTGGTGGCGACATCGGTAACCTTAACTGGTTCGACGAATGAAGTAACTATCGGTAGTAACATTAGTTTAGTGGCCACCGTTTTACCGGAAGGTGCCGCTCAAGAAGTCACATATTCTTCTAGTGATGAAGCGATTGCGACGGTTACGAGCAAAGGAAAAGTGAACGGGGTTGCAGAAGGAACAGTTACCATTACTGTTACGGTGGTTGCCGTTCCGACTTTAACGGCTACTTATGAAGTCACAGTTGTGAAACAAGAGATTCCGGATGTGGAAAAAGAACCAACCGATGTCATCATTGAAGGTGAAGGCCAAATGCAAGTTGGCACGCAAATTAACTTAACATCGTCAGTTCTACCGACCGGAGTTAACCAGAATGTAACTTGGAAAAGCAGCAACGAAAAGATTGCGACTGTTAGTGCCAGCGGTGAAGTTACCGCCAAAGCCGAAGGAACGGTTTATATTACCGCCGCTTCAGTTGCTAATCCCGATATTAGCGCTATGCACAAGATTATTGTGAAACCGGCTCCGGTGGTTGAACCCTATCCTGATTTAGGTGGTTATCAAATTAAGATTATGGCGGCCGGTCATGCAATGCATGAACATGATCCGTTCTTGGAATTATATGCCGCTTCCGATAAAACGGCAAAACAAACGGCATGGTTGGATGTTGAAAAGAAATTCAATTGTGATTTAGCAGTTGTAGCGTTCCCGGATGTTGCTCCGTGGGGTCCGGCCCGTTATAATTGGTTAAATGAAAAAGCGGCTTTAAATGATGCTGAAACGGATATTTTCGTTTCTACCACCGACTGGTTAAAAGTATTAGCCGATGGCGGCTCGATTGTTGATACGACCGAATATTATAATTTATATGGTAAAAACCAAATGGCTCCGGCCATGAAAGCGGCTTCCACTTATAAAGGTGGCTTATTTGCACTACCAACAGTGGCTTCAGCCGGTTTACATGTCGATAGTGGGATTTTCTATAATGTTGCTTTCGTTGAACGTTTAGGCTTAACTTCACCAGCGAAGTTATTTAATGAAGGC
>MVZM01000015.1 GCA_002068415.1 Tenericutes bacterium ADurb.BinA124
TACAGGGGGAACACATTTCCCCCTAACCCCCTTTGTTCTTTAAATCTTTTTTCTATTTTCATTTTACAATATTCAAAATCGCTATTGATACAAATCACTTATATAATCATCTAAATAAACATATAATTCTTCAAGGATGACGGTCGAGCGATAAAAAGGAAAGAAAATAACCTGATTAATTTTCACATATTCACTTAAGGTCGCTGAATAAAAGATGGAAACTTCGCTTGTTTCTTCAAAATCAGGAATAGTTAAATTAGGATTAGCTAATAAATCATATTCCGTTCCATTGTAAAACAAAATTAAGGAGGAAATGGATGAAAAATCATCAAAATGGGGAATAAAAGTCATCCCGTCTTTTGTTTCTTGAAGTTCACAATAATAAAACCGTGGAGCTTGTTTTTGAGTAATCACTATTCCTTTGAAATCAGTCTTACTGACCCCTAAATCATCACGAATATATATTTGATAAGGATAGGTTTGACCAGGTTCTAAATGGTCAATACTTACATTTCCATTCACAAAAGGATAATCTTGCCCGTTAATACGAACTAAAACTTGCGTGATGTTTCTTTCAAGAGTGCTCGTTATTTTCGCATTCAAAGTTACCGATGTTTCCGTGGCCCCTGTCTGTTTGGATGTTATTTGCACATCTCTAGTAATCAATAACATTGCCGTTAAAACCGCTCGGGCACTGCCATCAGCGGGAGAATTGACTACTTTAAAACAACCATTGTCCCTAACAACCATGGTAACTGAACCACCGCCATCAACTTGATAGGCTTCCACAATCCCGTAATGTTTTAAAATGGCATTCGTTTCGTTTTGATTGGTACCAGTCATCCCTGCCGAAGCTTGCTTCCCATCAATTGTCACTAAAGCCATAGTCCCAGAACTAGTTCTGCCAAAAACGGAACGCGGGTATGCAACCGTATTATACGAACTACTCGATTCTAAATCTTTGTTATTGGTCCGCATTACTGTATGGTAAGCCGTGGCTGCTTCGACATTATTCATTATTCCTTCATATTCATATTGAACGATAATCCGCTTCCCTAAAGCAAGTTCATCTCGTAAAGTCACATTATTGGCACTGATAGCAAATTGTCCTTTATTTAGAACCGTTGTGGTTTCAATTTTGTCAATCGTCCCTTTTCCAAAAAAAGCATTTTGAGCGTTAGCTAATAATTTTTGGTCATAAAGAGCTTTATAAGTATAAGTTACCGAATTACTCATATATGCTTGCTCAGCATTGCTAACAATGAATAAATAATCACCCGAAACATCCATACTAGGCATGGTTGATGTCCCCGAATAATAAGGAGTATATAAGGCGCTCTCACCTTCTAAAGGTGTTTCATTCACTTTGTTAATTAAATGCTTACTAATAATGTGGTTTTCTTCATCGACAATTGATAAATAAAGGCCTGCTATCCGAATACGTAAAGCTGATTGATCATGCCAATTAGTATAGCCTTCAACGATTTGATCCTGAGTACCGTCATTTAAAAAGCCGGCAATATAAGTGCCATTGCCACCATAAGGTTTGGCACTGATGGAAAACCATTTTTCACCATCAGCAATAAACGGTCCATAGGGTTGGGGCATAAAGTAATCAGAGCCATTTTCATGACCCTTTTCACCCAAAGCAAAATAATATTGATCAGCATTAGTAGCCCCCAAAACTTTCCAACCGGGATGGTTTGCCTCATAATCTGTCGCAATTTGCGCAACCGTCTTACGCACAAAACCCGAACTATCACTATTCTTAACCGCCCAAGTTACCAATTTCGTATTGCCATTACATGGTTGCAACAAAACATTTACCTGTTGTTGATAATGGTTGTTATTTACAATCGTCTTCCCTTGATCAAGATAATGCGTTGCAACATTCCCTAAACGCTTGACCGTGGAATTTGTCACATAATAAGCAGCTTGCTGGTTATCGCTATAAGTGATTGTGGAAGCATTGAGTGAAACTATAGATGCCGTTACAACAATAAAAAAGACCAAAAAGACGGATAACAAATTGTGAAAGAATAAAAATTTTCTTTGTTTGAACATTTTTTAACTCCTATCTACGAAAATTATAACATAAACTAAGGGCTAAGCTCAATAAAACCGATTCTTTCTTACAAAATAAATCATCAACACAAAACTTTAAAGGTTGATTTCCTAAATAAAACTCCAGTGATAATTAACAAATTTTTACCGCAAATTAAAAAATATGAACTATTGTCCATATTTTTTAAAAGTTTATCTTTCTTGTTTTTGTTGAGCCTTGCGCGCTTTACGGCACTTAGGACAACGTAATGGTTCACTCGTCAAACCTTTTTCTTTGTAGAAAACCTGTTCGCCTTCAGTGAAAACAAATTGAGCTTTGCAATCTTTGCAAATAATGACCTTGTCTGGCATTCTTTTCCTCCTGTTAGATTTGAAATTTCATTTTTTATTTTCTATCAGAAGGATATAGATAAAGAACTACATTTCGAAGGTATTATATCACCAACATGAATAATTGTAAAGATAAATAAAAACACCCCATTTTATCATTTACTTCTTGGCGTAGATTTTCTTTAAATGAGCAAACCTTGGTAAACTATTCTCTTTTGGTTGATTAGCTTCACCTTGAATTAAAGGCATTACATAATCGTAAAATTCTTGTGTCATCCCTGAGCGATCCGGTTTAATCCATTCAATCGGAACATGTTTTTCTAAATTAGCACTCCCCGCAACATCCACAAGTTGGTAGGATACTTTATAAGTATCGGCTTGATAATCACGAATAATCGCTACCATTTTATCGGTTTCACCCTGAATTGCTTGTTTTACTGCAAATGCCCCCACATTAAAAGCTTCTTCAATGTCGGTTTTGGAAGCAATGTGAGCACTGCATCGTTGCAACAAACTATATTCAATCGGACGAACTTTAATCTTAAACTTGTCAGCAACAATTCCTGCAAGAACGGTTGCCGTTCCACCTAATTGGGCATGCCCAAATGAGTCTCTTTTAAGACTGACAAGATATTCAGAAATATATTTTCCGGATTGATCCTTGATTCCTTCGGAAATGACAGCGATAACTTTATTGTTTTTACGGGCAGCAACATTTTTCACATCTTCAATAAAGTCATCAACATCAAACGGAATTTCCGGCAAATATATTAAGTCCGGACCAAAGCCTTGGGGAGCACCTAAAGTTGAAGCCGCCGTTAACCAACCAGCATTTCTCCCCATTACTTCCACAATCAAAACAATCCCCGTATCATAAACATGAGTATCCAAATAAAGTTCCATTAAACTAGTAGCAACATATTTAGCCGCACTGCCAAAACCAGGGCAGTGATCGGTACCAAAAAGGTCATTATCAATCGTTTTAGGAATCCCAATAATTCGGCATTCATAATTTTGGCTTTGCAAATATTTACTTATTTTATTGCATGTATCCATCGAATCATTGCCACCATTATAAAAAAAGTAGCGAATGTTATACTTTTGGAAAACTTCTAAAATACGGATATATTCACTTTCATCAACATTGAATGGTTTTAATTTATGACGGACGGAACCAAGGGCGGATGAAGGAGTGTTTTTTAATAATTCTAGTTCGTGAAGATCTTCTTGGCGAATATCAAATAGTCTATCGTTGAGAATACCTCTAACCCCATGTTCTGCCCCATAAATGCCGGTAATTTCTTCGTGTTTTAAGGCTTCTAAAAAAGCACCGGCAGCACTAGCATTGATGACAGCGGTTGGTCCCCCCGATTGTCCAAATAAACATGCGCCAACTAATTTTTTACTCATATCTTTCTTCCTCCATTTTTTAAAAAATATCAGTAACTATTATATCAAAGAATCCCTTTTTTTTCAATACCAAAAAAATGACAATAAAAAGGGGGCGTGAATAGTACACCCCCTAAATTATTGATATAAATCAAAAAGAATCGCATCGTTCATAGTGTAGATAGCTTCAAAAAATAAAAACATCTCGGACGACATCAAGCGATAAGAAATTGTTTTGGCTTCCGTAATAATCTGACCATCGTTAAGATCATAAGATATTTCCAAAACAAATTCGGTTAAATTGGTTCCGACATCGCTTTGTTTGATTAATAATTCGCCATCACGGATTAAGTAATTACGACCATTGACTTTTAATTTAGCGTTTTTAAAAGCCAAGGTCCCATCACCATCTGCATAAAGCAAAGTCAGTTCGTAAATATTACCAACCTCCACAATTTGGAGTTCTAAAACCTCCGGTGCTTGTTTAAGAGTTTTGACTATGCCATCATTTAGGAGGGTATATTCCGTCCCCAAAGCATCTTTATAAGTAAATTGATAATAGTAGTCTTTATTTGACTTTAAGTTGGAAAAGGACATCGGTTCACCAGTCACTTCAACTTTAGTATTATTGACCGTTAAAAATAATTTTCTAATATCATGGCCATTTTGGGCTTCAACTGAGGCATTGAAAATTAATTCTGTTTGCGAGCGTTCAACACTAAGATTAATGACAGGCATTTTTACCGCAATCAAAAGACAATTCCCATCTCGCCGTAAACCACCGTCCGAAGGCGAGTTCATCACAACAAATTCTCCGCCTTTACGGATAATCATCGTTGTTGAGCCACCGCCATCGAGATTGTAAGCTTCTAGGCAACCGTAACGTTTCATCGTCGCAGCCATTTCATTATCATACATACCGTCCATATTTTTTACTGTTTGCCGACCATCAATGGTCGCCATCACAATCGTTCCATCAGCACGGATTCCCACCACTGTTCTAGGATGACGTGCTGCTAAAACGCTTGGTGTATCTTTAAAGTATTCGCCGGCTTTTAAAAAGTTCCCTTGATAACCAGTACAAGAATCAACCCGTGCAAAATCATTAATGAAGGTAAATTGGGTACGAATGGTTTTTCCGATCCCTAAAGCATTCTGAACAGCAGAATTATTGGTAGCGATAGCAAATTGCCCCTTTTGTAAAGAAACCGGCTCTAACGAAGAAATAACTCCCTTTCCATAAAAATCTGACAGATTGTTGGGGAGGGCTAAATCGGCATTTTCCACAACAAAGGTTTGATGGTTGCCATTATCAATAACTTTCGGTTCATAAAGATGTGAAGAAGCATTATAAATGCCAAAATAGAGGGAAGTTTCATTGGTCTCCGGCAGTTGATTTAATTTATCAATTGAAAAAGAATTAACAATATTATCATTTTCATCAAAGATATCAAGCGTCATTTTAGTGGATCGATAATTGCTTTTCCCGGCAATCAAACCATTGGTACTATGATCGTTGGTAAAGCCCAAAACACCACTCCTCATCGAAGTTTTATAAAATTCACCATTAGTGACAACGGGATTATGGGTTTGGTAGGGAAGCCCATTTAAGGTCCCGCTAATGTCAAAAAAATCAGCATTGATGGCGCCCAAAACCCGCCAATCCGGGTTTTCTTCTTCAAACTGGGTTGCAAGACTAATGACCGTCGATAATGTCCACATATGGGATTTTAAGTTGGCAAAACTAATAATTTTAGCGGGCGAAGATGCCGGAATTTCCATAATATTTACTTGCTGGTTGTAATAACTTCCAGAGCGGTTGGTTTGCGCAATATCAGTAAATTGTTTAACGCCATAACCCAAATTGTTAATGGCTTTGCGTTCAATTACTTGGTAAGTCGCCTCTCCAGTTGCGGTCACAGTTGTATCGAAGGCTCCCGAAACTTGAAGTCCACTGACTAATAGAAAACTAAAACTAACTAATAAGAGTAAAATAACTTTCTTCATATACACCTCACATAAAATATTATATCAAATGATGCCCATCTTGAAAAGATAGGAAACGAATTGGGAAAAATCACCATTTGGAAAAAGATTAATATCGACTTGTTGACGATTGTTAAGACAATCCGTGATTAAATAAGTACCTATTCCAACTTGGTTCGCAATCATGTCTTCGTCAACATCATTACCAACCATTAAACACTCCTTAGAGTTTAAATTTAAATCTTGAATAATTTGTTGATAATAACGAAGATTCGGTTTTGCAAAACAAGAATTTTCATAAGTTGTAATTAAGGAAAACTTTTGTGGATCCAAGCCCGCCCATGACATTCGTTTTAAAGTTGCAACTTGAGGGAAAATGGGATTGGTTGCTAAAATCAAATTGATACCCCGTTCCTTGAGTTTTTCTACAAGCCAAGGAGCCAATTCCTGCTTTTTCGATGCTTCACGAACAAGATCAAATTCATTTTCGTAAAAGTGCAGAAATTCCAGCTCAATTTCCGATTTAAAAACTTTCGTTGTTTTTTCAAAGGTTTTCCAAAAACATACCTCGTTTGTTACTTCACCATTATTATTAATCATCGCTTTCGTTCCTTGCCAAATGGCTGCTAACATCGTTTGGGAATCAAAACCTAGCTTCGCCAACTTTTTCCCTAATAATTGAAAATATTTTTGTACAAATAATTCTTCATCAAGAGGTAAAAGCGTTCCATCCAAATCAAATAAAACTGTTCTTATCAAAAAAATCACCTGCTGTTATTATACTAAACATTCCTCATCAAAAGCAATTATTAATTTAAGATTGTTTCCCCGTTTTAAAAATGATATAATAAAAATGAGGAGATTGATATGGCAGTAAAATATATTCCCGAACCTTTTCGGATAAAAGTCGTCGAAAATATTCAAATTTTAAGTAAACAGGAACGTATTCAAAAAATTGCCGATGCCCATTATAATGTTTTTAATTTAAATTCTGAAGATGTTTACATCGATTTATTAACCGACAGTGGAACCAATGCGATGAGTGCCCAACAATGGTCAGGAATGATGGCCGGGGATGAAGCCTATGCCGGAGCCAAAAGTTACCAAAAAATAGTAGCTGCAGGGCAGGACATTTTTGGCTATCAGTTCATTCAACCAGTTCATCAAGGACGAGCAGCGGAAAAAGTACTTTTACCATTGCTTCTTGGACCACAAAAATATGCCATTGCCAATATGTTTTTTGACACCACGAGAGCACATGTGGAAATTGCTGGAGCAAGGGCCATTGACTGTGTTGTTAAGGAAGCCAAAAATATTTCCTTAAGGGCTCCTTTTAAAGGCAATATGGATGTCAAACTATTAGAACAAACCATTAATCAACTTGGCCCCCAAAAAATCGGCTTAGTGGTGATGACCATTACTAACAATTCGGCTGGTGGGCAACCTGTATCAATGCAAAACATTCGCGAAACAGCGAGCATCTGCCAAAAATATCATTTACCGCTTTGCATGGATGCTGCCCGTTTTTCGGAAAATGCCTATTTTATCAAAAAAAGAGAACCTGAATTTGCCAATAAATCGATTAAAGCGATTGTAAGAGAAATGTTTTCCTATGCCGATATGTTTACGATGAGTGCCAAAAAGGATGCGATTGTTAATATCGGGGGCTTAATCGGCATTAAGAACAACCCTGAATTAATCACTTTAATTAAGGAACGCACAATTGCTTTTGAAGGCTTTATTTCTTACGGCGGTCTAGCGGGAAGAGATTTAGAAGCAATTGCTAGCGGTTTATATGAAGGACTTGGCGAAGCATATTTACAATATCGTGTTGGTCAAAGCGAATATCTTGGTGCCAAATTGGATGAGGTCAACATCGCTTATCAAACCCCACCAGGTGGGCATGGATTATTTATCGATGCCAAGTCAATGTTTCCCCACATCCCTTATTTTCAATTTCCTGCTCAAGCTTTAGCCATTGAACTTTACATTGAAGCGGGCATCCGAACTTGTGATGTTGGTTCCTTCATGTTAGGAAATGACCCCGATACCAATGAGCAACTACAAGCCCATTTTGAATTTACTAGATTGGCCATCCCTCGACGGGTTTATACACAAGCCCATTTGGATGTGATTGTAGAAGCCTTAATCAATATTAAAAACCGTTCTTCTTCCGTCAAAGGTTACGAAATCATTTGGGAGCCGAAAGTATTGCGCCATTTCCAAGCCCACTTAAAACCAATTAAATAAACTATTAACCGGTTTTATTCTTTTTGATAATGACCGGTTTTTTTATGATATAATGGATTGGGTGATAAAATGTGTGGACGTTTTTCGTTAAATAAGACTCTTGGTGAAGTAACTAAATTCTTATATGATTACTTTTCCATTGAAACGAATTTTATTTTTTCCCCAAAATATAATATTGCCCCTTCGCAATTAATCATTGCCATTATATATGATGGCAATAAATACCGATCGGGGTTGATTAACTGGGGATTGGAGACAAAACTTGCCGATAAAAAAAAGACTATCATTAATGCTCGGTGTGAAACTCTCCTCCAAAGACCATTGTTTACTCCATTATTATTGAAAAAGCGTTGTTTGGTTTTAGCGGATGGCTTCTTTGAATGGCAAAAACCGAATCAAACACCACATTATTGTTTTTTAAAAGACCGTTCACTTTTTACAATGGCCGGTCTTTGGAACACTTATTGTCAAGATAATGACAACAAAACTTCTTCCTGTGCTATCATTACCACCGTTGCTAATCAATTAATGGCCCCCATTCATCAGCGAATGCCCGTAATTTTAGATGAACAAAACCGAAAAAATTGGCTTAATCCTAAAGAGCAAAATGGAGAAAAACTTATTTCGCTTTTACAGCCCTTTCCGGATCAACAAATGGATTACTACCCTGTATCGCCATTAGTAAACAATCCCAAAAACGATTTTTTTGATATAATCAAACCACATAATACAAAAGGCGTCAATTAATGGCCATTGACGCCTTTTGTTCATCTAAAAGATATCATCTTTTTTAATCGGATAGGGCATTTTCAATAGCTTTTAATATCACTTTGCTACTGTATGTTGCTCCAGAAATTATTTCAACCTGTAATGATTGATGAGAAATAACTATAGGAATAATGGCTTCCGCTGGTTTTCCTTGACCGTTGTTGTGTTCTAATATCTCAATATTTTGAATTTCGTGATTGGCAACAAGGACTTTTACTTTGGCGCTAATGGGAAAAATCTTATAATAACCAATATATTCTCCATCATTAAGCGTCTTTAAATCAATGGCAGCAATTTCCAAATTATTAAATTGCCGGGAAAATGACTTCGCAATAATAATCATGACCATAAAAATCCCAATAACAACAATTAAAGCAATTAAGCATTTTTTCATATATTTACTCCTAAAAAACATAAACTTAATAATTATGTTATTTGCAATAAAACACAAATTTCCACATCGCTAATTTGCGGGAACATATCAAAAAAAGTTACATCTTTAATCTCATAATTACTTGATAAGAATGCCAAATCACGAGCTAAAGTAGCAACATTACAGGAAACATATACTATTTTCGGAATTTGTTTTTCGATAATGGCTTGTAATAATTGCGGAGCACACCCTTTCCGTGGTGGGTCAATAATCAAAATATTAATTTCTCCTAACGAAAACTTGTAGATTTCCTCTTCCGTTTTCCCGACAATAAACTCTACATTACTAATGTTGTTTAGTAAAGCATTGGCTCTAGCATCTTGAACAGCTTCCTTCACAATCTCTATACCAACAACCCGCTTACAAAACCTAGCTAAAAAAACGGCAATTGTTCCCACTCCACAATAACCATCAACAATTACATCAGTAAGCTGGGGATTAGCATATTTTAAAACTTGGCGATACAATTTACTTGTTTGCTCATAATTGGTTTGGAAAAACGAATGGGGCGAAACAGCAAAAGTTAAACCCAGCAATTCTTCACGTAAAAAGCCGCTTCCCATGTGGACAAGATTCTTTTTCCCTAAAACCACATTGGTTTTTTCATTGTTAATATTTTGAATTATCGTTTTAATTAGCGGAAATTCATTTTGAAGCGATTTAATTAATTGATTAGCGTGAGGCAATTCTTTAGTATTGGTTACTAATACCAGCATAAATTCGTTTTTACTGTTGCTTCTAATTAAAACATGCCGTAAACAGCCGGATTGTCTTTCTTCATCGTAAGCAGGAATTTGGTATTGATTCATCAAGTTACCAACAAATAGGGCAATTTTGGTTGCCAATTCGGGTTGAATAAAGCATCTTTCCATGGGAAAAATCTCATGGGAATTTTTTTTGAAAAAACCGCAAATTACTTGGTTTTTTACCTTTTGAAAAGGAATTTGTACTTTATTCCGGTAATAAAAAGGCTGGTCCATTCCTACAATTCCTGATACCGGTAAATTCCTTAAATGAGCAATTTTCTTAAGCGTATTGATGCCCATTTGTTGTTTGAAGGCTAATTGTGCATCGTATCTCATATGCATGATTTCACAACCACCGCATTTTCCAAAAGCAGGGCACGGTGGCTTAACTCGGTCTGCACTAACCTTTATAAGTTTAAGGATTTTTCCAAATCCATAATTCTTAGTTAATTTGATAATTTCAATTTCCGCTATCTCCCCAATTAACAAAAAATCGACAAAAATCGGAAACGAATTAGGCTTGCAAACGCCCTGACCTTGATGATTAAAATCAAGGCATTCGACAATAATTCTTTCTCTTTCAACCATATAAAACCCTCTTGCTGTATTATAACATTTTAAACATAAAAAAGAGAAACTTTTTCAGTTCCTCTTGATTATTTTTTTATTAAAATTTGGATGCTAAATACTTTGCTGTTCTAACTAATTGTGCAGTATAGCTCATTTCATTGTCATACCAAGCAATTACTTTCACAAGTTGTTTTCCATCAACTTCAAGGACCGAGGTGCAAGAAGCATCAACCAATGAACCATATTTCATACCAATAACATCGGAAGAAACGATGGGGTCTTCGGTATAACCTAAACTTTCATTAGCATTAGCTTTTAAAACCGCATTGACTTCTGCAGCGGTCACATTACGTCCCGGTTCAAACACTAAGTCGACAACCGAGCCTGTAATCGTTGGTACTCGAAGCGCCATACCATCTAATTTTCCTTTAAGGCTAGGAATAACTAGACCAATAGCGGAAGCTGCACCCGTCGTTGTGGGGACAATGTTAGCCGCAGCAGCACGAGTACGCCGGGATTTAATCCCCGATCGATGGGGGCTATCCAAGGTGTTTTGATCGTTTGTATAGGCATGAACAGTAGTCATAAAGCCTTTAACTAAACCAAAATTATCATTTAAAACTTTAGCAACCGGCGCTAAGCAATTGGTTGTACACGAAGCTCCGGAAATAATAGTTTCGCTACCATCAAGCTTTTCATGATTAACATTGAAAACAACTGTTTTCATTTCACCTTTGCCAGGAGCGGAAATAATAACATGTTTTGCACCAGCGGTAATGTGGGCTTGAGCTTTATCTTTGCTTGTGAAAATACCCGTACATTCCAGCACAACATCAACATCCAAAGCTTTCCAAGGTAAGGCTAGTGGATCTTTTTCGGCAAACACTTTAATTTCTTTTCCGTCAACAACAATAGCGCCTTCTTTCCAAGAAATGGAATCAATTTTATAATTTCCTTGGGCACTATCATATTTTAACAAATAAGCTAAATCTTCAGCACCAGTCAAATCATTCAAAGCGACGATGTGAAAATCTTTACTACCAAACATTAAACGAAAAGCTAAACGACCAATGCGTCCAAATCCGTTAATTGCAACTTTTACTGCCATATTAATTTCCTCCTTATGGTTTTTATCTTTTATATTATACACTTTTCAACGAAAAAATTCAATCATTTTATTTTGATAACGCTATCAAAAAACTAGAAAGTCAGTCCCCGTAAACCAGCTAAGGCTTTTAAATCATCTAAAAGCGAATTAAATTCCGAAAAACTTAAGGCTTGGTCTTTATCACTGAGTGACATTTGGGGATGGGGATGAACTTCAATTAACAAACCATCGGCACCGGCAGCGACAGCCGCCATTGATAAAGGTTTTACCAAATCACTTCTTCCACAGGCATGGGAAGGGTCGGCGATAATTGGTAATTTCGTTATTTGTTTAACAATTGGAATCGAACTGATATCTAAAGTATTTCGCGTTAAAGGCTCAAATGTTCGAATGCCTCTTTCACACAAAATAATTTGATCATTGCCGAAATTTAGTAAATATTCCGCTGCCATTAGCCACTCTTCAATAGTATTACCAAATCCTCGTTTCAAAATAATCGGTTTTTTAATAGCACCTAAACATTTTAATAAAGCAAAATTTTGCATATTGCGAGCACCTATTTGGATGACATCAACATAATCGTTAAAGAATGATAAATCCTCAAGATTTAATAATTCAGCTACAATGAACAAAGGATATTGTTCTTTTATTTCTCTAATAATCGCATGACTTTGGGACCCAAGACCTTGAAAACTATATGGGGAAGTGCGCGGCTTATCCGGATAAGCACGCAAAAAATGAACATTATGGTCAACAAGATATTGGGCAGTCGTTTTCATTTGTTCTTCGTTTTCAATCGCACAAGGACCAGCAATAATCATTAGTTGTTTTTCTAAATCAAAAGTACCTATTTTTTTTATTTTATTAACTTTTTTTAAAAGTTCCATGGATTTCACCTTTTAAATATTCTAAAGCTTCTTGGTAACTCAAGAATCCTTTTCCTAAAAATTGTCGACAGCAGACTTCCGCAATCACGGAATTATTTCGATACGGTTCCCGTTTTCGGATATCAGTTAAATGAACTTCGACCGTCGGAATGCCAATGGCTTTAATAGCATCACGAAGGGCATAGGAATAATGTGTTAAAGCCCCGGGATTGATAATGATACCGTCATATTTTTGAAAATAGGCTTCATGCAATTTGTCAATAATTAAACCTTCATGATTCGATTGAAAAAACTCAATTGTTAATTGCATTTGTTGCCCCAATTTACGAATGAAAGCAAGTAAATCTTCATAAGATTGCTCACCATAAATTTGTGGTTCGCGAATTCCCAACATATTCAAATTAGGGCCATTGATGATTAAAATATTCATATACTTTCTCCAAAATTTCCTTTTCATTATGAGCGATAATGTCGGCATAACGATGGTACAAAGAAATACGATTGATAAACAATTGTTCAAGTTGCTCTTGATTTTGGGCCAAAGGTCGGGTTTGATCAATGCGCTTAATCAATTCCGACAGCGGTGTGTTAATAAAAATAAGGATGCTTTTTTGTTTTAGCCTTTGCATGATGGCATCATTTAAAACAATCCCACCACCCGTCGCAATAACAACTCCCCTTCTTTGGTTTAAAGCAAGAGTAATATTAGCTTCTTTTTGACGAAAATCAGCTAAATTGCTCTTTTTCAACAAGGTTGAAAGGTCATGTCCCTCTTTCTCAAGTTCTAAATCAACATCAAAAAAAGGTCTTCCCAGTGCTTTACTGATTAGTCGCCCATAAGTAGTCTTTCCGGAATAAGGCATTCCAATTAAAACAAGATTGGTTAGTTCTTTTTTTAACTGTTGGAAAACCGGTTGTATTAAATTATGATAACTCTTTTGCTTAACGATTTGCAATCCTAAAGCGGCCTGAGTAACTAACATTAGTAGACCATTGGCATGGGGAATAGAAAGTTGTTTAGCCGCCAGCAATAATGCTGTCAAGGGGGGATTATAAACGACATCCATCACAAATTGCAAATTAACAAAATCCTTTAGGGGAAAGAGCGGCAACAAATCATCTTGCTGATTCGTTCCGTAAGGGGTTGTATTTATAATCATTTGAAAATCACTAAAACGCAAATAATCAGCAATTAAAAACTCATCCTTATTTCTTATTTCGCGCACTAAATAGATTATTCTATCGCAACCCCGAGCAATTAAAGCTTGGGCAATCGTTCGGCTTGTGGCACCATTCCCGATAATGACGACCTTCAATGATTTAACATTTTGATGATAAAAATCGAGCGTTGCTAAAAAGGCCCCATAATCCGTATTAAAGCCACGAATGATGCCGTTATTTCGGACTAATAAATTACATGTTTTAGTTATTTTGGCTTCTTCACTGCTTTCATCACAGCATTCAAAAGCGGCAGTTTTAAAAGGATTAGTAACATTTAGAGCTTGGAAAGGAAGTTTTTGGATGGATTCAAAATGTTCCGTTTCCCAAAGACCATATCGCAGATTTCCCATTAATAAATGAATTAACGGTGATAAGGAATAATCTAATTTCTTACCAACAAGAAAAAAATCAATTTGTTGTAATTCCTTACTTAATTGAAAAATTTTTTCATAAATACTGCTTAGTTGTTCGCCATATTTTCTTTTCTGAAGACGTTTATTTATTTCTTGTTCACGTTCTAAAGAAACAATCGGTAATTGGTTCTTTAATTTGAAAAGGCCAATTTGCTTGGCTATTTCCAAGCGTTTTTCAATTAAGGTACATATCTCATCGTCAATCTCGTCGATTTGTTGGCGCCATAACTCTAGTTTTTCCATATATGTTCCTCAAATAACATCTCACAAAGGGCATAGTTAGTTAAAGCATTAATGACATGAATGCCTTTAATGGCAAAAATGACATCATGTCGACCGGGAATAATTAATTGTTCATTAGTTTTATTTATAAAATCAATTGTATTCTGGCAACGGCCAATCGATGGCGTCGGTCGAAAAGCGGTTTGGAAAAGGAGAGGATTGCCATTGCTTATTCCGGCATTTATTCCACCGGAGTAATTAGTTGTGAATTTGACTTGCTTATTTTCATAATACATCGAATCATTGACCGTACTCCCGTGCATTTGTGTCATTTTAAAACCCGAACCAAATTCAATTCCCTTTACTCCCGGAATCGCAAAAATTAAATGACTGATAATTGATTCCATGCTGTTAAAAAATGGTTCACCTAAACCGACAGGCAAATTAAAGGCCCCCGTTTGGATAATCGCTCCTAAACTATCCTGCTTGATTTTAGTTTCCTTAATGAGCGTTAACATTTTTGCTTTGACATCGGAATTTCTCACTGGAAAGGGGTCATCTTGCATCCTAAGAACTTCTTCGATGCTTAAATCGGCTTCATCATCAGTAATAGATCCTAAAGATTTAACTCGAGAACCAACTAAAATATTCTTATCTTTAAGCAATTGTTCACAAAGAGCACCCAAAATGACTAAAACAACAGTTAATCGTCCTGATGAAGTTCCCCCGCCACGATAATCATTAAAACCATGGAATTTTTGATGAAGAACATAATCACCATGGCTCGGTCGCGCTTTTCCCAAGCATTTTTCATAATCTCCACTTATCACATCTTCGTTTTTCACAAGCACTGTTAAAGGAGCACCGGTAGTGTAATTTTTAAAATAACCACTGATGATTTGAAAATCATCGTTCTCTAGGCGTGAAGAAACAAGCTCCCCTAAACCTCGTCGTAACTGTAATTTCATTTTAATTAAAGCAACATCAATGTTTATACCGGCGGGATAACCATCAATTACCAAACCGATATATTGTTCATGAGAGGCCCCAAATAAAGTAATTCGCAAATTTTTCCCAAAACTGTTCATTTTATTCCTCGACAAAAATCATCTAAATTAATTGTTTTGATGCTTACTTTCCCCAGTTTAGTAAGAACAGGGACAGTAATCAAAGCTTGATTAGTTTTTTTATCTTTCTTAATAAAGTCCACAATTTCCGCCATTGGCAAAGAAAAATCCATATTGATGCCGATTTTTTGATATAAATTAGCTAATAATGTCCGCAAATCCGGCTGTTTGGTTTCATAATACATCCCGATAGCCACCGCTTGACCATGACTCAAGGTAAATCGGGAATAACTTTCTAAAGCATGGCCAATTGTATGACCATAATTTAACGTCATTCGCTCGCCTTGATCAAATTCATCCCGTTCTGTAATCCCCGCTTTAATCGATAAACATGCGTAAATAACTTCGGATAATAATTCGGGTTGAGTTATTTTTTCAAGCAAGGATGGCGAAAAACAAATTCCATATTTGATTACTTCGCTTAAACCCGATGTAAATTCACTCCTAGGCAAAGTGTTAAGAACTTGCGGATCAACTAAAATCATTTCCGGATGGTAAATAGTCCCGATTTGGTTTTTATAGAGATAGGTTCCTACCGAAAAATCAACACCACATTTACCACCCAAGCAACTGTCGACTTGCGAAATCAAAGTTGTTGGGACGGAAAGATAATTAATACCCCGTTTATAAATGGCCGCCACAAATGCCGTTACATCGCCAATTACGCCCCCACCAAGGGCTAATAAATAATCGTTCTTCTGGATATCCGCCAATAGCATGTAATTAATAATCCGATTTACTTCCTCAAGATTTTTACTGGATTCCCCAGAAGGCAAAAGATAAAGATCAAAATTGGGGAGTTGGTTAATTACCGTATCTAAATATAATGAAGCCACGCGTTCATCTGTAATGATAAAATAGCGAAGATTGGGATTTAAAAACGCGGTCAAGCGACTGATTAAACCGTCTTCTAAATAGATTTTAACTTGTTTTCTAGAATAGTTAGTTATTAAGGTTTGCATTAAACCACCTCGGTTTTTCCGCCAATTTGTTGGAAAACATTAAAGAAATTAGGATATGATTTATTTACAGCAGCAAAATTTTTGATTATTAATGGTGAACGGACTTGGTTCCCTAAAATGGCAAAAGCCATCACCATCCGATGATCGTTATAACTATCAACTTCACAACCACCATCTAACAAGGCTTTGCCGTGAATAACCATCCGATTATCAATGATTTCAACACTTCCGCCAAGGCGGTTCAAACCCTCCATAATTGCAAGCGCTCGATTACTTTCTTTGTATTGGAGTTTGTCGATTCCGCTAATGATGACCGTCCCCGTCCCTAAAGCAGCAACGGCGGCTAAAATTGGGGCCAAATCAGGCGTTTCTGAGATATCAATTTCAGCACTGGCGATTTTTCCATTTAAATAAAAATAATCGCCGTCCTCATATCTATATTTTACTTTCATCTTTTCGAGGAACTTAAAAAACCGGGCATCACCTTGTCGTGATAGTGGATTAAGACCACTAACCCGTAACTGCGGGTTAAAGTAAGCCGCAGCCAGCCAACAAGCTGAATTAGAAAAATCACCTTCAACAGTAAATTCCCGTTTTTGATAATGACTACCAGTTTTTAAAATTAAAGAGGAAGAATCGGGAAAAAGGAATTCTAAGCCAAAATGTTGACAAGTGACCATCGTCAATTGAACATAGGGGTTATTGATATCGATGGCCTGAAACTTTAATTTAGTTGATGGAGTTAAAAACGGCAAAGCCATAATCATTCCCGATATAAACTGACTCGTATTATGACCGCTCAGTAAATATTCGCTTTGGTTTAACTGGCCGCGAAATCTTAATTCTTTATTTTGTTTTTCGAAAGATAAACCTTTAAGTTCATGTAAATCATCATCTTGAAGGCGCTTAATTAAGTATTCACTCCCTAAAAAAGTCCACTCATGGTGAAGGGTGGAAAAAAAAGGGATTAGCATACGCATTGTAGAAGCTGATTCATGACAGAAAATCGGTTTTTTAGGAATGTGAATTTCGTTTAACCCATCAATTTCGATTCTTGTTTCATAATAAACAATATTGACACCGATGGCTTTTAAGGCATTGATAGTTGCATGTGTATCATTGCAAATTAAAGGATTATGAATTACGGAGCGACCGCAAGCAAGACTAGCACAAATGATAGCTCGGTGCGTATAACTTTTGGATGGCGGTGCCTCCACAATTCCTTTTAAGTGTTGGGGGTAAATTATTAAATCCATAAACAACTTTCCTTCATTTTATTATACTATAATCACAAGAATATTTAAACAAAAAAAACAAGACCAACACAAGTGTTGGCCCTGATTATTAATTACGATCAAAAAAGAGTTGAGCAATAATCGGTAAGATCTCCATATATAACCAAATGATGGTAAACACTAAGCCAAAAGATACATACCACTCCCACTGTTTCGGGGCTCTTCCTTCAACAACTTGGGTAATACTTTCTAAATCAAAGAGTAAAAAGAGCGTTGCTATGAAAACCATAATTCCTGAAGTAAGCATTGAAAAGCCGAAACTATAAGTAATCCCAAAACTAAAAGAAATAATCCACAATAACAATTGAGTAAGAAACATCGAAATTGAAAAAATCAGTAAAAAACGGATGAATCTGCTATTGACGACAATGGCTCGCGTTACAAACAAAGTCGTCACAACAATCAGCACTACAATTGTCGCCAAGATGGCCGTTAACACAACGCCCGGAGCTTCAAGTTCAAATAATAAGGACACAAATCCCACTAATAAACCTTCACCTAAACAGTAAACGGAACCAAAAACTTGGGATAAACTAGGCACCCAAAGGGCTAACATCGAACTAATTATAGTAACAACAAGAGCAATCGGTAAAAGAGAACCTAAAGCATTGGGATGAGCCATCGCTGCCCATAAACTGATAATTGCTCCTAAAATAGTCAAAGCGATAAAATAAATCGTTTTAAAAGCTACCCCCCGATAACTGGCAACTTCGTAGTTTTCTCCTTCATATGCGGTTTTTAGAACCCTTTGAAAGACGGGGTTATGACTGCGAAAACGCATAATTGACCTCCTTATACATATTTAAAATAATCCAATTTGATCTTCGTTGGGAAGACCTTTAAAGGCCCCAATTTCTGAAAGTTTTTCAAAAAGGGTCGTATTGATTTTTGTTCGGCGCATAATATCTTTTTTTGAAGAAAACATCGCTTCGCTCCGTGCATCCGTAATTGACTTCGCGGTCGCTTCACCTAAATTATCCATGGCTCGAAAAGGAATAATTAAACTATTGCCTTCAATTAAGAAATCTCGACAATCCGATTTTTCAATATCGATTTGTTGGAAAGTAAAGCCTCGAGCTGTCATTTCTAAAGCTAAAAGCAAACAGTTATAAATATCGATTTCCTTATTGGAAGCTCTCTTAATTTTGATTAAGTCTTCGAGTTCCTTAACCCGAAGATTAATTGACGAATAACCGCCAGCCATGGCAATGATATCAAAAACATTAGCCCGCCTAGAAAAATAAGCGGCATAATATTGCAAAGGTCGATATACTTTAAACCATCCAATCCGTAATGCCATAATCACATAGGCCGAAGCATGTGCCTTAGGAAACATATATTGAATCATTTTACATGAATCAATATACCATTCAGGAACTTGATATCTGAGCATCTCTTCTTCAAATTCGCCGGAAACACCATGGCCTTTTCGAACACTTTCCATTATTTTAAAAGCGGAAATAGCTGGTAATCCCTTTGATAATAAATAATTCATGATGTCATCGCGACAACCAATCAAATCCTTAAACTCAATCGGTCCTACTTCTTTTTTCATCCCTAACATATAGTCTCGAGCGTTACCGTTCCAAACATCGGTACCATGACTTAAACCAGAAATTTTGATTAATTCATTAACGGTTTTGGGACGAATTTCTCTTAGCATGTCTTTTGCAAGCGTCGTGCCAAACTCGGGAATGCCGTTTGTTCCGACCACTTCATGGACTTGAGTAGCATCAACACCCATGCTGGAGACACCGGAAAACAAGGCAATGACTCTACTATCAGCAAAAGGAATCTCCTCAACTGTGGAAAACGGGTAATTACCTGGCTCTTTTTCGACAAAATCCATCAAATGACGAATCATCGTCGGATCATCATGTCCCAAAAGATCTAATTTAAGTAAATTGCTTTCAAATTTGTGATAATCATAATGAGTTGTCCGCCAAGTTGACTTAGTATCATCGGCGGGAAATTGCACCGGAATAATATCCGCATATTCAATCTCCTTAGGAATAACGACAATACCACCTGGGTGTTGTCCGGTTGAGCGTTTGACACCAGTAATCTTGGCTCCCAAGCGGTCAATTTCACAATTGCGAGCCTGGATTCCTTTTCGTTCTAAATATCCTTTCACATAGCCATAAGCGGTTTTATCGGCAATCGTGGTAATCGTTCCCGCCCGAAAAGCATTATCCATACCAAATAAGTCACGACAAAATTCATGAGCCTTATTTTGGTAATCACCGGAAAAGTTTAAATCAATATCAGGAATTTTATCTCCCTTGAAACCTAAAAAAGTTTCAAAGGGGATATCACAACCATCCTTACTAAGCATATTCCCACAAACAGGACATTTTTGGTCAGGTAAATCAAAGCCCGTGCCTGCGGTTTGTAAGAGAGAATAAATGATGTCCGTCACATTGGGTTGTGAGTACTTCTTTTTTTCTTCATTGTTCAACTTAAGAGCTACAAAATGACAGTGCGAACAGTAATAATGGGGTGGCAAGGAATTAACTTCCGTAATTCCCATAAAAAAGGCAACTAAACTGGAGCCCACCGAACCACGGCTACCAACAACATAACCATCATCCTGTGATTTCTTCACAAGCAAGTGGGATATGTAATAAATGGAAGCAAAATTATTATTAATAATGCTGTTGAGTTCTTTTTTTATCCGTTCCAATATATATAATGGTAAGTTTTGACCATAACGACGATGAGCGCTTTGATAAGTCAAATCAATTGTTGCCTGTTTAAATGATGGCACTCCTAAATCCTTCATAAAGTCATCGCTGGGGGTATATAAATAATCGTCAAAAAGGGGATGATATTCAATTTGATCAGCAATTAAATGGGAATTCGTCACCACTATTTGTTTAGCTAAGTCGTCACCTAAAAAAGAAAACGCCTGGAGCATTTCTTCCGTCGTCATAAAATGCTGAGTAGCAATGTTATTTTTATTAAATAATTTGTGAATTCCTCCCCCAACTTGCGGGGCATTGATAAAGATTTCCCGTAATTTATAATCATCACTATTTAAAATGTGAACATCACCGGTAGCAACCACTGGTTTGCCACATTCTTGACTGGCTTGAATGATTTTTTTAAGAATTTGTTTGATTAAATCTTTATTAGCTTCAATATCATCATCTTCAAATAAGTGTAAATAATGATCAACCGGTTGAATTTCAATATAATCATAAAAATGAAGTGCTGATAATAATGTCTCATAACTCTCACGCCATGCAAGATCAAAGATTTCGCCATTACAACAACTACTCCCTAAAAGCAAACCCTCACGATGAGCTTCTAAATATGTTTTGAGGATACGAGGCTCCTTATAAAAATGAGTGGTGTGAGAATCCGAGATAATTAAGTTTAAATTTTTAGTCCCCTTTTTATTTTTTGACAAAATATTAATATGCGTTGACATCGCATTTTGGTAAGCTTGTTCATCAATAAAGGCCGCATTAATATCTTGATAATTATTGACTTTCTCGCTTAATATCCCTTTTAACATCTTAATAAATATTTCCGCTGTTGCTTTCGCATCATTTAGGGCCCGATGGTGTTGGATTAAATCAACATCGAAAAATTTTGCTAAGGACTTTAAATTAAAGGTTTTAAGTTTATGACCATAACGAATTTTTGCTAACTGCATGGTATCAATGGTCGGAAACTCCTTCGTAAACAAACCGGCGTCCTTTAAATTTTTATACAAATGGGAATTGTCGAAACTAGCATTTTGCGCCACTAATAAGCAGTCTTTAATAAAAGTATGAAATTCACCGATTACCTCAAAGATAGCCGGAGCGTTGCGAACATCGTCATTTGTGATATTGGTTATTTCCGTAATATATGCCGGAATAGCCTTTTTTGGTTTAACGAGAGTTGAATATTCGTCAACTATTTGCAGATTTTGGATTTTGACGGCTGCAATTTCAATAATTTCGTCATAGTTACTGGATAAGCCCGTTGTTTCTAAGTCATAGACAACAAAGGTCGCTGTCCGTAAATCAATATCGGCATCGGTAAAGGCAATTTTAAATTTATTTTCATCAATTAAGGCTCCTTCCACACCATAAATCGGTTTAATGTTCTTTCCCTTGGTTAGATTATACAAATCCGGCAAAGACTGAATATTAAAATGGTCGGTAACTGCAAGGGCGGAGTGACCGAAATCAAGAGCAGTATTCACATAATCTTTGATATCCATCACACCATCTTGGGTGGACATTTTGGTATGGGCATGCAGTTCAATGCGTTTTTCTTTTGCATTATCAACACGCTTTTGCACTTCACTTGGCCCCAAGCCATGAATTTCCCGGATTTTAATCACCACATCATTGGAAAAACGGTCAAATTCAGCTAAGCCAAAAACTCGAACTTTTTTCCCGGGAAAAGCTTGATTTCGATAAAATTGTTCCATTTTTGGATCTTTATCATTTAAAAAGAGTTTGACGATGATAGAGTCGGTCCCATCAAAAACAGTCGCTTCATAGATTTTAAAATTGCCTTTTTTTTCCTGGATGCTAGCACTGATAACATCACCGCTAATGACAAAATTTAAATTGCCGTGTTTTTGATAGTGTTCTACTAACTGCACTTCTGAAGCCGGAACATCTTTAAGCAAGGTAATTGGACCATTGATTTCCGATTTCATTTTCGGTTTTTTGAAAACTTTTTCTTTTTCTGTAATACTTTTAGCAAAACGATCATACAGTTCTTGATTTTTAATGGCCTCCTTCGTTGCTTTCGATAAATTAGCAGCAATGGTTTTCGCAATCGGCGTTTCAAAATTACTGACCGATACATTGAAAGCAATTTCTGTTAAGTGATAATCATTAAAACCACTTTGCAAACTGGGGATTAAACTTTCAACCATTGTCACTTCTTCTTCGCTACCAACATATATTTTGACAGTGTTTTGTGAAAAATGGGTATTTAAAACTTTTAAGGTCGCAAACCGCGGTTTTTCATCAATACAACAATCAAGAATATCTTGATAATAAGTAGCTAGCATTTCATCATCAAGCATAGGATTTTGATAGTTAATAAAGATTTTTAGCTGATGTTCTTGGTCAGCGTTATAAACCTCATTTAGGCGGCGGATGAAAAGCTGATAACTAGCTAAACTTAAAGGTGTTGGAAAGCGAAAATAAAATTCCCATTGTCTCGCAAGTTTTTTAATTTTCAGTTCCAAAAACTCACCTTTTTTTAGTTCTTGATGGTCAGCAACTTTTAAAATATTTAATAATTGTTGATAACGGTTTTGGCTCATGTTAATTAACCTCTTGAAATAATTCTATCACAAACGCCTTCTTTAATCCAGTCTTATTTAGTGTAAATAAAAGGCAAAAACGAAATTTTCCCTTCCTCTAAACATAAAAATAAATCGCTAAAAAATGTAAAACGAAGCCCAAAATAACGAATAAATGCCAAATCATATGGGTAAACTTAAATAATTTTAATGTATAAAAAACAATCCCGATGGTGTAGGCAACACCGCCCCCTAGTAAAAGAAGCGTTCCATATAAGCCGATGGCCGCAATTATCGTTTTTAAGTAAAAAAAAGCCATCCATCCTAATCCAACATAGAGAACAAGGTGAAATATTTTAAATTTACCAAACCAAAACACATTCATCAAAAGACCCAAAAGCGCACTAAGCCACATTAATGAACAAAGCGTAATTCCTAAATTCCCGCCAATGGCGATTAATGTAAATGGGGTATAGGTCCCCGCAATCAACAAATAAATTGACATATGGTCAAATTTTTGGAATAATTTTTTAGCCTTTCCTCCTAAAGGAAGACCATGATAAAGCGTCGATGCCGAAAACAAAAGAATGGCACTTAAGCCATAAAGTAAATAAGCCCAAAAAACTACCTTACTTTGACTGCTAAGACCTTTAATCAAAAGGAGAATTAAAGCAAAAATGGCCAACAATCCCCCAAGCCCATGGGTAACGGCATTACCGATTTCTTCCCCAACCGTATAAAACTTTTTCGTCGGGGGAACTTTTTGCGAAATATAAATTCTTTCACCTTTAATCATTAAACTGCCAATTCTTTCAATAGAACGATATTCAGGAGTTCGCAAGAGGATTTCTTTACTTTGATAAAGTTTGAGGGGTGAAATTTCTTTTCCATCAACGAAAAGATTTCGACGTTTTTGCTTATTAGCTTCCCAATATTGGTTTAAAATGTTTAATGCTTCTTTCAGTTCTTCCGCCGTTGGTGTATAAAAAGCATTGATTTTTACTAGTTGATCAACGGTTGAAGTAGCCTTTGCAAGACAGCCTAAGTTTTTACCACGCTTTAAATCGGCAATCAATTCACTATCACTTGGCTTTATTCGATCAATTAAAGGTTTTTTACTAATTGAAGCAGCAAAAGAAACTTGTTGAAAGACAAAATCAATATTACTATCTTGACTCCAACCAAGAAAGGTGCGATATTTCTCCTCATCAAAAAACAAAGCCTTAACTCGTTCAAAATTGGCTATTTTTCGATATGAAAGAACACCTTCAGGAGTATCAATAATGGCAATAAAATTAAGTGAACCAAATTCTAGTTGATGGCTTTGCTCAAAATCACGAACTTTAATGGTCATTGTTTTTATCAATGAACAAGAAGCTTTCGGAATCGCCCAACCTTTAATCAAAGATCCGGCTATTATTTTCATATTGGCTTTAAACTGTTTTCTGTCAACATCATCAACTTTTACATATAGTTCCCCTTCCTTCGTTTTTAGATATTCCATCAATAAAGGAAATTCATTGCGATGAGAGAAAACAAAAGCCGCATCGTTTTGATTAATGATAATGACATCAGCCTCATATACATGGGGATTATGAAGAATAAAATGATGATGTGCTTTGATAAAAAAATAACTCCGAGCCATTTATATGCCTACTTTCGAAAACAATTTTTCTTAATAAAAATCATGTTGCCTTTATTTTTCATATTATACCATAGAATAATATTCGTTTCTAATGAAAATAAACCTCGACGGAGGTTTATTGTTCATTCGGATTTAAAATGTCTAAAACTTCTTTGATTTGCTTCATTGCAAAGTCCATTTGTGATTTAACATGGGTTGCCGTATAGGAAGTTCTTAACAAGCTTTGCCCCACCGGAGTGGCTGGTGAAATAACCGGATTAACATAAACACCCCGATTCAACAACATTTTACAAGCTAAAAAAGTCTTTTCATCTTCATAAGTATAAATGGGAATAATGGGCGTTGAACTTTTAATGATATTAATCCCCAAATTAATTAGTCCTTGGCGCATATATTCGCTAATATCCGCTAAATCCTTAACTCGTTTAGGTTCACGGGCTAAGATTTTTAGAGCGGCTCGTGCACTTTGAACACTGGCTGGGGTAATAGAGGCACTGAAGATAAACGGACGGGAAACGTGCTTGACATATTCGATCACTGACGCTTTGGCGGACATGAACCCTCCTAAAGATGCTAACGATTTACTGAAAGTTCCCATAACAACGTCAACTTCTTCTTCCAAGCCGAAATGTTCCGCCGTACCACGACCATATTTCCCAAGGACGCCTAAACCATGCGCATCATCAACCATGACGCGAGCGCCATATTTTTTGGCCAGTCTCACAATCTCCGGCAGAGGGCAAATATCACCTGTCATGGAGAAAACTCCATCGGTTACAATTAAAATACCTTTCTCTGGACCAATGGATTTTAAGATTTTTTCAAGATCATCCATGTCATTATGTTCATAGCGCAGTAATTTAGCATAACTTAAGCGGCAAGCATCATAAATACTCGCGTGGTTTTCTTTATCCCCGACAATGACATCATTGCGGCCAGCTAAAGCACTGATAATTCCTAAATTACTTTGAAAACCGGTACTAAAAGTTAAGGATGCTTCCCGATGTAAAAAATCCGATAATTCCTTTTCTAAAGCAACATGAATATCTAAAGTTCCATTTAAAAAGCGGGACCCCGAGCAACCAGACCCATATTTTTTGATGGCATCAATTCCTGCTTGAATCACTTCCGGATGAGAAGTTAATCCTAAGTAATTATTGGAGCCAATCATTAAAGTTTTCCGACCATTGATTATTACTTCGGTATCCTGTCCTGTTTCAAGAGGGTTAAAATAGGGGTAAACGCCACGGGCTTTAACAGCTTCAATATGAGCAACTTGCTCGCACTTCTTAAATATATCCATATTGTCCTCCAAATAATTTCTTTTATTATAACACAATCGCGAATAGATTCAAGTTAATTAATAACTTGCCCTGTTGTTCCAACATCAATTTGATGGGAAAACATATGAAAGGCTGATTGGTACTATCAGCTTTTTAATGTTTAATTTAACTTCAAAATTATCGCTTATTATTATCCAATTAACGGTACTTTTCTTTAAAATAGTTAGAAATATTTTCCAAAGATTTTAAGAGTATTTCATCTTCATCTATTTTCATGTCCGCAAAAATGGCTTCAATCATTTCATTATGAAATTCATCGTGAATTTTGAGCACAGCAAAAGCCGGTTCCGTCAATTCAATGATGACCTTCCGGCGATCTTTTTCTTCTTGACCTCGACGGACATATTTCTTGCGAACCAATCGATCAATGGAGGCCGTTAAGGTTCCGGTGGTAATGCGCAACTTTCTAGCAACTGCCGACATCGTCGGCACGGGAGTATTCCGCACCGTTTCTAAAATATGAACTTCTTTCATCGAAAGTTTAATCCCTCGACTTTTCAAAACATCTTCTTCAATGCTTAGAATGTTGTTAAAAACTTCAACGAGTAATTCATTGATTAAAGCTTTTGACTTGCTCATACATTTCCCCTTTATTTGTTAATGATATAACCAATTCCAAAGGCACCGGGCCCAACATGAGCCCCCACAACCGGTGTTAATGGGAACAATCCGACTTGTTTAATCTTTGGATAATGTTCCATTATTTCATTAGCAACTGCTTTTGCTAATTCGATATTAGTAGTATAAATGATAAAAGGTTCAAAATCAAGTCCTTTGGTTTCTTCGTAGAATTGTTCTTTGACATGTTTGATCGCTTTAACCGAGGTTCTGATTTTTTTAACAGCCACAATTTTACCTTCTTTGGTGATGACCAATAAGGGCTTCAATTTTAACAATGAGCCCATAAAACCTTTAGCAGCACTCAAGCGACCGTTCTTCACAAGATATTTCAAAGTATCTACAGCAAAATAAATCCGGTTATGATCACGAATAAATGTTAATTTTTTGAGGATTTGTGAAACACTCATTTGTTTAGAGGCCATTTCCGCCGCAACCAAGGCCATTTTAGCTTCCGCATAAGCTGCTGTTAGCGAATCAAAAATATGGACCCTAAGGTGGTCTACCATTTGTCCTGCTAGGATGGCATTTTGGGCGGTACCGCTTAAATGAGATGAAATGGTAATAACAATCGCATCCGTAAATCCTTCCGTTTCTAAACGTTGATAAACTTCCAACATCTTCCCGGTTGAAGTTTGGGAAGTCGAAACATTGGTATTGGGCTCTTTAATTAAGCGTTCATAAAAAGCATTGGCTTCAATATCAATAAAATCTTCAAATTCCTCACCATTAACATTGAGTAAAGAGCGAAAGACATCAATTTGGTAAGGATGTTTTATATAATCAATTCCAGAATTCCCACAAACAATGATGGCAATTTTTTCTGACATAATTATTCCTCCGTTTTGTTTGTATATCAAATTGTTTGACTTGCTAAATAATAACACAAACAAAACGGTATTGCAAGCAAATTTCGCTTTTTTTACAAAGCCGAAAAAATGACTTCTAATTCCATCAAAGCCGAATTTGATAATAACTCGCAAAAGGGATTTAACTTGAAGGCAGTGCCTTTTAAGCACTAAAAAAAGCATTCAATCATGCTAGTGATTCAAATGCTGTTACCAAGTTCGAGGTTTACGATATTTAAAAGAAAGCCAATCAATTTTATCAAGATAGCATTCTGGGTGACGGCTGCATAATAACTCAACTGAACCTTGGGATTTTCTTTCCGTCATTAAATCAAGGCGCTCTAATTCATTTTTTAGTTTTATAGCGGTCGCTTCACCACAAGCAACTAATTGCGCATGGGGGAAAATATCTGCCAAGGCTTCTTTCAATAAACCGAAATGCGTACAACCTAAAATGAGCGTATCAAAATCCTTATTCAAAAGTGGTTTCACAATTTCCAAAACCTGCGCTTTCGTTTCCGCTGATTGTCGATTAGGGCTTTCAGCTAAAGGAACTAACTCCGAGGTCGCTAAAGAATAGACTTTAGCCTGCCATTCTTCTAGATAATTTTGGTACATGCCCAAAGAAATCGTCAACTTCGTGGCAATAACAGCAATTTTTTTGGCTTGTGATTGATTAAAAGCGGCTAAAGCAGTCGGTTCAATAACCGTGATAATGGGAATTTTCGCCCAATTAATTAATTTTTGCGCGTTTGCGGAAGCGGTATTGCAAGCAATAACAATAGCTTTGACATCTTTCTTGATAAAAGCTTTACCAATTGTTAAAACACGGTTTTCAATTGCCGATTTTGTTTTTGTCCCATAGGGATAAAAAGCATCATCCGCCAAATAAATAAAATTTTCTTGAGGCATTAAAGCCTTCAAAGATTCTAAAACTGTTAAACCACCAATTCCTGAGTCAAAAACTCCGATGGGACTATTTTTATCCATAATATCCTTCTTCTATTTGTATCGATTATAATATATTTTACTTAATAAGGAGCGAGTATTATCCGGAACTAATTTTAATGCTTCATAAAGTTGATGATTGTGAATTAATTTACGAACTTGAGAAGCACTGATCGGTTCGCCATCATAATCAATTCGCTCTATTTCAGTGAGTGACTTTCCTAACACTAATTTTAAGTTATTGTTATAAGTTACCATCATCGGGTGAGATTCAGTTCCGATATAACGATGGGTAATATTTAAAATGGGCATGAAGTAATTTTTGAAAATTAAAGCGTCCAAATAAGCATATTCATTATTCCGAGTACTGTCTTCCTTTAAAAAATAACTGGGAAAAGTTAAATTAGAAACTAAATATGGTGAGGACGGAGCAACAATAACATTGGGTAAATGCGCAACCCCCAGTTTAACTAAAGCCATTCGTTCTGCGGTTGAAAACTCAGAACGATCTTCTTGAAGAACAAATAACAATAATGTTTGATGGTTTTTGATTGCTTGTTCAATCAAAAATAAGTGGCCCAATGTCATCGGATTACAATTAACAACAATCGCACCGTTATTGTTTGTTGTTAAAGCTAATTGTTTTTTTAAGTCTTGCAAATAAAGCGTAATAGGGTAAGAACTGCTTTCCAAAATACTGATTCGCTCTGATTCAACAATCAACCGCATTCCCATATTTAAGAAAAAGTCACGATAAATGCGTTTTGTAAAAACTTGAAAAAAATGCTCATTTTTACTATGTAAAAAACTGACAGCTTGATTGACCATTTTCAAAGCCAATTGTTCACCTTGATACTCATCGGAAACCGCTAAGCACTTAATAATGTGCTTGCTTAAGGAAATTGTTGCAATGATTTCCTTATTATCTTCCATAAAAAAAGTTTCCGTAATATCATTATCGAAATTAAGGTCAAACTTTTCCAAAAACGCTTTTATTTGTAATTTTTCTGAATCAAGATAAGCTTCTTTTATTACCATCATTCCACCTTATTTCTTGACTTGGTAAAGGGAATCAATAATGGTTCCATCACGGTATTTAACCACGCCGATGATTTTTTTATCATGGACAACGACCTGCGGTTTCGAAGTAATTTGATAGCATAATGTCAATAATTCATCAATCGGTTTAATATTAAGACGAGAATTTCGAAGTTGCGCAAGTAAATCTTGACGTTTAGGATTGATGGCAATCCCTCTTTCAGTTACCAGAACATCCACATCTTCACCCGGAGTTGTGCAAGTTGTGACTCGTTCTTTAATAATCGGCATTCGCGATTTAATTAAATTAGTAGTAATAATCGTTACTTTGGCACCATGAGCAGTATCAGAATGACCACCACTACCACCAATCAGCCAATTATTGGAATCCGTCGTGACATTAACATTGAAATCTAAATCAATTTCCGTAGCCCCCAAGATGACAAAATCGAGGTTATTGACAATGGGATTTGGTTCCATGGGATTACCATATTCCGATGATGACATCGCAAAATGATGATCATTATCACGATAAGAAGTTACCGCCTCCAAATCAAAGCACTGGACATCATATAATTTTTCAAATAGACCAAGTTTAAGCATCTGAACATAATAAGCGGTAATTCCTCCCGAAGCAAAACTGCCGACAATGTTTTGGGCAAGCATTTGTTTTTTTACAAAATCAGCAACGGCTAGAGAAGTCCCTCCCGCCCCAGTTTGCATCGAAAAACCCGTTTTTATCATTCCTAATTCATGAAGCAATTTGGCTGCATCTCGAGCAATTTTTAAACCAACGGGGTCGGTAGTGATTTTAGTTGTTCCCGAAACAATGCCTTTTTGTTCACCAATGGATGGTAAAACAACAACCGCATCTACATAGGAATGAGGAAATTCCGGATTATCAATTTTATCAACAACTGTATCAGTCACTAAAATGACTTTTTTAGAAAATTTTAAATCGGGAATCGCATACCCCAAGGCTCCACAGGCATTCTTACCGAGGGAACCGGTGCCATTGCCCATACAATCAACAGCCGGGGTTGCTAAAATGGCAAAATCAATCGCTAACTCACCGGCTTCAATGGAGCGAGCACGACCCCCATGGGTTTCCATAATCAGAAGATTTTCTAAATAACCTTGGCTAATCGTCTTAGCAACATCGCCATTGAGATAATTAGTGGTAATGGACGTAATGTTTTTATTTTTAATTAATGATGATAAACAAGCATTATTGGGGAAAATGGAACTAGGAGCAAAGTGTAGATTTTTTAAACCCATTTTTTCTACAACTTTCGCAGTTTGATTTAAGACTTCATCACCATTACGAAGGTGATGATGAAATGATAGAGTCATGCCATCCGAAATCCCCATCTCCTTAAACATCGCTTCCAAAGATTCAAAAAAAACAATCTGATGATTGGTGTTTTTTTCAGGAATCATTATTCGTGGTTTTTTTTGAAAAGCCGTTGGGGAAACAAAGGGTTTAAAGCCAACCGGGACTTCTCGTTGTAGACTGTTTTTCATATTTCACCTAAAGCAATTGGAATTTTTCAGCTTTTTTTAAGATATTAATCGCTCGATCAATAATTGGTTTATCAATCATTTTACCATCAAGACTAAAGACAGCTAAACCACTGGCTTCAGCTTTTTTCTTGGCTTCAATAACTCGTTTAGCCCATGCGATATTTTTTTCACTTGGCGAAAAGACATCATTAATGATGCTAACTTGATTGGGGTGAATGGCCGTCTTCGCATTCATCCCAAACATTTTTGCCGTCTCACAATCCTTACTCAAGCCTTGTTCATCTTTTGTATCTGTAAAAGGAGTATCAATGGCATCAATTTTTTGCGCTTTGCAAGCATAAATAACGCAGAAGCGTGGATATATTATTTCCAAACCAGGTTTTGTTCTTTCAATTTCCAAATCCGTTGATAAATCTTCGGCTCCTAATAAAATCCCATTGACCCGAGGAAATCTGGCTAATTCATTAACTTCTAAAACCGATTGAGCTAGTTCAATAATCGGAATAATTTTTATTTCTTTGCTTATTTGTTTAGTTTGTTCGATTTCATCAAGCATCTTTGAAAGATCTAAAACATCTTTAACTTTAGCCTTGGGAAGCATAATGGTATCTAGTTGCTGGCAAACCACGGCTTGTAAATCTTTCTGAAAATAAGGAGTATCTAAACCGTTAATCCGGACAATCATTTCTAAACTATGAGTTTGTTTTGACTCAAGATAATGAGAAACCAGCATACGGGCACTATCCTTTTCATTAATATGAACGGCGTCTTCCAAGTCTAAAATAAGGCCATCACTTTCAAAAACATCGGCATTTTGAAGCATGGCCGGATTATTTCCCGGAATAAAAAGTAAACTTCTACGCATGTTGTTTCATCCTTTCGATGGCCGTTTTTAAACGAGCTTTGATAACATAATCAAGCGCTCCTTTATCTTGGCATAGCACATGAACATTAGTTATGTTCATTTCTCGTAAGGTTGATAAAATGGTATTATGAATTTGTTCGGAGAAATAAGCAAAAACGATGCTTTCAATCGTGATTTTTAAAGCATCCGCTTCCCGAACTGTTATCATAACATCACTTGATTCTAATGTCCCAGCCACACCAATTTTCATTTTTTTATCGCTTTCTACTGTTTGCCAAGGCAACAATTCGATTCATTTCATTTTTTAAAATCATAAAACCTTCATCAGTTCCCATTCCCGGCTTAGCTAAACATTGCGTAGCTTTGCAAGCAACGGCAATATTGGTGGTCGCTTGAGCGGAAATATTGGTTTCATTACAAGTGCCGCCACAATAACTGCCGATTTGCTTGTCATTACAGTAAATAATCGCTTCCGCAACATTATTAATTCCGCCTAAATCAGGCGTTTTAATTTGCAATATATGTCCTGCTTTATTATCCGCAAAATATTTTACATCTTCTAAAGTATTGCACCATTCATCAGCTACAATTTCTACCGGAATATTTTGCTCATCCAAAGATTGGGAAATGTCACGTAGAGCAATCATCGTACCTTCACGATCACCCGTATCAACCGGACCTTCAATCCGCAATTTAAATGGTTTAGCTGCTTCCGCTAATGTCTTAATATAATCAACGATTTTCGAAACATCATTTTGGAAAGCAATTCCCAGGGTTCCGTAAGTGTCAATTTGAAAAACGGGATAGTATTGATCATTAGTCCTTAATTTAAGAACCCGATTGCGAAGCCAAACAATATAATCAAACAATATTTCACCTTTTTCGCCAAGTTTCGTTTTGACATGATTAATCAAGGCATGAGGAAGAATATCAGCTTGTTTAATAATCATTTTATCAGCATTCAAGTAGCGTTCATCACCGGATTGGGTAAAAATGGGGACAGTTTGATATACAGGATCATTGATTCCGTACTCTTCACGAATGACTTCCGCCATAGAAACTCTTTTCACAAGCGCAGCGGCCATTAATAAGGCTTGAGTAACCCCATAACGAATGGCGGTGTGCAATTTTTGGCCGTTAATTGTTAAGCGGTCATATTTCTCTGCAAGTTTTCTAAAGCCCAAAACATCTTCTTTTAAAAGGAGCGGTTTAATGTTTTTCTCAATAAAAGGCATAAAATCGGCTGCTAAAAACAAGGGATCGCGCCCCCCAGCACCGCTATATTGGACAGCGGCGCAATCACCAATGGCAACGGAACCGTCTTCAAGAACTAGTTGAAGGGAAATGGCTTCGCCAGGTTGGCGAATTGATGAGAACCCGGGCGTTAATGGTTCACCAACATAAATAAAACCGTCAAGTTGGGCTCCGGCTTTAATCGCTTTTTGATCATCAAAATAAAAACCAGTGTAAGATTGCGAGATAATAACATCAACAATTTTCATAATTTCACCTTTTTGGTCGTCCAATTAGTTCGCCTTCACTAACAGCATAGATATCATCAACAGTCATTTGGAAGGAAACAAGACGGCCTTCATATTTTGCCCTTTCTTCTATTTTTTTACGATGAAAATCTTTTATTTCATCGGTGAAACCTAAATTTCCAAAATCTAATATTCTAATTATTCCTTCATTGTCCCTAGCCGGAAGAATTTTTCCTGCATTAAAGCGACTAGGAGCAAAAGGAATATCAATTATTCCCAACTCGAAGGCCTTAACAGTGCCAATTGCCAAATCCCCTTCTCCCAAGCGGAAGACATATGCTAATAACGAATCAACTTCTTTTTTGATTTGTTCTTCTTCGTCCTTTAATTGAGATAATTCACCAAAAGACTGATCTTTCAACAAACTAACCACCAATTTGGAAGCTTTAATTCCTTGAGCATTGGCTTCTTTCGTCGGAATGCCAACCGATTCCAGTGGCGTTTTGGTAATCATCTTCGTGGCTTTACTTAAAGCGGCCACCGTCGAACTCAAAGCAATTAAACCCATCGCCTTGGCTTCATCGGCGGGAAAGCCCGCCATCCATTGATGAAAAACTGTGGTGACAATCACATCACGATAGCCGTATTTGTACAAATAAGCTTCGGTTTGTGATTGAAGGGTATGGATGGCTGCAACATCTTGAATGACATTCCCGCACATCCCATAACCAACCGTGATATTCTTAACACCCTGTTCCGCAGCCAGTAAAGCTTCAATGATACTGACAGTATTGGAAATGGAAGGGGGGACTAAGGTCCCGGTCAAAGGACCAAAAGGCTCTCGGTTTAAACTTACTCCATGGTCCTCATAATAGCCTACTAAACGGTCACAATATTGCCAATACCAAAGGGAATCAGCAATTGAGACGTTTTTCGCATATGGCAGATTATAAGAAATTCCACCACCTTCATTTGATGTCCAACCGGCAGCATGAATAATTTCCGCAAGTAAGCGAGAATCAGGCGTTCCATGCCGAGCTTGAAGCGGGACATTGACACTATCAGCAACCCGCCGGCACATTTCGACGCCATAGTTGACAGCAGGAAAACCGTTTAACATGCTCCGATTGCGACGACGACTTTCCTCAATTCCTCTTTCTGCTTCAGCATAGCGATTTTGTCTAGTATAACTGTCGATTGTAGAAGGAAGAAAATCAGCTCCCGCTGCTTCTAAAAACTGCATCAATTCAATATGGCGATCAATATCGGCGACACCCGCTCGCGGTTGAACAAGGGTTCGACCTTGTTTTTTCGCCTCAGCCATTTTAAGAGCAAAGTTTTTATGAGCCGGAATTTTCTTTAAATTAGCGATGGCAATGTCGAGATTTAGTAATTCACTGCTTCCTGTTGGCCAAGAAGCAAGCACTTGTTGACGAACTTTAAAAAATTCAGCTTCGGTCCATTTTTTATTGCGCAATTCCATTTATCTAAATTTTTTCTAGGCTACCTTTCATTATTTTAAGAGCTATTTCAGGATGGTCAATACTTAACAATCCCATTGCTGAAAGAACATATTGACGATCAATTAAAAACTGGGGCTTAACAGGACGGAGTTCTAATGGTTTTTGATTATCCGCACACAATTTTAAGAGCATTTCTTGGGGCTTTTCATCATGAATGACAACCCCACCCGTACCAATAATATATTTTACTTGGGTTAAATCTTTTCCAGTTTGGTAATAAAGCAGTCCCATCGGGGTATAGGCTTGCTCCATTTTACCAACATGACGACTCATGGCTTTATCATGGCATATTCCCCCAAAAAGACGGTCGATTTCACAATCATAAGGGCTAAGGGCGATCATATCAACATGATCATGACGGAATTGGGCTTCTTTTCTCATATCAATCCCTTGCTCTAAGTATAAAGCTCGTTCTTGTTCACTTAGGGTCGCATCAATTCCCAAAGCGGAATAACGCATTCCCAAATCACCTTCCACTGTTCGTTTCGCAAACGGTTCAGAAAGACCTTTTAAAACCACATCAGCGCGCTTGGGATAACCATAACCCAATGAATAAAGATCAGTTGTCGCCCCACCGACATCGGAAATCACTAAATCCCCCAAGCCTTCTTCATGAAGATATCCTTTGGATAATAATTCTGCGGCCTTTAAAACGGCATAGGGAGTTGGAAGCATAACGGCATCAATTTCGGATTCAATTTGTTTGATGCCTTTGGCAACAATAATATTTTCCAAAAAAATCTTTCTAACTACTTCTTTCGCCTTATCAATATTGAGAACATTAAGTTTGGGCATAATGTTCTCACAAATAAAACCATTAACTTGTTTTTCGGTAAAGATATCGCGGATGTCATCTTGAGCGGCTTTGTTACCAGCAAAAATAATAGGAATTTTTAAATTAGCTGAAGCCAACATTTTCGCATTATGAATAACAACTTCGCTATTGCCACCATCAGTGCCTCCGGCTAATAAGACGATATCAATTTTTTTGGTTTTCATTAAATCAATATCCGTCTTGGTTAGGAAATGCGAAAAAACTAAATCAACTTTCCCACCAGCACCATAACAAGCCCGTTTGGCAGCTTCAACAGTTAATTCTTCCACTAAGCCAACAGCGGCCATTTTCAATCCACCAGCTGCGGAAGAACAAGCAATGATTTTAGAAAAGGGGATAACACCAATTTTTTCCTTTAATAACGACAAAGCACGATGATAACCAAGCCGAATATCTGATGAAACAGTTGTAAAATGGGAGGATGTCCCCAGCAAAATTCCTAAATCAAGGTCAACAGCTGTTAATTTTGTATAAGTCGAGCCAAAGTCAATTAAAAGACAAGCGTTCATCTTGTTTCCAAATCGGCCTTTATCGTCGGCAAAACTTGGTCAATGGTGACTCCTGGGGGGAAAACACGGTTAAAACCCATATCTTTAAAACGTTTTTCCACCGTTTCAAAATCTTGTTTACCGACAACAATATTACCACCCACATATAAAAGGATTTCACCAATGCCAGCTTCTACACATTTTTCACGCAGGCCAACACAATCAAGTTCACCATGGCCATATAATGATGAAACCATTATCATTTGTGCATTTGTTTCGATAGCTGCATTGATAAAATCTTCTTGCGTTGATAAAACCCCTATGTTAACGACATTATACCCTTCATTTGTTAATACATACTCAATAATCCGGTTACCAACAGCATGAACATCGGCACCGATTACCCCAATGACAATCGTTTTCATGGTTTTCTCCTTTTAGGTTTTTACTTATTAATTATACCATAAGCAGTTTGTTTAAACAATAAGATTTCAGCACTTATTCTAGTAATCTGCGAAGAAATAAGCGCAAAAAGAGTAGCAAAAAAAGGCAGTTTTTTACTGCCCAGTATAATTATTTTTTGAGATTATTCAAAAATACTTGCAAAGTATCTTTGGCATTCCCTAAAAATAAATGAACATTGGTTTTTGAATACAATGGGTTGTTGACTCCGGAATATCCCGGTTTCAAATCAAAGTTAAAAATAAGTACTTCTTTAGATTCATCAACATTTAAAATCGGCATTCCATATAAAGGTGTGTCTGGTTGGTTCCGGGCGGCCGGATTTAAAACATCATTGGCACCTACAACAATCGTCACATCGCTGTCTTTAAACTCCGGATTGATGGCATCCATTTCATAAAGATCATCATAATCAACATCGACTTCCGCAAGCAATACATTCATATGCCCGGGCATTCTTCCCGCCACCGGATGAATGGCAAATTTGATATTCACCCCTAAAGTTTTTAAATAGTCAGCCAATTCTTTAACTTGATATTGTGCTTGTGCAATAGCCATACCATAACCCGGAACAATAATCACCTTCTTAGCCGCTTTTAAGACCGCAAAAGGATCGGATTTGGTTTGGCTTTCATCGTGTTCTTCTTCGCTAACTTGTTTAACAACTTTAGTACTCGTTTTACCTAAAAGAATATCTAGTAATTTCCGATTCATGGCTTTACACATAATTTGGGTTAGGAGCAAGCCCGATGCACCCACAATTCCACCAATTGACACCAATAAGATATCATTAATCGCCAGTCCGGTAATCGCCCCAGCCACACCCGACAAACTATTAAGAAGAGATATAGTGATTGGCATATCAGCACCACCAATTTTTATGGTAAACACCAATCCAAATAAAGCTGAGATAAGAAGCCCGAAAATGACAATCCATAAAGGTTTAACCGAAGGAATAAATATAAGCACCAGCAAAGCAAGCATTAAAATTAATAAAGTTAGTAAAAGGGGCGAATGATATGGTAAATTAATCGGTTTTTGGGTCATTTTGCGAGCCAATTTAAGGGCGGCAATTAAACTACCGACAAAAGTAATGCTACCAATTAAAAGAGCAATTAACGCCGTGATTTGGCTAAACAGATTATCCTCAGCACCTATTTTAAATAGCGCAAATCCCCCGACTATGGTCGAAGCTAAACCACCTAAACCATTAAGCAGAGCAATCATTTGCGGTGTTTCAATCATTTTGACTTTAACAGCCATGAAAATACCAATTACGGCACCAACAAATAAAAAGATATACAGAAACCAAATACCAAGAATCTCATGGCGAAGTAAAGTAATGATGACCGCAAGCAACAAACTGAAAGCACTGATGCCATTACCCAAACGGGCTTTGTCAACTTTACTCATTAAGAAAATGCCAAACATGACTAATAAGGCTAAGACAGCGGAAATAACATAATAAATTACATCATTTTTTAATAATTCTAACATTCTATTTAACCTTATCCTTTTTTCTTGAACATTTTGAGCATCCGATCAGTGACACCAAAGCCGCCAAAGACATTAATGGTAGCCACAATGATGGCAATGCCACCCAATATTGATGCTAGCACACCATGTGCATCTTTCAAAGAAATGGCTGTTGCGATTAGTGCGCCAATCAAAGTAATCCCCGAAAGTGCATTCATTCCACTCATTAAGGGCGTATGTAACAAAGAGGGGACATTATTAATCAGTATATAACCTAAAATGGTAGAAACTAAAAAAACAGCAACTAAAATCCACTCCATTATTTCAACCCCATGGCTTCTAGTGTTCCTTCGTGAACAAGTTTATAATCATGGCAGACGAGAATCGATGAGGTGATTTCATCACTCAAATCAAGAACTACTTCATTGTCTTTCACAAGATATTTTAATAAATTGTAGATGTTTTGTGCAAACATCCAAGTTGACGAAGTCGGTAACATCCCCGGAATATTTTTTGTTCCATCAACTTGAATGCCAAAATAATTGACTACTTCGCCAGCTTTGGTTACCGCACAATTTCCGCCTTGATCAATAGAAATATCAATTATATAGGATCCCGGTTTCATGGATTTGACCATTTCTTCATCAATAATAATCGGCGCTCTTTTACCAAATACTAAGGCAGAAAGGAAAATAATATCCGCCTTGGCAACGATTTCGCGAAGATGATCACGTTCAACAGCGAGCCACTTTTCACTTAATTTATTAGCGTGTTTGCCATCACTGCTGACGGCAATTTCGCTCGGAATGCCGGATTCAACAATTTTAGCTCCTAAAGATTGAGCTTGTTCATTGGCTTCAGGACGAATATCAGTGGCATAAACAACGGCTCCCAAACCCCGAGCTGTCGCAATAGCTCGTAATCCAGCAACACCGGTGCCAACAACTAAAACATTAGCAGGCTTAATCATTCCAACAGCTGACCCAATCATCGGGATGAATTTCCCTAAACTATCGGCAGCGATTAAAATACCTTTATAGCCAGCACAAGTACTCATGGATGATAAAGCATCCATCGATTGCGCTCGACTGATTCGTGGAATACCATCAAGCGTTAAGGCTTTAACACCTTTGGCCGTCAGTCGTTTAATCATTTCATGATTGTTGGGAGCGGCGGGGTGTAAAAAAGTAATTAGGGTTTGCCCTTCCCTCATCCAATCAATTTCATGTTCTTTTAAATTTTCATTGTATTGTGGTTCCTTAACTTTTAAAATAATATCCGCTTTTTGAAAAATGTCTTTCGGACAACTAAGCATGGTTGCCCCAGCAGCTTGATAGTCATTGTCATGATAAAAAGCATTTTCGCCAGCGTTAACTTCAACTAAGACTTGATGTCCGTCTTGGACCATTTTTTTAACTGTTTCGGGAGTCGCGGACACTCGAGACTCACCATGTAGTATTTCCTTTGGAATACCAATAATCATAAAAAATCGCCTCTTTTCTCATTTAAGAATATACCATTTTTAAACAAAAAAAGCAAGCAACAAAAATGGATTTGAAAAGCACCCAAATAAGAAAATCAATTCACAAGCATTTCTAACAAGAAACAATATAAATAATTTTAAATATCTAAAAATGTTCTCCATTTTCACAATTGTAAACGGACAATTTTATCGTGATTGCAAATAAAAAAGGGGGAGATTTTAGTTAATCTCACCCTTACGAGTAAATTTCTTTTTTAGAACTTGTTCAACAAACAATTTTGCTAATTCGGGATCAAATTGCGTCCCCGCATTAATGATTATTTCTTGAATTGCTTCATCCTCACTCATCTTTTTACGATAAACTCGATCCGAAGTCATCGCTTCAAAAGCATCAACAATCCCGATAATCCGGGAAAACAACGGAATTTCCTCTTGTTTGATACCATGTGGATAGCCTGTTCCATCCCAACGTTCATGATGAGTAAGAGCATAATCAGCTAAATTGGAATATTCATCGGCCGCCCTTAAAATATGATAACCATTTTCCGTATGCGATTTTATTTTTTCGAATTCTTCTTTGGTTAATTTCTCCGGTTTACGAAGAATTTCATCAGGGACGGATATTTTCCCAATATCATGAAAAAATCCCGCCATTTCTAATTCTCGTAAATCATCAACACGCAAATTTAAAGCCATTCCCATTTTTTTACATAAATCACTAACCCGTTCCAAATGCGTTTTTTCTTCATCAAATTTATCCGTTAATGTTTTTACAATAGCTTTAATCGCATTATTACGATTGCTTTTACCTTCGGTAACCTTGTTGCGGTACATTTGGTTTTCGGCGTTTTTCATAATCTCTTCAAACGGAACATCGGCATTGGTTTTAATTTCATAACCAATTGCTATCGATAGCGAAATGTTTTCAATGCTACTACTCATTAATTCCATTTTGATTTTTTCTTTAAGTGATTCCAAAGCTTCATTAGAGGTTTTGCTAATCAATAAAGCAAACTCATCGCCCCCAATCCGAAAAGCAATGGTATTTTTATTTTCTAAGGCACTAAGAACTTGAGCAACTTTCTTCAGTGCTCGATCACCGGTATGGTGACCATAAGCATCATTGAAAATTTTTAATCCGTTCAAGTCAATCATCATCATCCCAATCGGATAATAGGCCGGTTTATCTAGTTTGGTCATCGTTTCAACAAAATGTCTTCGATTATAAAGTCCCGTTAAAAAATCGTGAAGACTTAAATACTCGATTTTCTTTTGCTTTTGCATGTACTCGGTAATATCCCTTGCTATCCCCACAGCCCCAATGATGTGTTTATTTTCATCATACATTGGTGAAATTGATGCTTCAAAATACAGCTTTTTGCGATTAATAGTTATTGTCCAGTCATAGACACTGCTAGTGCCTTGAAGGGCTTTACGGTGCGCTTGTTCTCTATCTCGTCCATCTTCACCGAAGATATCAATAACTGTTTTTCCAATGAAAGCAGGTGGTTCCATTTTTAAAGTTTTCAAACCACGCCCAAAGACGGAAACAAACCGTAACTGCAAATCAATCTCAAAAATAATATCCGCCGTCGATTGCATCAGTAAAAAAACTCGCTGATTTTCTAAAACTAAATCATGGAAGGTTTTCTGTCCTTCACTAAAATAGAAATCGCTGATTTGTAAAACCTGGTTTAAAGCCTTCCTAATCGTTAAAAAATCATCTTTCTTTGGTTCAGGCAAACGATAACTGAGGGTTGATTTGAGGTCAATTTTTTGAATATCATTTAGCAGTTGGTATAATGGGCGGTTAATTCGGTTGTAGTATACTATATAAAAGACAATCGCAATAATTAGCATCGTGATTAGCAAAACCGAAAAGAACCATTTGAGGACATCCAAGCCATGGGAATATTCTTGCATCGATAAAAATGCCCCCAATAAATAATGATCATCAATAATGTACTTAGTCATTAAGACACCTTTTACATTATGAATTTCAAAATCAAATATTGTTTCGGACTTATTTTGAAGAGATTCTAAATTAGGTTCATAAACCGCCAATGGTTTTAGTTCAATTACCGATGCATCTAGTTCTGGGTAAGCAATTAATTTATCATTCCTATCAATCAAAAAAGCAAAGCCCGTTTCACAAATGGTTTTTTCCGATACAAAATTAATAATTGACCGAATGTCGATGTCAGCCGCTAAAACTCCTAAAAAGTTATCATTTTGATCATAAACAGCCATGGTCGCCGTCACAATGATACGATCATTGGTGGCATTAATAAAGGTCGGTGTGAATTCAATTTTTTGACTATTGACAGCCATTAAATACCACGGTCGTGTCGTTAAATCAAAGCCTGGTTTAGGAACAAAGCCGGAAGAGTTAACCATCGTATTATCCGGTCGACCTAAATAAATGGAGGCAACGGGGGGATGTTTTTGCGTAAATTGCACTAAAAACTCTAGCAATTCTTCATCGGTCGGATTCATTTGAATAAAATAACTAATTGACTGAAGCCGATTTTCGATTTCCCGAAATTTATGTTCAATGTAAAGCGAAATTGATTCCAACTCTAAAGCGAGCTGTTCCTCTTGGTTTTCCTTAATTATTTTTGCTGAGAAAAAAAAGAAGTAAGAAAGAGCGCTAAAGGAAATAACATAATAAATTAAAGCTAAGAGGATTTGTTTTCGCAAAACTTTCATATCTCTTTCTCCTTTCTTTTTTCATTATATCACTATTTAAAATAATTAAAAAGTAATTTGTAAAAAAACAGGGAAAACTAAAGCAAAACAAAGCTCTAAAAATCTTAATTATCATGATAATGGGATTCATGTTATATAAAAACCAACTTCATAACTCAAAAAAAGCTTATCAACATTAAAGATAAGCCTAGTAATTAACAATGGTGACCCGTACGGGATTTGAACCCGTGAATGTAGCCTTGAGAGGGCTATGAGTTAAACCGTTTCTCCAACGGGCCAATTGGTGCGCCCAGCAAGACTTGAACTCGCAACCTCCTGGTTCGAAGCCAGATACTCTATCCAGTTGAGCTATGGACGCTAAAATCATGCTTGTCTATTTTATCATTTTTGTTTAATTAATGCAAGATTAAAACCGGGTTTAAAAAGAAAAAAGGTAGATTGTAAATAGAAAGTAGAAAAAAATTTTATGATAAACATATTTGTAATTTAGATAGTTCTAAATTATAAAGGCTGTCAGAGTTTTTATAGTTTAGAACTT
>MVZM01000016.1 GCA_002068415.1 Tenericutes bacterium ADurb.BinA124
ACCATCAGCAACGGTAATATTCCGTTTGGTCATCCATTCATCAACCGTTGTATAAGTTATATGTTGACTTTCAAGCGCTAATTTTAAATATGTGCTCGTCGGTACACCAAATGAGAATTTGGTAGATAATGGCGAAGCAACATACATCTTATCAGCAGCCGCCGGTAGGGCTTTTACTTGAACAGATTTTGCGGAAGAACCGAAGAATTCGCTTAGGTCAAAACTGTTGGTTGCGGAAGTTCCCGCTAAAACATCATTGACATAAATTTCATAGCTAACGGCTTTGTCAACAACTGCCCAAGAAAGAACCTTATCGTCAAGAGCTAACTTAATAGGTGCGGTCAAAGCGATGAACTGAACGGTCACCGGATCCGAAAGGACCGAAGTGGAAGCCGTTTGCGCATTGGCCGTAATTGCTCTTACTTGAATCGTATGAACTTGACCATCTAGTTTTAATAAACTTAAATCATAATTATAAGTCGTCGTATCCGGTACTAATTCACCAACATTGCTTGCTTTTAAAACACCGTCAACATAAACATCATATGAGCCGGCATTAGCAACTTGTTCCCATGCTAAGATGTGTTCGGTAATCGTTGCTACCGGACGAACAATTTTAGTTGGTTTAGCAGTAACTGTTGAAACAAATTGAACTTTGAAAGTTAAACCGGCAAGGTAAGCAGCATTGTAATTTGTGGAATCAAAGCCGTTGGTGGCTGGGTTAGGTGCACCTGCTGGTTGTTCCGGCAAGCTTGCGTCAACAATAATACCACTGCCCGGATAACTATTATTCCAAAGCAATTTAATTCCATAATTACGAACCGCCGTATTGCTTGTTCCCGGAAGAATGAAGAAAGCTCCACCTTCAGGAATAACATTTTGAATGTCGGCTAATGGACCATGAGGAACCGTGTTGTTAGCATTTGGAATAACTAAATCCCAAGTTAGGTTCGGATCTCCGGCCTTTGCTTTATCTGCTTCCGTTGGAGCAACTACCGCAGCATTACCATAAATGACAGTACCGTCAGCACGAACTTCGGCCGCCGCGGAAGTCGTCATAATCCGCGCTAATACAAATTTACCCGTTGCATCAACAACGATTAAGACACCGTCACGGAACCAAGGTACACCTTTATTACCGCTTAATGTCGTAAACGAATTAACAACATCAGGATTTTGTGCTAAGACAGCATATTCCGATTTGGTATAATAGTAAGCTTTACCAACATCCAAACGGAAACCGGCACCACCACCGGAAGATGAGAATACTAAGGAGTTTTTGCTGTTTTCCACAACAAAGATATTCGTATCAACACCGTTGATATTAATTTGTGGCGCAGCATCATTAACGATGAAAGTTGACACTTCTTTGACTTCTTTAATAATCATTTCCACAGAAACTTTTCCGTTCATCGGTAAGGCTTCGGTTAATGCTCCTGATTGATAATTAAAATCATAATAAGCTTTGAGGGCCTTGCTTAAAACAGTGCCATTTAATCCTTCCGGATAAACAATCACATAACCACCGGCCGGCACTAAAGCATCCAAGCCATCAAAAATCTGGGTCCATGTTAAATCAGCTGTTTTAGCCGTTCCTGTCGCATCCATCTCAAAAGCAATGCCGTTAACAATGCGAACTAATTGAATGCGATAGAATGGATCAATAACAACGACAACAGCTTTTTCCACAGCTGGGAATGTTTTTAAAGCTTTAAAAGCTGTCGCTGTATAAATGATTCCTTTTTCGGTTGCCGTCATCGAACCAAAGTTATCTAAGTTAGGATTCATATCCAAACGTTGTTGAATGCCCATGGCTTCGGAGAAGACCGAATCGGTTGCTCCGTATAAATCGATGTAGTCAGGAACCATTGCTTTAATTTGAACTAGTTTATAAGCAGTATCCGTATGACCATTAGCGCTTACTTGATATTGAACAACAAAATGGTAATTGTTATTAGCAGGAACCATCATTTGTTCAAGGGTAACTTCGCTATCTGCCATCTTCCACAAAGCCGCTTCTTCTAAATATAAGCCCCAACGAGGATCGTTGATTGGGAGTGAAGATAAAATGCCATAAGCGACTTCAGTTGTTTGATAACGGAAAATTTTATAAGTGATGGATGAAGTAATATCCGCGCCTTTACCGTCATTGGCACTTACGCCTAATAACGGATTATAAGGATGTTCTTCGGTATATTCATCAAGATAAACGGTTTCCGTATAACGATTTTTCCAAACTCCCGTTGCAGTTACATAGCGAACACTTGGAATCGAAATAATCGGGAACGGTTTCGCCGGATCAAAACTTTGACGAACCGTCTTGTCGGTCAATTTAGCATCTAAAATTTTCAATGAACGACCGATGGCATAATCCATCACATCATCGCCGTCTTCATCGCTGGCCATGATGTACTTAGCACCCATGGCTCGTGGCATGGTTGGTGAGTTAGCAATCGGAACAAGTTTTCCTTGGTCATCCTTGCCAATCGTTGTCCAGTTGATGAAGATAAAGACATGCCCACCTTTAGGAACCCATTCATTGATGTTGGCCATCATCAAGCCCATTTCAGCGGAACTGTATTTCGCATTCGTCATGGCTACAGTTTGACCACCAACATCGACGGTCCAGTTACGGTTGGTTCCGGTTGACCAATTGACGGCCTTTTCCGAAACTAATTTTCCATCTTTATCATGATAAGCTTCGCCACTATTCCAATGACGAACATAAACGATTTTTTCGTTAGCATCAGTGACAGCAATAACACTCCAGCCTACACCGGCACCTAAACGTTCCGGAGCATATTCTAGAATCCATTCCAAATATTCTTTGGAAAGAACATTGACATAATGGCCATCGTAAGCTGTGTTAAAACCGGTTCCGGTATTGCCATTCATGATTTGCGGGTTATACAAAGCTTCATAACGAATGGTTTCGCCTTCAAACGAGGTCATTTCTGCTCTTGCATAGGCTTCTTCCACAACAACGGTACGGCTAAAAGGTTTGCCTTCGTTGCCGGAAGAGTCGGAAGCAGTTATTTCAACTGTGTAAGTGCCAGGCGCAGATTTGTTGTAGTTTTTATAATCGGTAACTGTGAAAATGACATTGGTACCATCTTTATCATCGACACCCTCTAAACCCTTGGTTAAATCAACCGTTTCACCGGCCAAATGAGTAATCGTCGTAACCGCACCGGTTACCATCGGTGGTAGAATGTCAGCTTTTACAATCACCGTAATCGTGCCCGTGGAGAAATTACCACTCTTGTCCGTTGCTTTGACGGTAATAACATATGTGCCTTCCACACTCTTATCATAACCATTATAATCAGAAATGCTAATGGTAATATCACTGGCGGCATCGACATTGTCCGTGGCCGTGACATCAGCTAATAGATTAATCTTAGCGTCATTAACTTCATGAATTATTTCTGATTTTCCAATGGTAAGAGTCGGAGCTACTGTGTCCGGTACTTCGGTAACTTTAACCGTAATGGTTTGTGTAACTGAATTACCGGCTTTATCAGTGGCTTTAATCGTTACAGTATAGGTTCCGACTTTCGTTTTGTCATATCCGCCCAAGTCGGATATTTCAATCTTAATGTCGGCAGCCGCTGATTCATTGTCAGTCGCGGTGATGTCTTTCAATAAATCGACATCTTCGTTAACAACATGTGTAATCGTTGGGTTGGGGATCACTAAGCTTGGGTTAACCGTATCTTCGCTTCCACAAGCAGTGACCGCAAAAGCCACAATGATTAAACATAGAAAAAATAGAAATTTTTTAATGTTTGACATTAGTTTCCTCCTTTACCTAATGATAACTCTATTATATCGTGCTTTACTTGTCTAGTCAAGAGGAGATTGTAAAGGTTTACATATTTTTGGTAGTTTTTTAATTTTTACCTCTAAATCGACCTCATACATCCGTTTCCACGGTAATTGAACTTTGCTTATCTCCACCCTTTCCCACAAATCAGGCATCTTCTCTTGTACAAACAATTGTAATTGTCTTTTAACTTCCGCGGCTACCACTCCATCCGTCTCTCCAACATCAAAATAATTAAACGGCGGATGCTTAGGTAAATAATCCGCCATAATGAATTGACGGACATAACCGCAATAGCCGATATCTTCCACATAACGACTGGCTAGAAACTGGAAATGGGCGGAACTTGCTCCATTGATAAGATATGAATACCCCATGGCTATAGCTTGACCAATGCTATTGGAAGCGGTATTCCAACCGCCAAAACCCGCTAATTTATCAAGTAAATTTTTAGCCGCCAACCATTGATAGATTTCTAAATCACTACCGTTGCCATAAGTGATATCAGCGATGATAATCGCTTTTTGCCGGTGGTAGGCATAGTCGATAAATGCCATTGCTTCAGCCATATTTCTTAAAACGGCAAGGCCACGCCCGGGTTCTTCTCTTGAAAAAGATGAGCGCATATAATCGGCCGGAGCATTGATGAACAAAACGGCATCACACTCTCGTAAGGAATCAACCACGATACCCCCGCAGGCCAACACATGATATTTGACCATCGTATCTAAATAACGGTCTTCAATCGAAGGAATGATGCTTGGACAACTCGGACCCGGATATTTAATCAAGACTTTCGGGCTTATTTGATGAAGATGACAAACTAACCGACTGGTAAGCACGCAGCCGGCTTCATCGGCGCCCGGATACATATAAACAAGATCTGTTAAATGTTGATCCTTAATCGCTTGGCGAATTTTAATTTGATCCTTCGCCGTCCAACCATATTTTGAGGAATCATCTTGGGGAAAGATAAAAAAGGAAATAATCCCTTTCTTCACAAATTCCAAAGCCGCAATATTCATCCTTTGATTAATCAAACGCCGCTTGGAAAAATCGCTTAGATATTCCTTGGGAATATTAAGCGCCTTTAGCTGTGCTTGATCTTCTTTTGTAATCATTCCCAGTTCTTGTTGATGATGGAAATAGCCATAATTGTGAATATCTTTTCCATGAGTTTGGAAATATTCCGGTTCTTCGTCGGCAGAATTATATTGCGGGCAACGCATAATCAATTGAAAAGCGTAAATAATTAAGCGCGGATTCTGTGTTTTTAATTCCGATAAAATCGCCAATCTTTGTGATAAGTCTTCAAAAGAACAATGATGCAGTCGCGAAGGCACAATGCCCCCGTAAAGGAGCGTATCCAAGGCGACCACCAAACCATCGGCATCGCCGGTATTCTTAATTAACCACGCTTTTAAAGCATCCATATCGGCCGGCCGCTTTTTATATCCCATGATGGGCATCGGGGGCGTAATTACCACCGTGTTAGCTTGGAAAAAAAGCTGAACCGGAAAGCGATAATTACATGGTCGTTCATCCAAAGGTATATAGATAATTTTAGTCATATCTCCCAAAGCGCCTTTTTAGAATTAGCAGCCCGAAGAATAACATCGTTAGCGAAACGACAATGTTTTGGGAAAAACAACCTCTTTTGTTCGGTTCGGGTTGTGGTTTTGGATCAGGATCTATTATTGGGTCGGTTTCAACTTCATATGTATATGTAAAAGTTTCTTCATAGCTTTCAAAAACAGGGTTAATGGTATCAAGACGATAATAATAAACAACGGAAAAAGTGAAGGTCCTTGATTCGGTGATGTTGTAAAAATCAACAACATAACCGGTTGCTCTTTTAATGGCAATTTCTTGTTTATTATCATAAGCAAGATAGATTTTGGTTAAGGTTTTATCCGGGTCCTCACAATTGATAATCGCTTTAAACCCCTTAATACTTTCATCTTTGGTAAACTCCACCGTAAAATTGTGGGGTTTTTCTTTAATCACCGTCTCCACAAAACCATAATTGGCGAGATTAATCCGCTCCATCCATAGGCATCGCTCATAAATAACGCCTTGTTTTTCATACTTCACGGTCATGGACAAATAATTGATTCCCCCGGGAACCATTCCTTCAATAACGACCGCACCATCATTTTCCGTAAGCGCTTCATCGTTAAGATATAAAAGATGGCTAATAACACGAATGTTTTTACTGGGATGAAGAGTATAGTTTAAATCCGCCCCGCTTAATCTTAAATTAGTGATGTTCGCATCAACATAAATATCCGGTTCGACCAACAAAAGACCGTTAGCATTATTGCGATAAATTTCCGACGGTGAATTAAGCATAATCAACTGATTGTTTTTTCGCACCACCAGTTGGCTTGAACCGCCACCATCTAAATTGAAGGCTTGATAACAACCCAATGATTCCATAATCATCGCTTCTTCACGCAAATCAACACCGGCCATTAAAGATTGGCGACCATCAATGGTGGCCATCACAAAATCTCCCGTTTTGGTAAAGCCGAAGGAAGAACGGGGAGCCCGCAGCTTCGCAAAGTCCAAACTTTGGTCATTTATTGCGGAGAACTCTAAAACAACGCCATTCTTTAATGGTTGGCTTCCAACCCCAATAATGTTATCAAGACCATTATTGGCGTCTTTTAAGTGTTTTTGAACGCGGACAAAGGGCTTTTGCTCTAACAAAGATTGCACTTTTTCGTTAAGTGTCACAATCACTAATTGTCCCTCTTCCGCTTTGGTGTTATCAACTACTTCCGAAACCCGGCCTTTAAACAAATAGGAATCAATATTGATAATATTGTCTAAATCATTAATGCGGTAATACTTAGCCCCAGCAATTTGGTACGGGTATTGATTGCTAAAATAAATGCTGGTTTGATTAGTACTCGGATAGATGTTGAAACCATGAATTGGGACTTCCAAAATAATCCGTTCTTTTTTATCATCATAAATGCTTAAAGAAAATTTATTTTCTAAACGGTTCGTTTTCGAACTAACAAAGCCGCTACTGTCATCCGTAAAGCCTACGGAAAAATAGCGGGGCTGAGTAAAGTTAGTAGCTCGAACAACATCCCCTTGCTGAACGAAAGCATTGACGGGGATTTTGCTTGGTGGATCATAATAATCACCATTAATGCCGGCTAAAACACGCCATCCCGGATTTTTCTCTTCAAAATCACGGGCCAAATTTAACATATTCGCTCCCTTGATTTTTGTTTTCTCAAGAATACTCCAAGCAACGATTTTAGCTTTTGCATCAACACTTTTCTTAACCCAACTAATCCGCTGATGGCTTTGGGTTCCGGCATCATTGATGACAGTACCGCGATAGCTTTCAAAGCTAACCCCCGAAGCGGCTTCGCCACTGTTTATAATTTCTGTCTTGTTAACACTCATCGAGTGAGCATGGACATTAAATCCCCAGCTCAAGGCAACAACAATGATGAAAAGACTTAAGATAATCGCCAACTTCTTCATAATTAATCCTTTAAATTAATTTTAAAATCAACTTCAAACATCCGCATCCAAGGTAAATTAACCTTGCTTAAATAAAATCGATCTTTAATGCTGGGAAGATATTGAGTGATGAAAGCTTGTAGTTCTTGATTGACAAGTTGAGCCGCTTGGCCTTCTTTTTCCTTGACATCAAAGTAATTCATTCCATAAGTTCCCAGTTGCTTGGTAACTAAAGCTCGCACCATTCCACAATACCCGACATCTTCCACATAGCGTTTAATTAAGAAAGCTTCATGTTGCGGGCTGTGACCGCGATACCAAAATTGAATTGCTTGCGCAATCGCTGTCCCTAACGAGTTACTGGAAGTATTCCAACCGGCATAAGACGCTACTTTCATCGTGAGGTTTTTGCTTTCCAAAAAGTTTAAAATATCGATGGAACCACCGTTTAAATAAACCAAATCAGCAATCGCAACCGGATAAGCTTTATTAATTGCATAATTGGCAAATTCCATCATTTCCGTAAAGTTGCACATAACATCCACATCCAAACTCGGTTCATTGCTAGGGCGAGGAATCATGTTAGTCGCCCCCAAAAACGGCAACAAAACTAAATCGGCATCGGCTAAGGAAGGCACAGTGACACCACCCGCACAAGCAATATGGTATTTGATGGTCACATCAACATAACGGTCTTCTAAACAAGGAATAACCATAGGGGTCGTCGGGGAAGGATACTTCACAAAAAAGGCGGGCGTTTTTTGTTCTAGATGATTAATCATCCGACTCACTAAAACACAGCCGGCTTCATCCGCTCCCGGATACATATAAGCTTGATGCATGAGTTGTTTTTGGCGAATAACGGTCCGAATATCAACTTGATCCATGGCAGTATAACCGTATTCGCTGGCATCATCTTGGGGAATAACCAAAAAATCAATCGCCCCTTGAGCTAATAAATCCAAAGTAAAAATATTAATTTGTTTGTTAAGCGCCCGTCGACTTAAAAAGTCGTTTAAATAGCGCTCCTCAACCTTAATCGTTTCCCAATGTTGAGCTTCGTCCAAGGATAGAATCCCTAACTGTTTTTTGTTTTGATAATAACCATTTAAATAAATATGGCGACCCGAATGTTGATAATATTCGGGTTCCTCATCACTTGAATCGTATTGTGGACAGCGCATAATGAGCTGAAAGGCAAACAGCGGTAAGTGAGGATATTGGTTTTTAATCTTTGTTATAAACAAAAGTCGTTTCTTTAAAACATCGGCCGTTAAATAATGTAAGCGTGAAGGAACAATGCCACCATAAATTAAGGTGTCAAGGGAAATCACCAAACCGTCGGCATCACGGCATTCCTCAAGTAAAAAGGCTTCTAAAGCCTCATGCTTGGCCGGCTTCTTTTTTTCGCCCATAATATCTTTAGGCGGAACAACAATGGAATAAAGAGAACTGTTAAAGATTTCTGACGGAAAGCCATAATTACAAGGTCGTTCGTCAAGCGGAAGATAAACAATTTTTTTCATTATTAACTCCTTAATTCTTTCGTCCCGGATGAATGATAATGGCTTCTCCGGTAGGATCAAGCGGATGTTTCTTAACGGTAATGACATCTTGATGGGGACAAATCATGGATGTTTGACGATTTTGTAGAAAGGGTACTTTCACAAGCTCACCGTTAATTTCTCGATACAAATAAACTTCTTGCCAGAGGGCTTCGGTCACTTCCGCATTCGTGTTTTGCGCAACCAAACCTTCATTGCCATACTGATCAATCGAATTAACTCTTTTGAATTCAGCTTTTTCATAACCATGACCTTTGGAGAAGAAAAGGGGACTTAAAAAAGATGTCGGTAAATTGTTCTCAAGACCATAGCCCATGCGGATTTTCACATACTTAGGATTACTTGTCGCTTCAATAACATCAATTCGTAGTTGTAAATAATCTTTTAACGGACTGTAAACACTCATTTTAATAACATCACCGGGAAAGTAATAATTGCTTAAATGACGAGGATTGTGAACGTTCCAAGAATTAATTTCCTGACGATCCACATTTCCGGAAAAATCGGTTGTGGAATTATAAATATAACGCCAAAAAGGCCGATAAGCGAGTTTCGGTGAAGATAAACTTAAGTCCTCTTTCGTATCGGATGATGAATAAGATAAATTTAAATTGAGGCCGGCATCACTTTCTTTAGCACTTTTTCCACCCATATAAATGGACGGATTGTCCATATAACGGCCTTTCCCATCAAGATTGAAACGGGCTTTATCGGGAATAAATTCCCCCAATTTGATAATGCCTTCAATTCCTAACCAATAATCTGTTGACGAAAAAACTTTACGATACCAGGCGCCTAAAAAACATTCCGGCACAGGAGGAGCAGGAATCTCGTTTTCAATCTTTCCATAATAAACGGGGACTTTTTGAAACTTGCTGCTATCAACATAATGGCTGTCTAAAGTCGGAATGACCCTAATGGCTAAACTCATATACTACCTCTTTCTTTTTTTCGGAATAATAACATCAATGCCCCCCAAAACAGCCACACCGGAGCCGTAAATATTTTTAAACATCCGCGTTCAGTTTCCGGTTCGGGCTCAGGTTCTGGTTCGGTCTTCACTTTGGGATATGAAAATAAACTAGGATCCAATCGTTCGCCGTCACTTGGGTCATAGTAGCCGAAAGCCATCATTTCCCGACTGATTTTCACATCTAAAATATGGATTAAGTGCCCTAATTCCTGAACAAAAAAATCCCTTTGGAAATTAGAATTAATAGCAGAAGCCATTGTTTGTACATCGAGCATCTTTTCCATCAGTTTTTGGTAATCTGCCGGGTTCTCACAATCCATTTCTATCATTTCATCGACATAATTTAAAAACATCGTTTGCTTAGCTTCATTAATCATCGCTGTTTGAACATATTGTTTTAAACCAATGAGGCCATGATTAATCACCAAGCTGGTCTTAACTAAGGGTGAAAGCGCCGGATAGCGAAAGACCCCGGTTTTGATGGATGCGGAAACATCCGCCAAGCCCACGACATTTTGACTGGCAAAAAAGGCGACACCATCAGCGGCTCTCGTGGCAATAAATTGATCATGATTGATTTCTAAAGAATATCCATAATAAGTAGGCGCAATGCCGGATGCTAAAAACGATAAGTTTTTCATTTGCTTCATAATCGCTAAGGAATCTTTTTCAACGACATCCGCACTGCCGGTATAAATCATCGGACATAATAAGTCCAAATAACCTCGCTTAACCCAAGTTTGCCAATCTTGCATACATGTCGCTTTCGCATTATTAATATCAGCTACAACATCGGCGGAAATAATAATATCAGGTTTAAGGCGACGCAAAGTTTGGGAAAACACTTTAACGGCATTGGTAATATTGTTTTGGCGCCATTGATTCCATTTTGCCAAGTTGGCACTTTGTTTAATTAAAGTCCGTACATCACCCGTTAATCCATAAGCTTCCTTAAACCTCGTTTCCGGTAATAATCCATACCCGCTATCCCGAATCGGACTTTGCGCATAGTTATTGTCATCATAACGGATATAATCAAGCTGAAGACCTGCAAAATCATATTTTTCAATCATTTCCGAAAAAACATTTGTTAAGAAAGTAAGAACTTCAGGATTGGAAGGATCCAAAAAATAACTCCCTCCATAAACATTGGGGTGTAAGGTCAAACCTTGATAATCTTCCAATAACCATTCATCCTTGATGGAGGCCGCTTTGTAACTTGCATCACCGCCATTAAAGGTGTGGCACCAGGCATGAACATCAATGCCAACTTTCCGGCACTCACCGATTAAAGCAGCAATATAATCATTTTGATACTCTTCACCATAAGTAAAGCTCGCTACTTGCGGATGGGTACTCATTAATTCCGAACGGTAACTTACATAGCCATTCCAAAGCGTCTCTACAAATAAGGTATTAAAGCCGAGGCTTTTTACTTCCTGGACAAAGGCTTGTAAATTCGCTAAATTATCTTCCTTTAAACTCGCCGCATTGGGACGATGCCAAAGAGCGCGAATCTCGGTGGTTTGCGAATAGGAGGTTAAATATTTAATCGACAAGGCTCGAGCTTCAATATCTTTGGCTAGTTGGCTAACTTGGTTAATTTCAGAAGCGGTTGGATTTTCTTTTCCGACGATTTCATCGATTACCAGTTGATCCTCTCGGTTTAATTCTAGCAGCTGATTAACGAAAACCTCATCAAAACGATATCCTACTGCAATGGCATGTTCGTATTCGACAGTGGCAGTTTGTAAGAAACGATGAGCTAAAAATTGCGAGCTTAGTAAGGGATCCCTCGCAATAATAATCTTTTTGGTTTTCCAATCAATGGTGACTTGGTCACCTACTTTCACATTCATTAATTGGTCTTTTTTAGTTCCGTGCCCTGAAATGATATATCCTCCTCCTTCCATCGTCGCCTTGGTATTGCAATCAATCACAAAATGATCTTTGTTAACAGCAATTTCATAACCCCACTGATTGGCCGGAGATTTCAGTGAAGCGTTAAAACTATAATAAACTAAATAATTATCATACCGAGTGATGTCTTTTCCGTTGAGATAGTCATCAACGATAATTGTTGATGAAGCATAAACGCGAACACCCGCAACCATCATTATCAGTAATAATACCGCTAGGATTTTTCTCATTTGTTTATCTTCCTTTTTCCTAATTATAACATTTAATTTTAAACTTGTATATACAAATAAAAGGGGAATTAATTCCTTTGGTTTTTTTCATCCATCACTAGAATTATTGACAGACCTTTTTTGAAAACAAATGACGATTCACAATTAAAAAAGTGCCAATTTATGACACTTTTTAAATCGTAAACTTATGGGAAAAGTTCACATGTTCGGCATTGAAAAAGGTTCTTCTGTAAAGAACAGCCCGCCCATTAACCAAGTGGATTAGAGTACTGCAATATAGCGCCGGACTTCCTACGGAAAGATGCAAAACTTCCGCGGCCCGACCACTTAATCCCCTTGCTTCAACCGTCATTTGGCAAGACAAAGAATGCCAATGCAATTGTTCTTTCGCATATTGTTTAAACGAGCCTTTAAAAATCGATGCCTGCAAATCTTCGTACATATTAGCCGGCAAATACATTCGTTCAAATAACATCGGTTTATTATCTAAAGTAACCATTCGTTCCACATAATACAAAAGATCACCTATTTTAAGTTGTAAACGTAAAGCTAATAATTCATCCGCCGCACGCTTTTCAAATACTAATACCCTTATTTGAAAATCGCCTTTACTATTTTGTTCGTTTGCAAAGGAAAATAAGGGGTTATCGTCAAAATCGATATTTTGTTTGTTATAAGTAACAAATGTTCCCCGCCCTTTATGGCGATAAACTAAACCATCCGTTAGTAAATTGTTAATGGCTTGACGGACGGTCATTCTTGTGACTTTATAATAAGCGGCCAATTCAACTTCACTGGGAATAATGTCGCCGTGTTTATATTTTCCTTCCAAAATATCGTGACGCAAATCATTTTCAATCTTTTGATAGCGATGTTTTTGCAAATCTTGATGTTTTTTATAAAGGCGAAGTTCATATAAAACATAAGAATTACTGATTTCTGAAAAACCCGAGGCTTTAAAATAATCAATGAAATTGGTCCAGTCGACAATGACATCCGAACAGCCCAAAGTAAATAAATGGTTGACCGCTTGTTTAACAATATTATTAGCTAATTCGGAGCCTTTTTTTTCAGGAAAGATGGCCACCGGTCCAATCCCGCCTAAATGAGGATAGAGGGGATAAGTATTGACACTATTGGCAATTTTCGAAAAATGAGGGGTGTTAATGCGCACAAATCCCACAATCTTGTGCTTCTCTTTAGCAACGAAAAAAGCTTCCGGCTCACAATTCATAACCTCATTATACCAGCGAATCGGAAACAGTTTCCGGATTTGTTTCAGTAAATCATCGCGTTCTTGTTCCGTTTTTAAAGTCGTATACTCATAATTGTCCACCGATAACGCTGGTGGTTCCCTACAAATCAAATTGTAATTTTTATAAGCGATATTAAAACGATGATTTTTGAAAAATTGATGAACATGGTCGTTGTTTAATAAAAACAATCCGGAAAACAAACAATCGTTGTCACCACCGATGTACAGTACGGCTTTTTCCTTGGCGGTGCAAATACGGATGGCATCGCTGATTAAAAGCGAACCATAACCTTGATTACGAAATTTAGGATTAACAAACAAAAACGCAAGATAGGCATGGTCCTGTAGTTTTTTATCATTGCTATGATTAAATTTTAAAACCATACTCCCGATGTATTCTTCTTGATAATAAAGAGAATAGGAGCCGTCATCAACAAGTTCTTTGGAATCCAAGATTTTTTCTTGAAATAAACGTTTAGTAAGGGGGTAGCTTGAACCAAATTCCTGATTCCAATAAACTAAAATATCGTCTTGGGAAGCAGTAATGGTCTTTCGCTTCATTTAAAACACTCCACAAAAGTTTTGGTAATTTCACTCGGCCTAGTGATGGCTGTTCCAATGACCACCGCAAAGGGTTTTTTCGCCAACACGCGTTTTAAATCACGCGGGTTTCTAATTCTTCCTTCCGCAAGCACCGGAATCTGTAATTTCTTCACACATTTACTAAGTAATTTAAGATCCGGTCCTCGTTGTTTTTTAGTATAAGCAGTATACCCGGAAAGGGTTGTGGAAACGAAATCCGCTCCGGCTTGCTGGGCCATCACCGCTTCTTCAAAGTTTGAAATATCGGCCATTGCCAAACGATTTTCAGCATGAATGAGCGAAATTAAGCCAACCAGGGATTCTTGCTTGGGGCGACGACGGTTCGTTCCGTCCAAAGCAATAATTTCACAGCCACTTTCTAAAAGTTTCCTAACCTCTTGCTTCGTTGGCGTAATGTAGACTTCCGAGTCCGGATAATCTTTCTTAATTAAACCGATAACGATGGTATCATTGAAGGCTTTAATCGCTTTGATATCATCAAGACCCGCTGCCCGGATGGCCCCGGCCCCACCAATTAAAGCGGCGGTCGCCATTTTAGCCATTATTATTGGGTCTCTTAGCGGTTCACCTTCCTTAGCTTGGCAGGAAACAATTAAGCGGTTTTTTAGTTTTTCCAAAATTAATGTTTTCATTTTAATGATTGGGCCAGCGTTTGTACTCAAAAACGCGATACCATTCTCCACCTCTTCGTTTGGAAATTAACTTTGTAAACTCTTCTTCCGTTAGGATCTTTTTTTCAATAAGCAAGTAATCAAGAATCTTTCCGCCCGAAAATTTTATATTTTCTAAAAAAACCAGTAACTTAGCTTTATCGACCTCAGCTTTAATGATGTAATTGACCCATTTTTCTTCCTCAATCACTCTTTTAAGCCACGGGCTTAACTCTTCAATAATCGGTTCATTAAGCTTTAACAATTGGCGAGCGCTATCCGCAACAGCTTTCATATAATGCTTAATGGCAGGATAATCATGCTTTTCCACCATTTGTTTTTCTATTAGTAACTGTCCATGGGACAAAACATTCGGATAATTATAATCAAAGAAAGCTTGTCCTAAACTAGCAAATGTAGGACTAACACTCTTTAAAGCTCGGTCAAAAGATTTTGTATAATCATAACGGCCGCTGTTCCAAGCATAGTGGGCCATAGTAATCATCGCAATTTTCGAAATGTGATAATGAAGGCTTGGATTAATTAAATAGCCCTCCGCATAATCACTTAAGTTAACGGCGCGATTTTTAATCGGAGCGATAAATTCCCGCACCCCATAAGTAAAATCGCTAACCGGAAAATTGTCCCAAATAAAAATAGGCTTCGCAAAGGCTTCTGCTGTTTGTTTGGCATCATTTTCGGTAATGACTTCCGCACAAACCCGGTCCCCTGTCCAAAAAACAATGATTTCGTCATCTAAGAAGTCCTTTAAATCTTGGCGATATTCGGTAGCCCCGATTTGATGATATTCGGTGGGACACATCACTAAAACCGGTTCAACCACATGGGCTTTTAAGAAGTCAAAAACTTTATTGCAAATATGAGCATGAGCAATCCCCGGCCGCTTAAACAAGCGTAAATTATCACCGCTGAGTTGATAATCAATATCATCTAAAAACAAGCCGAAGTGGTCGACACCAACATCAATCATTTGTTTTAATTTTAAAAACAAGCGTTCAAAATCCTCATCACCAACATATTTAAAAGCGTCTTTTGGTTTTTGCGCATGCCCCGGGGAAATACAATAATAAAAATCAATGTTGCGGGCTGCTAATTTATCTTTGATAGCACAAAGGTCTTGAAACTGTTGTTCGGGATATGGTTCATACCATTTTTCCCGATGGTAGGGATCAGTTTTAGGAGCATACATAAACGCATTTAAGCGATATTGATCCATAAAGTCGGCCATTTCTAAATGTTCTTCCAAGGTCCATGGTTCACCATAGTAGCCTTCTACAATCCCACGAACTCGAAAGGACGGTTCATCCTCAATCAAAATTATCGGTAAAGAATAACCAGTACTTGTTTTTTTGACTAAATCATTAAGCATCTTAAAAGCATAGCGGATACCGCGCATATTAACGGCTTTAATAATAATTTTATTATCGGTCACAATGTTTAAATAATAGGCGTCGGCTTTTAAACTTTCATCATAATGAACATATAGCTTTAAGCCGGGGTTTTTAACTTCAAAGCACTCACTATCAAGTAAATCGGAAAAATGAGCATCCATTTTAAAACTTACCGTCCGCCCATTGATATCAATAGGGATTTTCCCATCAAAATTTAAAACACCGTCAATGGTGTAAACATCCTTACACAAATAGGTTTTTTCATTAAACTCCATTTTTACCCTCCCTTAACCTCCCCTGGATGAATAGTAATCGCTTCACTGCCAATCGCTTCATTAAGAGCTTCAACAGTAATAGCCTCATTATTAGGACAAATCATCCTCGTTTGACGTGCTTTCGAAAACGGGACTTTTCTAATTTCTCCGTCAAGCAAGCGATATAAATAAGTTTCATGCCAAACCGCTTTTGACACCTTAGCTTTGGTTGCTTGCGCATGGAAACCCTCATTCCCAAATTGGTCAATGGCATTGACCCGTTTGAATTCCGCATCGTCGATCCCGTGACCCTTAGAGAAAAACAAAGGACTGAAAAAATCATCGGGGCGGTTATTTTCTAAATGGTATTGCGCTCTGATGTTCATATATTGGGGAATAGTTGTCGTTTTGATAAGCTCAATATGTAACTGTAAATAATCAATAATCGGACTATAAACACTCATTCTTAAAACATCACCGGGGAAATAATTATAGATAACACTTCTGGGATTAGTGACATTCCAAGAATTGATTTCCCGACGCTTGACATTTCCGTTTAGCTCGGAAGCATCTTGGTATATATAACGCCAAAAGGGTCGATAAGCCAGTTTCGGGCTCGACTGGTTTAATTCCATACTAAAATCATTGCTTAGATAAGTGGGGCCAAGGCCCAAACCGGCATCGCTTTCAAAGTGGCTTTTACCACCCATGTAAATACTGGGAACATCCATATAACGACCTTGGCCGTCAAGATTAAAGCGTGCTTCATCGGGCGTAAATTCACCCAGTTCAATCACGCCTTCAATTCCCAACCAAGCATCAAACGAAGAAAAAACTTTCCGATACCAAGCCCCTAAAAAACAAGGCGGCGAAGTCATTGGGGCCTTTTCATTTACAATCGGGCCCCGATAAACTTTGGGATTCAGAAAAGGACGAACATCAAAGGCCCGGCTGTCATAAGTCGGAACAACTTGAATCCTTAGTGACATTTCATTCCTTTTTTGGCAACTCGGCAATCGCTTTTTTAAATTGTTTGATTTGCGAAACCATTTTATCGATGTCATGACCCATAACAATGGCACCGATCATAATCCCTTTCACCCCGCATTTCGCAATCGCTTTGACATCGCTCGGATACAGTAACCTTTGGGAAGGCAAAACGGTTGGAATGCTGGAAACTTGGGAAAAAGTTAAGTAATACCCCAAATCACGGGCATTAAGGCGTAAGCCATATTCTTCATGCGGAAGAATGGATAATTCTAAAATATCCGCAATAAAGGAATTGGTAATGGTTTTAACTTCTTCTAGACTGTAACTATAGTCAATAGCAAATAGATTGACGACATCGGAACGACCGGTTAATGACACCGGCATGTGATGACCGTATAAGGAGATAAAATCAAAACCCATTTCAACTAATTCTTCGATAACCGCTTCGCTAGTTTTCGTGTCCTGCCCGGCAACAACGCCGACCGGAACCGGACAATCGCGAAGGATGGCTTCTAAAATCGGGCGTTGTTCGGCCAAAGTGCCAAATTTAACTAAACTGGCATTATGAAAAAGGTTGATGTGAACTTTAATGGCATCGGCGCCGGCTTCCCAAGCAGCTTTAGCCATTTCATAAGTGTTTTCCGGTAAACTGACGACCAAGGTCATAGGCTTGGTCTTAAGACTTGTTAGAATGCGACTCATTTTTCTTCCTTTCAATTAAATTATAGATTTTTTTATAAAGATAAAAACTACCGTAATAAATTATTTGATAATAAGCAATAAACCGAAAGGTTTCAATCGGCATCGTTATTATATTCTTTTTCAACAATTGTAAATCGATTAGACGAATCAATAAACTGATAATTATCGCCACGGCAATGTTGAAAACAGTGCGGTAGAATAACTTTAATCCTGTGGAAAAATGGGCTTGATTACCTTTAGTGATGGTTAAAATGACAAGATCCACAAAAAAGGTATTAATTATTCCGAGAATGAGACCAATGAACAAATGTTGAAATCCCATCATAAAATGAACAACGACAACCACCATACCGATAACCCATGATCTTAAAAGAAATATCTTTAATTGATCTTTCATTATTTGTCCGAGCCCAAAACTAAGCCTTTCACAAAATATTTCTGTAAGAACGGGTAGAGCACAAGAATGGGAATCGTGGCCGAGAAAATCGTGGCGGCGCGGATGGATTCCGTTGACAAACTTTCCGCAACTTCCGGCGACAATTCATGGGCCGGAATATAGGCCATATTGAGCAAAGTTTGTAAATATGTTTGCAAGGGCATTTTGCTCGGAGTAGAAATATAGAGCATCCCGTTAACATAGGCATTCCAAAAGCCAACCGCATAGAATAAGGCGACGGTCGCCAAGGTTGGTAAGGATAAGGGCAAAGTGATTTTAATGAAAATCTGAAATTCGGTAGCACCGTCAATTTTAGCCGACTCATATAAAGCTTCCGGCAATGTTTCAAAATAGTTTTTGACCAATAGCATATTATAAGTCGAAATCAGCGACGGCAAAATTAAAGCCCAGCGGTTATTACGTAAACCAAGCTGATTAATCAACAGGTATGTCGGAATCAGCCCCCCATTAAACAACATGACAATGATAAAGATAACTAAGAAAAATTTTCGTGCTTTAAACTTCGGTAAACTTAAGGGATAAGCCGCCAAGGTTGTTACCATTAAAGCTAAAGTGGTTCCAACAAGAGTTACAAACACCGTTGTTTTTAAACCGTTCCAAAATTGATTATTTTGAATAACAAATTGATAGGCACTCCAAGTAAAGTTTTTCGGCCAAAACGAAACGGAGCCATTAGAAACCGCTACTTGATCGGAAAGGGAGGTTGCCAAAAGGTTTAAAAAGGGCATAATAATCGATAATCCGAAAATCGAAAGAATGATATAAACAACTAAACTAAATATTTTATCGCTTTTTGATTCTAACATCTTACCACAGTCCCTTCTTAAAAATTTTCCGTGATAGATAATTGCCACCAAGAACCATAACTAAGGCGACCACCGAGTTAAACAGCCCGACAGCGGTTGCAAAACTGTAGTTTTGGTCCCCAATCCCTGAACGATAAACTAATGTTGATAAAATATCACCTTTATCATAAACAACATAAGAATACATATTGAAAATTTGATCAAAACCGGCATCAAGAATGGCACCGATTCTTAAAATAAACAGCATAATAATCGTATTGGCAATTGACGGAATGGTGATGTAAATCACTTGTTGCATTTTGCTGGCTCCGTCAATTTTAGCGGCTTCATACAGTTGCGGATTAATGCCGGTGATAGCGGCAATATATATAATTGCATTCCAACCGACTTCCTTCCAGCCCGCCGATATCACCACTAAACCGCGGAATATATCATTGTTGCCGAAAAAAGCGATTGACTGCTCAATAATATTCAAGTTTTTAAGCCAGTTATTAATGACCCCATAAGGTCCTAAAATCTGAAGAAAAAGGGCCGTAACCACAATCCAAGACAAAAAGTGTGGTAAATATAAGATTGTTTGGATGACTTTTTTATACCATAAAGCCTTAATGTCGGTAATCATAATGGCTAGAATAATGGGAATCGGAAATAAAAAGACAATTTTATAAGTACTGATAATGAGCGTGTTTCGAAAGGCTCTCGTAAAGTCACTATTGCTAAAAAGGGTTTTAAAATGAGCAAAGCCGACCCATTCACTTTTAATGATGGATTCAACGGGCGTGCGTCCGGCAAAAATATCATAGTTTTTAAAAGCAATCACAATGCCGGCCATGGGAGCATAATTAAAGATGGCCACCAAAATTAAACCAGGAATTAAGAAAAAATATAAAGCACCATACTGTTTAAAATGCTTTAACAGTTTGTTAGGTTTCTTTTTCATGCTCTAGTTCCTCCTCCTTCTTGACAATATATTTATTGACAATCGGCCAATATAACAAATTGATCCATAAACAAATTAAACTGAAAAACAATAATAAAAACAAACCGTTAAGATAAATCACAAAGACATAAACTAAGATTACAACGCTCAAAGTCATGATAATGGTGGTAAGAACATGACGATGCAAAATATAAAAAGACATTTTCAATAAGTCAGAAAACTTTTGAAAAACAAATAAGCCGTTTAAAAAAAAGACCATGATTGCCATTAGTGAAGTTTCAATAATCATAATATATTGAAAAACAGCAATGGTTTTTTCCAACCAAAGAGGATAATTCATTAACATTACATTATCTAAGTTAACAATGCATAAATAAAGAATGACCGCAGCAATTAAACTGAAAATAAAACTGAAACGAAACTTCTCTTTAATAATTCTAATATATTTTTTAAAAAAGGTAAATTCATTCGCATCTTTTCTTAATAAATCCTTTGTACAACAAAAAAGAGCACTTGTTGCCGGGGCAAGCAATATTCCTACGCTCACAGCGATGGTAAGAATATATATGACATTTAAAATAAATAAACGCCCCATGACAAAAAGTGCTCTATTAATCATCGAATTTCCTCCGTTTCCGGATTATTTACTTAATGTTGCATACCAAGCATTAACTTCTGTAGTACAATCGGTCAATTTAGCTTCCGCAGCCAATTTCGCATTGAATTGAGCTTGCGTCATTTGGTCTCCTTGACCGGTAATTACACTTACTAAGTATTCAGTCGTAAATTGTGCCAATTTTTGTTTGTTAGCACCATAAATTAAGAAACCCGGAGCTAGACCAACACGGTCATAAATTCCAACACTGGCTTTTTGGGCCGCCGTATTCATACCTTCCCAAACAAATTGTTGACGAGGATTTTTACGAGCTCGGCATTGCCAGTATAATGAATAGTCTTCTTCACGAATTCCTGTTAAGAAATAATCACCCTTGTTGAACGAATTAAACGGAATTTCACCTTTGGCATCCGGTGTTAAAATCGGGAAATATTTTCCATCAACGACTTTGTGATGAACATTTTCTTCACCAATTGTTAAACGTTTGAAGTTAACTGGATCCATTTTTTGATTCATCCATTTAATTACAGCTACTGCGGTTTTATTCATATATTTAGGAATAGCATAGAAATAAGTAACGGAATAGTCCATTTTGGCTTGACCTTTTCCTGGTGTTCCATAGTTGGCATCACCTAATAAGGAATCGATAAAATGTAAGTAATCGCCAGCATGAGCAATTACATATTCTTCTGTTTGCTTTTCAGAAGCAGCGATACCGTTAATAATGCCATTCCCGCTCCACCATGCGTCGAGGGTAACACCGACAGTTCCGTTTTGCAATCCTGCCCGGCTGTTGGCGCCATAATTAGGAGTTGTTAAGTAACCATCTTGCATAACACCCAAATTAACCAATTCTTTCATATAATTAGCGTAATCTTGGAAAGCAGGAGTTTCGGTCCAATATTTTAATTTACCATCGCTTTGGGGAACCCAATCCGTAACAATTCCAAATGCTCCTCTAATTGGTTCAATATTATGCGAACTAGCGCTGAATGGAACAAAACTTGAGCCAAGTTTAGTTTTCAAAGCCACTAAAGCTTCTTTGAACTCCGTTAATGTGGTTGGAAGAGCAACTTGATTCTTTGTGAAGATGTCTTTTCTTAAGAATAAGGCACTGTTGATGTTGTTTGATGGATTCTTTTGAGGAACACCATAAATTTTGCCATCAAAAGTAGCCGTTTTCCATACTTCTTCACTGACCGATCCGGTAATGTTGGGAGCATGCTTATCTAGCAATTCCGTAATGTCCAACAAAGCGCCAACTGCACGTAATTGGTCAAATTGAGTAGGATCAAGTTTTAATAGATGGTATTCAGCTTGTCCGGCAATGTCTAAATAAAGTTTAGTGTTTGCGGAGGCACCATCCTGTGGCAAAAAATCATAATCGACATCTACACCGGTAATTTCTTTGATTAAGCCATGAACATAATCCTTTTCCGGGTCAAATGTGTCGAACGGGCCATAAATTTTAATTTTGTTTAGGCTTTCAACAACTTCGTCGTCTTTTTTACATCCGACAAACATGAAAACCGAAAACAACATTAAACAGGCAATGATCAGTTTTTTTAGCATGTTTTTCTCCTTTTCTTTTCAGCTTAATAGGCTGTCATAGTAGACGATAATCGTTATAAAATAACGCTTTCATCACAACTATCATTATATCACCAACAAAATGTCTAGTCAACTGATTATTGATTATTTTATCATTCTCTTTTTATTTTGGCTGTGTTACAATAAAAGCAAAAAAAGGAGCTTTTATGAAAACAAATATTGGCTTAATACCCCTAGATAGTCGTCCTTGTAATTACGATTGGCCTCTTACTTTATCAAAGTTGGCCAATGTCAATTTAATCACTCTTGATAAATCATGTTTAGGAACATTGCATACTAAACTTGATTTCGCCCATATCCAAAGTTTTTTAGATGAGAAACTCGATTGTTTGCATTTTTTAATTTGTCCGCTTGACAGTATTATCAGCGGGGGCTTAATTCAAAGTCGCAAAGCCAATTTTTCGCACGATGAATTAAACTACAAAATAAATTATTTAAAAACCCTCAAAAAACGCAATCCAAAACTAAAAATATATGTTTTTGATACCATCTTGCGGACTTCCATTTCGACATTCGACGAGAAAACCAAACAATATTGGCAATTAATCAACGAATACAGTCGCTATAAAGGTCAATATTTGCGCTTCCACAAACAAGAAGATTATGATGAATTTCAAAAAATCAGTTTGCAAATTCCCGTTGAAGTTCTTAATACTTACGAAGTTGCCCGTTTAAAAAAACATGAGGTCAATCAATTAGCCTTAGATTTATTACAGCAAAAAGCCATCGATTTCTTGTTGCTGCTTCAGGAAGACTCGATGCCCAAGGGCCTGCAAACATTGGAACATGATGTGTTAAACAAAATCATTCAACATAAACATTTAGAAAACAAAGCCTGGTTATATAACGGCGCGGATGAAGGCAGTTGTTTTTTATTAGCTAAAATTATCAGCGATATCCACGAACAACCATTAAAGTATTATTTACTTCATCCGGATGAAGCTTTACTAGCCCTTCCCCAAGCATTTGAAGATCGCCCTTATTTAGAAAACTTAAGTAAAATGACTAAAATACTGCAGATGCAAAGAACGGATGACCTTAAGGAAGCGGCCTTTGTTTTAGCGATTTACCAAAATAATCCTTTACCAAAAATGGAAATAGCCGACCGTGAACAAGCACTGAAAATGGTTAATGACGATAAAACAAGGGCTTTTATCAATCACATCAATATGCTTTTAAAACAAACCATTCCGGTCTTTTTCTTGGATATTAATGTTCCTAACGGTGGTTGTTGGGAATTATTGAAACAAATTGATTTTCTTAAGCTTAAAGCTTATAGCGCTTGGAATACCGCTTCCAATTCAACGGGTAGTTTACTAGCAACAGCCGCTATTTATTGTTTACAAGCAAAGCCCGATCCTTCATTAACTAATCTTTTCTTACAAGAACGAATTATTGATGATTGTTTCTACCAAGATGTCGTTAGAGGGAAAATTCATGAATATCTGCGAACCAACTTATTAAACCTGTTTGACTTTAAACCGCATCATGAAGTCAAGCAATTATTACAACGAGAATTACATGCTTTGTCCGACCCCTTTTTTAAAACCGTTTACCGTGCCTATTTTCCTTGGAACCGCGCTTTTGAAATCGGCATATCTTATGACTAATAAAAAAAGCACATCGGTGCTTTTTTAGTTTGCCTTAAAGGATTTTGGTAATTTCTTTGTTTGCTTATGCCACTTTTTAATAGCGATAGCTGTCAAAAGAATCAGGTACGCAAGTAAAATAAAACCAAATAAATATGCAAGCAAGAAAACATAATATCCAAATTGGTTCTGAATTTGCGATAACACCGGTAAGTGACATGCGTAATAAGGACTAATAAAAAACATATTAAATACTTCGCCGATATTCTTACCCAATAGATTCATCAAAAGAGCCATGATAAACAGCACAAAGAAGATTAATGAACTTCCGATAATGCTTTTTTGTTGTAAAACCGTCCGCCCGGAAATTAAACAATAAAAGCCAATTAAAATCATCGAACTATGGTGAACCATCGTTTGGATGTCAATACCAAGAATGCGAATAAAAACATCCTTGGGGTAAAACATTGCCGCCAAACCGGCAAACAAGCAAAAAGTACCTAAAAAATTATAACAAGCGTTTTTCATTTTTCCGGGTTTCAAAAAAGCGGTAATGAAAGCAACATACATCGGTACGGAACAAAACTGAAACGGAAAAACATACCATTGATAATCCCAAACATCTTTTTCGATTGTAAAAACCAATTGCTTATAAACTTCAAAACTCAACATCAAAACACTTAAAGTCAATAAGATAAATCGATCTTGTTTATCATTGCTGTGTCGAAGTTTCAAAGCAATCAAAAAACAACTTATAAAAGTCAATCCTAAAAATAATAAATGAAATCTCCCGTAGGGAAGGGGAGAACTTGGCAATTGATAACTTAAAAAATCAATGATTTTTTCAAACCAATTCATAGCAAAATAATCACTTTCTAGAGGGCTGTCGTTAACTTAGCCAGTTTAAGCGACAAGGCTTTTTGTAAAGTGGTGGCCTATTCATCAATGTAAGTAGGATATTGATAAGGCATCCCCATGGGACCGCAACCACCCCGAACATAAGCGGTTAAAGATAACAACTCCTTAACTCCAAGTATTTCCAATCTTTTCACAAACCAAACGCCGGAGCTTTCTTTAAATCCTGCGTCCCAGCAAGCGGAATCATAAGGACATAAATTTGCTTTCGTAAGCAATGTTTTAAAAACCATTGTTTGAGGCTTCCCAATAAGGGAAGCCTCCATTAGTCCATCAAGGGTTTCCTTGGAATGAGCATAGGAATAAACTTGATAGTTAATCTTCTTCCCATCCAACAACCGCATGACATTGCTTTTTGTAATTTTCATCTTAACTCAGCCCCAAAAGGCAACAAGGCCAATTGAGCTAATTTAAACCATTGCAAACCAAAGGGAATGCCCACAATCGTGATACAAAACAAGGCACAAAGAACTAAACAACCAAAGCTTAATTCAATCCCAAAAAAGATAATCCATAAAATATTGGCCAAGGGATGTGCACTGAAATTAATCTCAATTTGGCTGCCAAAGGGCCAAAGGCAAAGGACACCAATTTTAAAAAGTTGCAAACCAAAAGGAATACCAATAATAGTTAAGCACCATAAAGCTCCTACTACAAAGAACAAAAGCCCCATAATCAAACCGCCAAATAAGAACCAGATAATATTACCTAAAGTTTTCATATTATTACTTTCACTAAAATTGTTTTATTCCGGAACCAATCTAATTTTTTTCAAGACGGCGGAAAAACCCCACATGATTGAATAAGCAAGGGCCACCAATAGCAAGGTCATAACAACTTCTAAAATCAAAATATGACCTTCAACATTAATATCCGTTTCTTCACCGTTAATAATCCAATGGCCGTCAATACTGATTTTTAAGTCCGGTTTGACATGTGCAGCATCATCAACCAGCAATTCGGAATTTTTTAAAGCTAAATAATTGGTATTGGTACCGTTGATTTCCCAGTACCCTTCCGCATTGACCGTTAAACTGATGTTGTCAGCATCATTGGCGGGGATTGCTGTTATCACATTATTAATCTTAAAAACCCGAACCTGATTATTCGTCACAACGACAATGGTCGGCACAATATATTCATTGGCATTAATAATTTCCATTTTTGCGGAAGCGACCACTTTGGTTTCTTTTCCGTTCATAGCAAAGAAACCAAATTCATTAACCGTAAAGTCAATTTTTTCTTCATTGGCGGCTTTAATTTCGGTAGTGATATCGTTTAAGCACCAATAACCATCATCAACGGTTAAAATCGGTTCTTCATATTTATTATCGAGAGCTGCAAAATTGAGAATCGGTTGGCGCGTTGCCTTAATCGTTTTCACTTCATTTAAGTACCAATAAGCATTTTGAACACTTAAATCAAACTTCAAAAAGTCATCAGCTTTAACGCCGGTTTTCTTACCGTTAAAGAGCCATTCTTGTTCTTTATTAATCGTGATAACCGGAGCCATATAAGTAACTCCGTCTTCAACATCATTTAAATTATTAACCGGATATTCGTAGGCTTTAACACCGGTCGGCTCATTGTTTAAAAGCCATTCTTCGCCACCTCCCGTATTAACAGTTGTTAAGACGGTATCATACTCCTTCGGGCTCTTTAAATAAGTCAATTCCAAGTCCGGAATAACCGGCCAGTCCTTGACTATCCCCGTCCCTAAAACGAAGCATCCGGCTAGCATCATAACATACAACAACTTTCTGAACCAATTGAAAGGTCGTGACACTTGGAAGAAAACAATCATGACGACAGCCGTCGTAATAATAGTGGTAATCGTGGTGTAAACTTTCGGGTTATTATATAAACTTTCAAAGCCCGGTAGCGGTCGTAATAAAATTAACAAAAGATGGAAAAAGACCACCGTTAAAGCTCCCGGTAAGGTTGATTTCAACACATTGCTTAAAAACTTACCTTTCACAATATCATGGTTTGGCTGCAAAGCTAAAATGAAGGACGGAATCCCTAAAGCAAACCATTCAATCATATATAAATTTTTGGCAGTGAACGGATAAGTGATCCGGTAAGGTCCGGTTTGCATTGCGAAAACAATGTACAAAATTGCTAGCAAAACGGAAAAAATCGTTTTCGTTAAAAACAATGTTGATGTTTTTTGAATATTATTGATGACGCGACGCCCTTCATCAACAACTTTCGGCATCGATGAAAAATTGGAATCCATTAAAACTAAATGAGAGACATATCTAGTCGCTTCACTTCCGGAAGCCATCGCAATACTGCAATCGGCCTCTTTGAGTGCTAAAATGTCGTTGACACCGTCACCGGTCATCGCCACGACTTTTTTATGTTTTTTCAAGGTTTGAATAATAATGCGTTTTTGAACGGGGCTGACCCGACCAAATACCGTATATTCAAAAACCGATTCCCGAACCTGATCATCGGTCAATCCCGCTAAACTAATAAAGCGTTCCGCATTTTCGACACCGGCCCGTAAAGCGATTTCGGAAACCGTAATCGGATTATCACCGGAAATAACTTTAACATCCACACCGTTATGTTTGAAGTAAGCAATTGTATCAGCGGCATCATCACGAATATGGTCTTGAATGACAATGAGGGCTAAGGGTTTAATGGTTTTAGGAATATCATTTTCTTTAACTTTTAAAGTCGTATGTCCCAGCGCTAAAACCCGACATCCTTGCTGAGCAAAGCGTTCCACTTTGCTTTGAACTTTATCATAATTGTCAAACAAGATGAATTCCGGAGCACCCAGAAAAAACGTTCCTTGGCGGCCAAAAGTTACCGCACTGAATTTCCGTTTTGAAGAAAAAGGAATAATGGCTGTCGGTGCCAAAACTTTATTTTTATCAAAAAAACGAATTAAGGCTTCCGAAGTCGGATTGACATCGGTAAAGGCATTCATCATTGAACCGACAATTTCCCGAATCGTGTAATCGGTGTAGTTTTTAACTTCCACGCAATCACAAACGCGCATTGTGCCATCGGTAATGGTCCCTGTTTTGTCCAAGCAAAGAACATTAATGCGGGCCAGCATTTCAATGCAGTATAATTCCTGAACTAAGGTTTTGCTTTTTCCTAAACGAATAACCCCGACCGCTAAGGCCATACTGGTTAATAAGAACAAACCCGCCGGAATCATCGCTAGAATCGAACTTCCGGCTTTAATAACACCATCACGGTTTAAGAAATATCCGGGTTGACGCCCAAACATTTTTTCCGCCCAAGTTCCTAAATACAAAAAGTCCTTAATAGCATCTTTTGATGTGGTCATATAAGTAAGAACGGCTAAGGGTAAAATAATAAAAGAAACAATCCGAATAATCCAGTTTAGGGTTGTTAAAAGTTCCGATTTCGGTTTGCGATACAAACGCGCATCCGCAGATAATTTTTCAATGTAATTATCTTTCCCGACTTTGTCGACACGTGCCACCGCAACCCCGCTGACCACAAAACTACCCGACAAAAGCGGACTGCCGACATTTTTAATCACGGCTTCCGATTCACCGGTTAATAAGGATTCATTGACTTCCAAAGTTCCATCCACAACAATACTGTCGGAGCTTATTTGCTTGCCCGGTGTATAGAAGACGATATCATCCAAGACAATTTCCGAAATTGGGATTTCCAACTTCTCACCGTTCCTAACCACCGTCGTGGTGGGCGCACTCAAAAGCGACAATTTATCAACTGTTAATTTGGCTTTAATTTCTTGCGCAATCCCAATGATTAAATTAGGAATAATCGTCGCTAAGAATAATAAATTATCCGTACTATTTAAAACAACAAACAAAACCGTAATAATCATATACACAATGTTGAAGTATGTGAAAAGATTGGAAACAATAATCCCGAAAATGGACTTTCCTTGGGTTTTCTTTGCGACATTAATCAATCCATCCGCTTTTCTTTGAGCAACAATTTCGTCGCTTAAACCTTCTAAAATAGGAGTATCAAGATAGCGGATAATGGCTTTTTCTTCAACTTTTTTGTCTTTTTTTCTGCTTTTCTTTTTACTAATCGCCGCTTCAAACAATTCTTCTTCCGTCGGTTTGGGCGGTTCTTCCGGTAGATTAACAATTTTCTTTTGTGTTAATTCTTCAATCGGTGATAAAGTAGGTGTTTTTTCCGGAATGGAATTTAATTTCTGCACATCGATTTCTTCAATTGGCACCGTTTTCGCAGCTGTTGTTCGAGGTTTCCGCGGTTTAGAAATTTTGGGCGTTTCAATTGGCTTTTCGTTCATTTTTGTCACCACTTTTCTCTACTTTTGGTAAATAATATAGTCTAATTTTACCATAACACCTGCTAATAAACAAGAACATTTTATTTTTATAAATCATTTAAAAAAACTGTGAGATTGTTTCTCACAGTTCACCACGAATATTCCGCCGTACTTGTTCTTTTTGCTCCTTACCTTGAAGGAACTCGATAATGGCTAAACTAAATTCAAAAGTAAAAGCCATCGCTTTCGCAGTAATAAAATTTCCATCCCGAACAACGCTTTCCTTCGGCAAATATTGCCCGCCAACAATGGTTTTTTCACTGCCGGGAAAACAAGTATAGGAATGATTATGGTAATGTCCCAGTTTACCAACTAAAGCCGGACCCGCACAAATGGCCGCCACTAATTTTTGGGATGACACAAATTGATTAATCAAGTTTGTTAAGGGAGCAAATTGATCCCATACGGAATAAACCGCTCTTCCACCGGGAATAACTAAAAAATCATAATCTTTCTCCGTAACTTTTTTCCATTCTTTTTCCGCTTTAACAACAATGTTATGCGCTGATTCCACAAATAAATTCTTATTAATCGTGACCACATCAACATTGATTTTACTCCGACGCAAAACATCAATCGTAGCGATGGCTTCGACATCCTCAAAGCCATCAGCTAAAATTATCAGACCTTTCATTCATTCTCACCTCGCTTATATTGTCCATAAAGTAATTTCACAATATGTATAAAAATATCTTCCCGTTTTACCAAATTATTGGTGAAGACACCAATTGCCCCTTGCTTTTGGCGGATATTACTTGAATGAGTGTATTCATCCATGACTTCCGCAAGTTCCCTTCCTTGTTCCAACAATGCTTCTTTCATAAAATCCGGCAGAGGGATTCTTGTACCCCCGGCCATGTATTGATGCTCATATTCATCAATTAAAACGCCCCAATTAACTAAAAACAAACGCTCTTCATGAAGCTGGACTCCGGCTTCCAAACCGATTCTTAAGCCATCTTTCGGTAAACATAAAGCTCGATTAACAGCCCCTTGAATGGTTTCCAAATCGGATTTCGGTTGTTTGGAAACCTGGCTATTAACCTCAAACCCGATAACTTCATAATTTTTTAAAACTCTTTTAACAGCTAAAAGTTTGACTCGATTTTGTGAGCCTACATAACATTTACGCATTATGTAAAGCCATAAGCCTTTTAGAATCGAAATCTTTAACGACAGCTAAAACCATTTTTTTAACCGCTAACATATCATCAACATGAACCATGGTGGCATTGGAATGGATATAGCGGCCCGGAAGCCCAACAGTTGTGGATAATGTACCACTCCCGGCATACTGTGCTGCCGCCGCATCGGTGCCACCAAAGGCGAGGAATTGTTGATAAGGAATTTTGTTTTGGTGCGCAAGCTGTTCAAAATAAGCTTTAAGGGCCGGATTCATAATACAACGGGGATCATAAAAACGAACCAAGAAACCTTTTCCTAAAGTACCAAAAGCACGCGGATGGTCTTTGCTTAAGAAATCACCGATGGGTGAAACATCAATGGCAATGAATAAATCCGGTTCCACCATTTGGCTGGCGGTGGTCGCCCCCCTTAAACCGACTTCTTCTTGGACGGTGCCCCCGGCTATAACGGTATTCGGGTGATCCATCGTTTGTAATTCCCGTAAAACTTCCAAGGCCATCCCGCAACCAAAACGATTATCCCAAGCTTTGGAGACGATTTTTTTACCGTCAGCCGAAAAATAGTACTGATTCATAAAAGTAATTTGTTGGCCGATTTCAAGACCTAATTCTTGGGCATGATCCTTGGAATCCGCCCCCACATCCAATAACAAATCATCAAAGGATAGGGATTTATGTTCTTCTCCTTTAGTGATATGGGGCGGAACAGCACCCACCACCCCGGGAACAAAGCGCTCTTTTCCCACATTGACTAAGACATTTTGTGACAACATAACCTCGGGATTGAGGCCCCCAATGGGAATCATTTTGATAAAACCGCGGTCGGTAATGGCGGTAACCATGGCTCCGACTTCATCCATATGGCCGGCAATCATGATAATTGGTTTATCGAGGCCTTTCTTCACCCCAAAGATACTTCCCAGTTTATCTTGAATGATTTCATCGCTGTATTTGCTTAATTCTTGTTTCATAAATTGGCGCACGGATTTTTCATGACCGGCAACAGCATGTAAATTGACTAATTGTTCAAAAATTTCTAAATTGAGATTGTTCATAATTCCACCTTCATATAATATATAATTTTATTCTCATTAATAAATTTGTCTTCATATTCCGTTGTAATCACATCCGGATTAGCTTGTTCATGTAAATGAAGATTAATAGCTAGTAAACGATATCCGTGCTCATTAAACTTCAATAAACTATATTCAAATAAATGACGGTTATCGGTTTTCAACTCAATGATGCCCGGACGACTTAAAATTTGTTCGTAAGTTCTTAAAAAATTATCAAAAGTTAAGCGTCGCTTCGCATGGCGTTCTTTCGGCCAAGGATCACTGAAATTAAGAAAGATGGTAGTAATCTCACCAGGCTGAAAAATTAGTTCCAAATTTTTCGCATCTGCCCGCAGCAAGCGTAAATTAGGTAAAAACTCTTTCTCTAAACGTTGAGCGGCTTTTAAAACAATGCTGTCATATTTTTCTAAACCGATGTAGTTAATGTCGGGATGACGACGGGCATGTTCACTAATGAATTGTCCTTTTCCCATGCCAATTTCTAAATAAATGGGATGGTTGTTGGCAAAAACATCCTGCCAATGTCCCCGGTTTTGCTCACCACCTAAAATGACGATATCAAAAAAGGCAGTTAATTTCACATCAGCTTGTTTAATCTTTCGGAGGCGCATTTATTTGCTTAATTCCCTTAAGGCATCCGCATAAATGGCCATCGCCTTAATGGCATCTTCAATTATTAAATATTCATTCGGTTGATGGACAACATTTTCCCGATGAGGAAATTCCGGCCCAAAAGCCACCCCCTTCTTTAAAGCCCGGGCATAGGTTCCTCCACCAATGGTCATCATCGGGGTTTTGGCATCGCCAGTATTACGAACATAGGCTTGATAGAGGGTTTTAATTAGGGGATCATTTTTATCAACATAATGGGGGATTTGATCTTGTTTCACAAGCACTTTCAAACCGAAAGCCGCCGCTTTTTGACTAAAAATTTGTAAAAACGCTTCTTTGTGCCAATTAATCGGATAGCGTAAATTCAACCCGATTTTCGTTTCCTCTTTATTAATTTCTACAATCGCCACATTGACGGTTAAGTCCTTCATTTCCGGATCTTGGAAATCCAAGCCCATGGTTTTAAAGCGGGAATCTTTTAGTTGACCGGCAATAAAATTTAAAGCCTGATTACTTGAATACTTTTGGAGAAACTGACTTAATTTGATGGCAGCATTAATTCCGGCATCGGGTTCCATCGCATGGGCACTTTTCCCATAAAGCGATAATATTTCTTTAGCTTGACCTTTTAAATGATGTTCTAAAAGAAAAGCGTGAAAGGCCTCGGAAACATCTTGGTCAATTTTAGCTTCAGCATAATCAGGAACAACATTATAGCGAACTCCTGCTTTAAAAAACAACTTGGGGTCACCAGCACCCAGTAAATCAAGCGACATAATTCCTTTTTCACCATAAATCAAGGGGAAATTGGCATCCGGAGAAAAACCAAACAGGGGCATTTCTTCTTTTTCAAAATAACGCTTAATCCCCCGCCAAGATGTTTCTTCATCGGTACCGATGATTAAACGCAGGCGTTTGTTGGGCTTAAAGCCGAGATCTTTCAATAATTTAAAAGCATAGAGCGCACAGACCGCCGGACCTTTGTCATCAAGCGCACCACGGGCATAAATTTTCCCATCAGCCACCGTTCCTGAAAAGGGCGGATACAACCAATCGCCCACCGCCGGGACCACATCGACATGAACTAAAACCCCAATAATTTCTTCACCTTCACCAAACTCAATATGACCGGCAATATGATCAACTTCTTTCGTTTTAAAGCCAAAACTTGCGCCTAGCTTTAACATGTATTCCAAACTTCGATAAATTCCTTCCCCAAAAGGGTGTTTGCTATTTTTTGGTTGTTCAATTAATGTGCTGTCAATTTGTAATAATCCTTGTGTGTCTTTAATAAAGTCTTGTTCGTATCTTTTCGCAATCTCCACTAAATTCATTTTCTCACCTTTTCACTGCTACTTAATTATACCATAGCTAAACTCTTTTCCACTACAAAAAAAGCAAGTGAATTTCACTTGCTGTGATTTTTTTGCCAGCATTCTTTAAAAAGGCGCACCACATTATCAACGGTAAAACCATAATGGGAAAGTAACTTCCCCGCCGGCGCACTTTGGCCAAAAGTTTCAATATTAATTAGGAGCCCATTATCGCCTAAATAGCGGTAATAATGGACAGCATCACTCATTTCAATGGCAACTTTGGTTTTAACATCTTTAGGGATAACTTGTTCTTGGTAGGCTTGTTCCGCTTTTTCAAATAAATAAAACGACGGCATGCTGACCACCCGCACATCCAAACCATCTTTATATAATTCGGTTTGCGCATCTAAAGCGAGTTTAACTTCGGAGCCACTCGCTAAGAAAACACCATCGAGTTTTTTTCGTTCCGGAGAAATAACATAAGCTCCTTGGCGAAGATGGTTAGCTAATTTTTTGTTCGTAATATTCGGAACATCCTGTCTCGTTAAAATTAATGCCACCGGATTATTTTGCGTTTTCATAATAACATCCCAAGCCACTAAGGTTTCATTGGCATCGGCCGGACGAATGACATTAAGATGAGGCGTACTTCGTAGTTGGCTCAGTTGCTCAATCGGTTGATGAGTTGGGCCATCTTCACCGACCGCAATCGAATCATGGGTAAAGATATAAATAACCGGTAAATCCATCAATGAAGAAAGTCGCATAGCCGGTTTTAAATAATCGGAAAACACAAAAAAACCACCGACAAAGGGCCTAATTCCACCGTGCAAAGCTAAACCGTTAGCAATGGCACCCATGGCGTGTTCACGGACCCCAAAATTAAGATTGCGCCCCAAACGCTTGGTTTTGGAAAAATCACCGTCAATGCCTTTAACTTTTGTTGATGATGAAAGATCGGCCGAACCACCGATTAAGCCCGGGTGTAGTGTTTGTAAGTGATTAAGAATCTCGCCACTGGTGGCCCGGGTAGCTTTTTTATATTGTTCATCAAAATTAAATAAGCGATCCCAATTTTCATCAATCTCCCAATGGTCTAGATTTTGTAATTGTTGGGCTTCGTGTGGATATTCGGCTTGATAGCGATACCATAATTGTTGCCATTTTTCAAATTGGGCCTTACCTGAATCAACGATATTCTTTTGATAATATCCCCAAACTTCGGTAGGAACACTAAACGCTTCACCACCAAATTCAGCCCGCATTTTTTGCACTTCCTCTTGACTTAGAGGACTACCATGGGCTTTGGCAGTATTTGCTACCGACGAGTTAAAACCGATAATGGTCTTTATTTCAATGATGGTCGGTTTGCTGTTCTTTTTCGCAATTCCCAAGGCCTCTGAAAGCTCATCAAGGTCTTCACCGTTACTAACAAATAAATAATCCCATCCCATAGCGGGATATTTATCGGAAGCTTTTTCCGTATTGGTGTTAGCAACTTTCCCATCAAGTTGAATATCATTGGAATCAAAAAGAACGATTAATTTACTTAATCCTAAATGCCCCGCCAAACTCATCGCTTCTTGGGTGACACCTTCTTGCAAATCACCATCACCGCAAAGAACAAAGGTATAGTGATCGATAATCGGTAATTCCGGGCGATTAAAACGGGCCCTTAAATATTCTTCACCAATGGCCATACCGGTAGCCATGGCAATCCCTTGCCCTAAAGGACCGGACGAAGCATCAACACCCGGAGTAATATGAACTTCCGGATGGCCGGGAGTCTTACTGCCAAACTGGCGAAATTGCATTAAATCATCAAGGTCTAAGCCAAAATCAGCTAAATACAAAAGCGCATATAACAAAGCAGAGCCGTGGCCGGCGGCCATCACAAAGCGGTCACGATTAATCCATTGATGATGTTTCGGTGAAACCTTCAGATGTTTGCTATAAAGCGTATGCAGAATTGGGGCTGCTCCAAGAGCAATGCCGGGATGTCCGGAATTGGCACGCGTAATTTGTTCAACGGATAATATTCTTAAAGCTTCAATGGCCAATTTATCTTTATTCATCGATTTTCGAAAAATCCTTTAAAATATTATAGATGTAGACCGCTCGGTCACCAAATCCACATTTGACGGTATTCCCGGCCACTAAAATTCCGGTTGCCCCTTGGTTTTTAAGTTCCTCTAAAGAAACTTGATTGACATCTTTGACTTGAACGCTCACACGACTCATTTCTTGGGATACACTAACAATGTTGGTTTTTTCCCCAAATAATTGAAAAAATAATTGGCTTTGTGAGGTGTTCGTATCCTCAGCAATTTGCACTTGCTGTTGCTTTGATAATTGATTGCGTTTCATAATTGCTACAATAATGGCATAAAGCATTAGGCCAATAATTGGCAATAAACAAAGCGCTAATAAAATCAGTACTAAGGTCTGATTATTCACTGCTAAAAACATGTAATCCATCTCCTTTTTTTAATTATACCACCTTTTCCCAACTTTGTTAATAAAATATGTTTTCATTCTCGGCAATTTAGAGTATAATGTAAACTAACAAATTAGGGTGATACTGTGGAAAAAGTAATCGAATTTATTAAATATTTAATGCTCGGCTTCGTGCAAGGAATAACAGAACCACTACCTGTTTCTTCAAGTGGCCATATGGTAATCTTTGACCAAATATTCGGGCATGTTATTTCCCCGGCAGCGATGAATAATTTTCAAATTGCTGTGAACTTTGCTTCCCTATTAGCAATTATTATTTATTACCGACATTTGCTTAAAGAATTGATTGTTGGTTGTTGGCAATTCCTTTTTAAAAAAAACAAAGACCAAAAGCCGGCCTTTCTCTATCTTGTTTATATCATCCTAGCCACCATTCCGGCGGGTATAGTCGGTTTAATCATCAAGTTAATGGATTGGGATCAATACTTTACTAATATCCTAGTGGTGGGGATTTCCCTTTTAATAACCGGTTCACTATTGATGTGGATTGCGAAAAAGCAAACCACCGCCCTAAGAGAGACCATTACTTGGAAAGATGCTCTCTTGATGGGGGGCGCACAAGTGGTCGGTTTGTTGCCGGGGATTAGCCGTTCCGGCATTACTTCCGCCGTCGGTGTTAGCAATAAGCTGCAACTGGAAAAAGCCTTGCGTTTTTCTTTTATGATGTATATCCCCGCCAGTATCGCAGCCGCTTTCCTTGGGGTTTACGATTTAATTAAACCCGATACGACAGCCACGGAACCGGTGTTTTGGCTTGGTTACCTTGGCGGCTTTCTTGCCAGCCTTATTAGCACTTACATCGCCATTACCGTCTTTTTTAAATTGGTCAAACATAAAAATATCAAGTATTTCGGCTTTTATTGTTTAGCCGTCGCTACCATTGTTTTAATCCTCATCGCTACGGGAGTCTTTAAATGGTAAAATATAAAATTTGTAAAACAAAGAATCAAATCATCGACCATTTTTGGGTCCGAAAAACCGTGTTTGTTGAGGAACAAAAAGTAACAATGGAAGAAGAGTTTGACCTGGAAGAAAAAAACCACACCATGTTTGTGGTCTATGATAATCATCATCCAATCGGTGCGGCCCGCCTTAAAATCATGGGCCACCAAGCCAAAATTCAACGTGTTTGCATTTTAAAAACTTATCGCTTCTTAGGATACGGCTATAGTTTAATGATGGAACTGCATAAATATTGCCAGGCTTATGGGGTTTCGGAAATTATTCTTGACGCCCAAGTTCAAGCCATCCCTTTTTATGAAAAATGCGGCTATACCGCTTATGGTGATTTATTCTACGATGCCCGCATTCCTCATTATCGAATGAAAATAACCCTAGAAAAAATCTAGGGCTATTTTATTGGTTTTTTTGGTAAATAAGGCGGAGTCCGTCCAACAATAAATGATCATCGTAAATAATTTTTTCTTCTAAGAAAGGCATTATCATACGCGCTTCCCCACCGGTAATAACCACGACGGCTCGATCGACATTAACATCTTGTTTAATTTTTCTAATCATCCCATCAATCATTGAAGCGGTTCCGTAAATCATCCCGCTTTGAATGGAAGCAACGGTATCCCTACCGATGACTCGTAAGGGGACATCCATGCGCACTTCTTCCAGTTTTGAGGTTTTAGAAACAAGATTGCTGAAAGATGTTTTGATGCCGGGAACGATAATTCCCCCTAACAATTCTTTTTCCGCATTAACATATGCAAAAGTAATCGCCGTTCCCATATCAATGATGATGGCCGGAGCACCATATTTATAATAAGCTGCAACTGCCCCCACCAAAATGTCGGCTCCTAATTGTTTGGGGTTGTCCAGTTTAATTTTAATTCCACTCTTGGTTCCCGGCCCAACAAACAAGGGTTTTGTTTTAAAGTAAAGCTCCGCCATTTTTTCAAAAGTGCGGTCCAATCCCGGAACAACACTGGAAATAATCACGGCTTTCACACTTAAATAATCAATTTGGTAAAAGCGTAAAATCTCAATAATTTGTGTCCCATATTCGTCAGCCGTTTGCATTAAATTACACTGAAGCCGAAAGCTGTGCGACAAATTGTCGTCTTGAAAAACACCTAAAACAATGTTGGTGTTGCCGATATCAACACAAAGCAACATAAAATCACCTCGGTAAAATCATACCTTAAAAAGAAAGAGATTACAAGAAAAAAAAGAGAGAACCTCTTTTTTTTAAGCTCGGGAATAATATTTTCCTTCGACGGTATTAACAATAATTTTTTCACCTTCTTCAATAAACAAGGGTACCTGAAGGCGAAACCCGGTTTCCAAAACCGCTTCTTTGGTGGCATTGGTGGCCGTATTGCCCTTAACTCCGGGCGGGCACTCCCGAACTTCTAAAACCAGTTTTTCCGGTAACATGACACCGAGGATTTCACCTTCAAAATCCACCACTTGCACCGAAGCGCCTTCAACTAAAAAATTCTTTTCGTAAGTTAAGTTTTCACTGGGGATTTCCAGTTGATCATAGGTATCCATATCCATAAAAACCAAAGAATGGCCGCCATCATACAAATACTGCATTTTTTTCTTTTCAATCATCGCTTTTTTAATTTTGTCTTTGGGGTTGATGGCAATCTCAATAATGGCCCCGCTGCGCATATTCTTTAATTTGGTTCTAACAAACGCCATACTGTTGGCTGATTTCACATGTTGAAATTCCAGAACAGTATAAATGTTTCCGTCATATTCAATGGTAATACCGGTTTTAAAATCACTTGTGGTAATCATAATTCCTCCTAATAATTATATATATTATACTACAAATATTTGTTTTTGTATAGTTTATTATTCCAGTGATAGTGTCAAATTGTTTTGGGTAAAAATAAATAAATTAAAAAATGGTGAAATTCACCATAAATTATATATACT
>MVZM01000017.1 GCA_002068415.1 Tenericutes bacterium ADurb.BinA124
CATCTATATATAATATACACTAAATTACTATAAATGTCAAGGCAAATTTTTAAATATTTTTTTATTGAAAATCCTATTGAAAATAACAAAAAAAGCCTTATTTTGGGCTCAATAAGGCTAATATTCGTAATATTTGAAATAAATCTAAGTGTATAATTCTACAACGAGTTTATTGTTTGTTGGTGGCAAAGTCGGGATGTTTTAAATATTGAAGATTTAAAGCCCGGAATGGAATTGCAAGGAACAGTGCGAAATGTTGTTGATTTTGGAGCATTTGTTGATTGCGGAGTCAAAGAAGATGGTTTGGTCCATTTATCAAGAATGAGCAAAAAATTTATTAAACATCCCCTTGATAAAGTTAGTGTTGGCGAAATAGTAAAAGTTTGGGTTGTTAGTGTTGATGTTGCTAAAAGCCGAATTGAATTAACGATGATTCAACCCAGTAACAATAATGAAACCAATAGTTAAAAGCTATTGGTTTTTTTTAAAAAAAGTGATATAATTTTCTAAAATGAGGTTGAACATGAAGCAATATAAAGCGGTAGAAATCATTTCCCAAGCCATTATTAACGATGGGAAGGCGATGGCAATCTTCTTAAAAGGCTCACTGGCCCGCCAAACTGAAGATCAATATTCCGATGTTGATTTTTATGTGGTTGTTGCTGATGAAAACTATGAACAATTTCTTAAAAAACGATTAGATTATTTAAACAAATACGGTCATATTTTATATTTTACGGAAACTTATTTTGTGGCCCCGCAAATTGTTTGCGTTTTTGAAGATGGTTTGCATTTTGATTTTTATGTAACTAAAATGGACAACATCAATTATTATGACAATATTGCCATTATCTATGACCCCCATCATCTCCTTGATGATTATCAAAAAAAGCCTTTAAGTTTAAACAGTCAAGAAACGGCCAATATTGTCCACTCTTTTTGCTTTGCTGCCGTTGAATTTAATGCCGCCTATCAACGTCAAGATTTATTATTTGCCTTTCGTTTGGCCAATCACATGTTTGCTGATTTAGCTTGTTATTTAAGAACCGTTATTGAACCTGATTTTGCTAGAATTGGGTTAAAGGGGTTTTACCAAAATTTGTCCGAACCTTATCGAAGTAAGTATCTTGAAATCGCAAAATATCTTAGTTTGGAAAACTGTCTTTTATCAGTCAAAATGATGCTTGGTTATTTTGACCAATTAATTATCAATGTACCAATTAGGGTTGCTGAATTTTTAAATTTCGAATTCTTTCAGTTTGCTAAAAATTTGCTTATGGGGATGGAATAAAATATGAAATACTTATTTGTCATTAATCCCGCTGCTGGGAAAAAAGATCGCAGTCGGTCAATCATTGAACAAATCCGTGCTTTAGGTAATTTAGAAAATACCGAAATTTACTTAACAAAAGGAATTAATGATGGTCGCGATTTTGTTCATCAATATTGCCTTAACCATGGTGATGCTCCTCTTCGGATATTCAGCTGTGGTGGGGATGGCACTTTAAATGAAGTTGTCAACGGTGCTTTTGGCTTCAATAATGTGGAAATTGCTTGCTATCCATCGGGTTCCGGGAATGATTTTGTAAAATACTTTGGTGAAATTACCGATTTTCTCGATTTTACCCAACAAATAAATGGCAAATCAATGGCTGTCGATTTAATCCGTTTTAATAATCGTTATGCGATTAACATCTTTAATCTCGGCTTTGATGCCGATGTTGTGGTGAGAATGCAAAAATATAAACGCTGGCCCCTAATGTCGGGGAAAAGCTCCTATATTATGGGCGTATTGGTATCCTTTTTAAATAAAATGGGTTATCAATTTACTTTGACGGTTGATGATCTCTTTTTGTATGAAGGAAAAGCTTTACTTTGTGCGGTCGCTAATTCCATATGTTATGGTGGTGGTTTCTATTGTGCGCCTCATGCGAAAATTGATGATGGCATTATTGATGTCATTTTAGTTAAGAAGATTTCCCGATTCGCCTTTATTAGGATGATTAGTACTTATAAAGCAGGACGACACCTTGAAACCCCGAAGGTTGCGGAAAACATCGTCTATGGCCAAGGCAAGAAAGTAGTTATTAAGTGTTCACAACCACTTAATTTTTCCATCGATGGTGAAATGGGAAAGGCGGATACTTTATCATTAGAAGTCGTTCCTAAAGCGATAAAATTCATTGTTCCCGCTCAGCTTAATGATAAGTTCCATTGATATTGGTTGACATTTTTCGTTTTTTTAAATATAATAGTAACTAAATCGAGGAGGTTTATTATGATTTTTGAAAAAGTAAGAAAATTGATTGCGAAAGAATTAAATTTAAAAGAGGAAAATATTAAATTGGAATCTAAAATTACGGAAGATTTAGGAGCTGATTCACTTGATGCCGTTGAATTAATTATGGCGATTGAAGATGAATTTAGTGTTCAAGTTAGTGATGAAGCTGCTCAAAACATTCGCACTGTTGGCGATATCGTCAATTTATTAGAAAAAAATAAATAACACTTAGGCCTTAGATTCATTAAGGCCTTTTTCTATGCAAAATAATTTAAGTATAAATTAATAAAATCAACTCCAAAATTAAAAATATTTATTTTTAGCTTGACAAAATAAATTGGTTATTATATGATATTATCAAGGGGTGAAATGGTGAAGAAAAGAATTCTTAAAAAAATTGCCCAAGGGAACTTAACTCCCTATGCTGCTTACGAACTACTTTATCAAAAGAAACTTCGACGAGCGCGTTTTATAAAAATTCATATGAGTGTGAGTGAACACCCTTGGCTCAGTGCCTTCATTAATACTTTGTTTTTTTTAGCTTTTCCTATTGCTTGGGGTGAAAAAATCTTAATGCGGATGATTAATAAAAAAGGACTTAACATTGATTATCTAACTTTCAAAAACCTACTAGATTATAGCAGCGGAACTGAAATTGATGTTCTAACTGAAGAAGCGAAAGTCCAAATATTCATTTTTTAGGAGGAGTTATGAAAAAAGAAGTTATTGCGAAATGCCCCATTTGTGGTGAAGAATTAACAATTACCCGTTTGCATTGCCATAATTGCGGAGTTGAAATTAATGGCGAGTTTGCTTTAAACAAATTATGCCGTTTATCGAAAGAACAATTAACCTTTGTTCTATTGTTTTTAAAGAATCAAGGTAATATCAAAGCTATTGAAAAAGACATGAACATATCATATCCAACCGTGAAAAAGTTATTGAATGATGTTTTATCAAACTTGGGCTTTGATGTTAGCGACGAGGCAACTAGTAAGACCGCTTTACAAAGACAAGAAATTCTCGACAAACTTGCGAAAAAGGAAATTTCTTTTGACGAAGCTAATCAACAACTGAAAAATTTGAAGTAAGAACGATGAAAAGATAGTTAAAACTAAGTAAAAAAAGGAGAAAAAATATGAATGAAGAAAGAATGAAAATATTAGAAATGTTAGCCGAAGGGCTTATATCCGCAGCGGAAGCTAATGAATTGTTATCGACCTTGGATAAAACGAAAGTGGAAATTAATGGTAAAGAAGTCAAAGAAGTTCAAGTTCTTAAAAAAAGCTCTTCCAAATTTCTTTATGTAAAAGCACTATCGTCAGAGGGGGACAGAGTCAACCTTAAACTGCCGCTTGCTTTAGTTAAAGCTACTTTGAAATCAGGAAATGGTGAGAATTTTTTGGGTAAAATGAAAATTAATGGTATGGATAATGAATTTGTTAAAGATGCCATTGACTATGAATTGATTATGCAATATATCGAAAATGATATGGATGGGAATATCGTTGATGTTGAATCTGCTGCCGGTGATTCCGTCAATATTTATATTGAGTAATAACAAAATGGTAGGAAACATGAGGATGTTTGCTATCATTTTGTTATTTTACTTGTTTAAGCTTGGAAAATAGAGTAAAATAAGTATCAATAGAGGTAGAAGCATGTCACAATTTCTTGCTAAGATTTTTATTAAAGAATATCAAAATGTTCATAAAGCTAAAGTTCGCGCTGCTTATGGGAAAATGGCGGGAATTGTTGGCATCATTTCGAATTTTATTTTAAGTGCTTTTAAAATGATATTGGGGATTGTGTTAGGAAGTATCTCTATTTTAGCCGATGGAATTAATAATTTAGCCGATGCGGGATCTTCGTTAGTTACGCTCATCGGTTTTAAATTGTCTTCCATACCGGCAGATAAAGACCATCCCTTTGGTCATCAAAGGATTGAATACATTACTGGTTTAATTATTTCTTTTACTATTTTGGGAATTGGTTTTATTCTACTTTACAATTCCATTTTAAAAATCATTAATCCTGTACCTGTTAATATTACTTGGATTTCCATTGGAATTTTGGTGGTCGCCATTTTTGTAAAAGCTTGGCAGGGTTGGTTTTATCGTAGTAATGGTAAATTAATCAAATCAAAAGCTTTAGAAGCGACATCTTTGGATAGTTTTAATGATGTTTTAGTAACGACTGGAGTCTTGATTTCCGCATTAATTTTAAAAATTTGGAAATTAAATATTGATGGTTATGTCGGTGTGCTAATTTCCATATTCATTATCTACAGTGGCATTAAACTGATAAAAGATACGATTTCCCCATTAATCGGAGAAGCACCTTCAAAGGAATTTGTCAAGAAAGTTAGTGATAAAATCCTTAGTTATCCCGGAGTTTTAGGAATGCATGATTTAATTATCCATAATTATGGTCCCGCTAAAACTTTTATCACTGTTCATGTGGAAGTCGATAGTATGGTTGATATTTCTGTCAGTCATGACATCATCGACAATATTGAACAAGATTTTTTGCGGGATATGGATGTTAACCTTGTCATTCATATGGATCCTTTGGATACCCAAAATCCTTATGTTGCCCAATTAAAAGAGCAAGTCACTAGGATTATTGAAAAATTGGATCCGCAATTACAATTCCATGATTTTCGTATTGTTAATGGACCAACGCATACCAATGTCATCTTCGATTTGGTTGTGCCTTTAAAATATAGTCTAACGACTACCGAAATCAAAGAATATTTGCTTAGTGAAATTAAAAAAATAGATCCTAAATTAAATTTAGTCGTCACCTTTGACCGTGAAGCAATTTCTTAAGGAGGAAAAATGGAACAATATCAAAAATGGCTTAATTTTCTTAGCGAAGAAGATGAGTTGAAAAAAGAATTATTATTATTAACTAAAGAAGAATTGGCAGATGCTTTTTATACTGATTTATCGTTTGGTACAGGCGGAATTCGAGGTCTTATGGGGCCGGGGACCAATCGCATGAATGTTTATACCCTTAGAAAAGTCAATTTTGGCTATGGTCAATTTATTCTTAAGCATCATCAACATCCGGCTGTTGTGATTGCCTATGATACCCGTCAAAACAGCTTGCTTTTTGCAAAAGAATCCGCTTTAGTCTTAGCGACAATGGGGATTAAATGCTACCTTTTTAAGGAAGTAGCCCCAACCCCGCTTTTGTCCTTTGCTGTTCGATACCTAAAAACGCAAGGTGGAATCGTGATTACCGCCAGCCACAATCCGCCTAAATATAACGGTTACAAAGTTTATGATGAACATGGTTGCCAGTTAGTTCCTAATTTGGCCGATGAAGTAATTGCTTTAATTCAAAAGGCTCCTGACTTATTTGCCATTCCGACTTTAGCATTTGATGAATTAAAGGAGCAAGGCTTAATTAATTGGGTTAATGATGATGTTAGTGAAGCTTATTTAAACAAAGTAAAAGGTATTAGTGTTCACCCTCATTTGCGAACAAGTGATTTTAAAATCGTCTTTACACCTTTACATGGGACTTCCGCAAAACTGGGTTCAAGATTACTTCGTGATTTAGGATATCAAACGATTTTAGTTGAAGAACAAATGGTTCCTGATGGACAATTTTCAACTGTAAAATCACCCAATCCTGAAAACCTTGAAGCATTTAGTTATGCCATCAAATATGCTAAACAATTTCATGCTGATATTTGCGTAGCTACTGATCCCGATGCTGACCGAGTTGGCTTGGTTGTGCGGGATCAAGATGAATATCGATTATTAACTGGTAATCAAACCGGTGCGCTTTTATTATACTATTTAGTCAATGAACGCTCCATTACAAAACCAAGCGTGGTATTTAATACAATCGTGACATCGGAAATAGGTACTAAAATTGCGAAAAGTAAGGGTTTAGAGGTCATTACGACCTTAACCGGATTTAAATTTATTGGTGAACAAGCCTTATTATTGGAAAAGACGAATAAAACTTTTTTCTTTGGCTATGAAGAATCCTACGGTTATGTGGTCGAGGATTTTGTCCGTGATAAAGATGCTTTGCAAGGTTTACTGCTTTGCAGTGAAGTAGCTAATTTTTATCACCAACAAGGCAAATCATTATTTGCCGTCCTTGAAGAAATATATCAACAATTTGGCTATTTTATTGATGAACAAACTAGTTTCCAATTAGATGGTGCCAAAGGACAAGAACAAATTGGTAAAATCTTAACTGCTTTTCGCCAACAAACCATTTCGAAAATTGGCACATTGCAAGTTATAATTAAAGAAGATTACTTATTAGGGAAGCGATGGAAGGATGGAAAGGTTGAAGAAATCACTTTGCCGTCTTCCAATGTCTTAAAATACATTCTTAATGACGAAAGTTGGTTTGTCCTAAGACCTAGTGGAACCGAACCGAAAATGAAAGTGTATTATTCGGTTAACGATAATAGTCATGCTGCTGCGGAAAGAAAATTAGCGATGATTAAGCAAACGGTGTTGGATTTAATCAAGAAAGTAGGGTAATATGAATCAAAATTTCTTTATCAATAATCGGATTCGTTTGGGAAAATTAATGAAAGATAATTCCTTAGCTGTTTTCTTTTCTGGTCGAAAAATCCAAAAATCGGCTGATCAAGATTTTCCTTTTGAAGTCGATAAAAATTTTTATTATTTAACAGGCCTTAATCAAGCCAATATTGTTTTGACTCTTTTTAAAAAACAAAATGATCTTAAAGCTACTTTATACATTGAGGAGAACGATCCTATTTTAGTAAAGTGGGTGGGAATGAAATATACAAAAGAAGAAGCGGCCCTAATATCCGGAGTTAATCAAGTTGTTTATGCCAATTTATTTGATAACCATCTCTTTGCTTACTTCAATAATTCCCGTTATCAATCCGATTGTGTTAGGCATGTTTATTTAAACTTAGAAAGAAGTAGTTTACCGGGCTATACCAACCAAGCTTTGGAATTTGCCAATTTAACGATGACGGCGAAATATCCGGAAGTTACTGTCATTAACGCTTATGAAATGATGGTCGGATTACGTATGATTAAATCGGAAGAGGAAATTGCACTTGTAAAGTCCAGCCTCAAAACCACTAAAAAAGGTATTGAAAGCCTTATGAGTCATGCACAAGCGGGTTTATATGAATATCAATTAGAAGCTTATTTTGATTGGCAGGTTAAGTGCGATGGCAACCGCGATTTAGCCTTTAAAACAATTGCCGCTTCCGGAAAAAATGCCACCATTTTACATTATGAAGACAATAATAGTTTACTTAAAAATGACAATTTGGTATTGTTTGATTTAGGAGCTCGAACGGAATTTTATGTTAGCGACATTACACGAGTGTTCCCGGTTTCCGGGAAATTTACTGCTCGCCAAAAAGCTGTTTATGATGCTGTTCTTGATGTCAATAAACGCTGTATTGCGTATTTAAAACCGGGACTTTCTTGGGCTGAATTTAATAAGTTTGCGAAAGATTTACTTACTCAACATGCCTATGAGTTGGGATTAATCAAAGAAGATCAAGAAATCAGTAAATATTATTATCATTCCATTGGTCATTCTTTAGGATTAGATACCCATGACCCGACCTTATATGATTGGGGAATAAAAGAAGGGATGATTATTACTGTTGAACCGGGATTATACATTGAGGAAGAAGGAATTGGGGTAAGAATTGAAGACAATGTCTTAATTACCGATGAAGGCTGCGAGAACTTAAGTTCCGAGATTATTAAGGAAACCGCTGATATTGAAAGTTTTATGGCTACTTATAAAAAGTAGCCATTTTTTAACGGAATTTTTTCTCCGCTTAATAATATATATTTGGAGGTAATAAAATGAAAAAGTTGTTGATATTTACTTTATTCCTTTGGATTTTTTTAGGCTTAGATTTATATGCCTATTCTCCTACGGGTCATGAAAATGTTTCAGTTGTCGAATTTATCGACGATGGTGAATTATTGATTGATATGACCTCTTCGCAAATTGAAGCTGGTTATAAGACATTAGGTAGAAATCGTCTATTTGGTTGGAAACATTATTTTTTTAATATCAAGGAAGAGGCAAATTATGTCGGGGAAATTATTTTTTCGCGCAGTAATCGGACGACGGAAAAATTAAAAATTGACTATGAATTAAAAGAAACGCATTATTCTGAACGTAGCATCAAAACCACGGGTTCTTTATCCGCTGATTTTGAAGGGAAAATTAAAAAAATTGATGCGGGATTAAAAGCATCAGCTTCAGTAACAAGCGATAAAAAAACGGCTGTTACACGAGTGGAAGATACGAGTTTTTCTTTTGTTGTTGATCCGTTTCATCGAATGACTTTTCGAGTGACGGGAGAAGCATTAGTAACCAACGGCGTCAGTAAACTTTCCATCCTCGGGATGACTTTTAAAAAAGGGACTTGGGAATATATTGATATCATTACCAGATATTATGAACTATACGAAGAAGAGTTGCCACGATGAAAAAACTAAATTATTTAATTCTCTTTTTCGTAAGCACTTTAATCATCATAGGCTTAATTTCTCTTTATTCTAAACAAGACAAAGTTTTTCAAATGACGGTCATTCCTCAAGCTTTCAGTCTTGTTTCGGCCACTAATGACGACGAAGAGTTTTCCATGGGAATATATTTCGATTCCAACACCTTACCAATTAATATTAATCCGCGTGATAATTGTTGCTATATAGCGGATAAAAGCAATGAAAATCAATTGCCATTGGTATTATTGTCTGCCATTCCGACTCAAAGTCAAATTACCATTAATAATAAATTGTTTTTCTTGTATGATTTTTTATTCAAAATTGATTTTCAAACCACTTCACCCTATCAGTTAGAACTCGATGAAGCATATTTGCATCTTAATAGGGGTGTGGAAACTGAAGAAATGCTTATTTTTATTGGTTCGCTTGCTTTTGTTAAAATACCGTCAATGCTCAATAATGATTTGACCATGACTAAGTTAAAAGGAAATGTTAACCTTCTTGATCAAGGTAAAAGTGTTGTCGGTTTTGAAATGAAGTTGCGAAATAATTCCCTTGCCCCAATCCGGATTGAACGAATTAAACCATTAGTCACCAATCTCTTTGTTTCTGCTCAAGATTCACTCGAACAATTTACTTTCGATTTTTCATCAACTGATTCTGTTAAAACAATATTAGGTTATCAATACGAAGTTTATTCCGCTTTTGAAGAGGTGGATTTCAATTTCTTAATAGGTGGAAACGAAGAGGTCAATTATTATTTCCCACTAAAATATCAAAATTCCTATAAAATTAATCAATTTGGTATTCAAATTGATTACTGGAAAAATGAAATACGATATACGGAATACATTGATAATTTTATTTTTTTTAATGATTATCAATTGTCAGAAAGAGAAATAAATAATTTAATCGTTTACACTTATGACAATCATTGATTTAAATAATGTTGTGAAGTATTATGGACGGCAATTGGTGTTAGATCATTTAACATTTTCTTTTCAAACAGGAAAAGTTTATTTGTTAACGGGTGAAAACGGGACAGGAAAAACCACTTTAATAAAAGCCATTTTACAACTAATTCATCTTGATGAGGGCTTTATTTTAGTTAAAACCAAACAAATTGGCTATGTACCGGAAAAAATCAATGTCCCGGAATTTGTTCGTATTTTTCCTTTTTTGGAAAAATTGGCTTTAATTAAAAAAGTTGATTCCGGGTCGGTTGTTGATGTGGTCGAGTTTTATTTAGAAAAATGGGGTTTATTGATGCAAAAAAACAATTTTGTAAAGACATTATCCAAGGGGATGTTACAAAAACTATTACTCATTCAAGCCTTTTTTAGTAATCCTCATCTTCTTATTTTTGATGAACCTTTAAACGGACTGGATGAAACGGCGCAAAAACTTTTTTTTAGAGAGATAAAAAAGGAAAAGTCCTATTTAAAAACCATCATTATTTCAACTCATTATCCTCATTATTATCAAGAAATAGTTGATCATTTTTTAACTATTCATCATGGAAAATTAGATGAAAAACATAATTAGCTGTCATTTAAGTTACTTGTTGAATAAGGTCACGATTATTACATTAATTGTGGTTTTAATTATGTCTGGTTTGGGCTTTTATTATGCTGGCGAGTATTTAACTAATTCCCATTCGCTTTCCTTAGCCAATGATTATTATTATTATCACAGCTTTTTTGTCATCAAATTGCTGGGAATTTTTGTCTTTGTGTTCATGGTTGGCAATAGTTTTTTACTTAAAAATGACCATTATTCCCATCTTTTATTGACAGCTAATATTTCCCGTACTTATTATTTCGGTTCAAAGATATTATCAATTGGTTTGTTAATTGCTGGTTTTATTTGGATAGTTTTTGTTTTATTCGTTATTGTAGGCTTTTTTCGGTCACATAATTTCATATATGACAATAATCTTTTTTGGAGATTTGTCAATTTATGCTTGTTTTTTTGGTATTATTCCTTAATTGGTCTTATTTTTATTCAGTTAACGAATAACATCTATACCATCATTATTCCCATTGCCATCGTTAATCTCATCACTATCTTATCAGAACTACAAATAACTTCGGTTTTAGTTAATTTTTTCTTTATTAGTTTTGATAATCAAGGTAAATATTTAGTATATGGAATTGAACATGGTTTAGTAATGACGAGTTTGTTGTTATTGCTTAATCTAATCATCTATTTAAAAAAGGATCTCTAACTTGATTGGAAGATGCCCAAGGCTTACTACACTAAGAAAATAGTTGACAAAAATAAGCTTTTAGAGTATAATAAATCGGTAATTGTTAATAGTGGAAAGAAGAAGTACCCACTTCTCACCTGATTGATTTTGTCGGTAGGTTTATGTCACTAGATTTATATTTTGTGATCTAAGTGGGTGTTTTGGCGCTCACTTTTCTTTTGCTATTAAATTACTAATCTATTAGGAGGTGTTGAATTATTAGTAAAAATCTTGATCGCAAAATGGATGCCTTAGTAAATGAGAATATTATGGCACCTGAAGTTTTAGTCATTAATGAAAAAGGCGAACAAGTTGGTGTAAAGCGGATTGAAGAAGCCCGCAAACTGGCCAAAAGCGTTGAACTCGATCTTGTTTGTGTTGCTCCCAATGCCAACCCCCCTGTATGTCGCTTTTTGGATTACAGCAAGTTTCGTTATGAACAACAAAAAAGAGCTCGAGAATCAAAGAAAAATCAAAAGATGGTCACGGTTAAGGAAATTTGGCTGACCCCTGTGATTAGTGTTAATGACTTTGAAACAAAATTAAGAACGGGAAGAAAATTCTTGCAAGACGGAGATAAATTAAAAGTGACGCTTCGTTTCAACCGTCGTGTTCGCATGTTGTCTTCAGATATTGATTCCCAAAAGAATCTTGACAAATTTGTGGAGATGACGCAAGACATTGCGACCGTCGAATCCAAACCATCACTTGAGGGCAAGAGTATTTCTTTGATTCTTGTTCCAAAGAAAAAGTAAAAAAGGAGTAAAAAATATTATGCCAAAAATGAAAACCCATAGTGGGACAAAAAAACGTTTTAAAATTTCTGGAACAGGTTTAGTTATGTATTCAAAACCGGGAACAAGTCATTTAGCTCCAGGAAAAACCCAAAAGCGTATTCGCCATTTACGTAAAGAATCATCTGTTTCCAAAGCCGATTTAGGCCGTATTCGTCAACAAATCGCCAATATTAAATAAAAGGAGGTAATATTTATGCCACGAACAAAAGGTGGAGTAGTTTCCCGAAGAAGACGTAAAAAAGTTTTAAAATTAGCCAAAGGTTATTTTGGCTCAAAACATACCCTGTTCCGTACTGCGAATGCACAAGTAATGAAATCATTATCTTATGCATATCAAGATCGACGTGACCGTAAAAGCAATTTTAGAAAACTGTGGATTACAAGAATTAATGCTGCTGCTCGTTTAAATGGTCTTTCTTATAGCAAATTGATGTTTGGTTTAAAAGGCGCCAATATTGAAATCAACCGCAAAATGCTTTCCGAATTAGCGATTAATGATGCCGTGTCATTTACTGCATTATGTGATACCGCTAAACAAAAACTGATAAAATAACATCACGAAAGTGGTGTTTTTTAAAAGTTGAGGTAATATGATGATAGTCTCTTTTTTGTTATCGATAGAGTTTCCCAATACCAAAAAAACCTTTAAATAGATTATGAAAAATCTTAAATTTGTTGTTAATAGTTGTTTTCGGTTGTTTTGCAACAAAATTAGCCTTTTTTCTTCTTTATGGATTTTATAAATCTATGTCCTAGATGAATAGTTAATCATTCTTTTTAAAAGGGATTTTCTAAGTCTAAAGGGAACAAATAAATATTAAAAACTATAAATAGCCAAATTGAGGTTTTGCCATTTGTTATGAAAATATGGTACATAATTTTATAAGTTTATAAAGGCAAAGAGTTTCTTTTTTATTGGTGGATAAATTGATATTATTCGATGATTATGCTATAATAAAACTGTTAAAACTTGAAAAAGGTAATTAATTAAATGAAAAAACTTGCCGATAGTTTTCAACATTTTATGAACAAAAAGTGGATAACTACTTTTGGGCGATTTTTGCGCTCATTTATCAATCATGATTTATTTATTCTCTTTTATTTAGTAATTTGTTTAATTAACTGGAAATTCCAATTAACTTACTTAGCCATTGTTATTGGTGTTATTTTTCTTTATTTAATAATTATATTAGATATTAATCGCTTTCGCCTTGTTCCGATTCTTTTGTTTATTCTAGCTTCGATAAGATTACCACAACCAAGTGATTATTTATGGCCGGCAATTATTGGCGCTGTGTTTGTTCTCCCGATTACTCTCTTCGATTTAGTAAAAAAACCTCTTCGCTTAAACAATCAGATTCTAATCGGGATGATTTTCTTGTTAATTGCGATGTTTTTTTCAATCATCAATACTCCCCGTTTATGGATGTCCATCTTGGGGGTTTCTACGATGCTGGTCTATATCTATATTTTTATTTATTTTTTTAATAAAAAACAAGATTATTCTCAATCTGAATTGTGGTTATATCTTGCTAAAAGCTTTACTTATTTTGGAATTTTGATTTTATTGGAAACAATTTTTTTTAATTTCGAAGTGGTAACGGATAATAGTTTTATCAGTTTCTTTAACTGGAGTGTTGTTGATTTAGGATGGGCTAATACCAACTATATTGCGATGATATACTTAGTGATTATCCCTTTGACGGGTTTTTGGTATAGCAAAACGCAAAAACATTTTTACTTAATTATTATGCTTTTAATCGAAATTTTCGCATTCATTTTGCTAATTTCTCGGGGGGCTTATGTTGCTATGTTGGTTAGTGGCTTGCCATTTTTTATTGTTTTTTTTACTGACATTAAAAATAAAGTTGCTTTCACGCAAAAAAGCCTTTTTCTCATTAGTTTTGTCTTAATCGCTTTATTAATCATCGCTATTCCTACTGGTCTTGTGAAGAATTTTTTTGCGATTTTAAATAGCCGGGGCTTATCTTTGGCTGGTCGCGAATTGCTTTATCGAATTGGTTTTAATGTTTTTTTAAGATATCCGCTCTTTGGCGGTGGTATATATACTTCCGAATATTACTTATCTTTAGTCTCAACCTCCGTCTATTATCATAACTTTATCATCCAAACTCTTGCAACCATCGGTGTTTTCGGTATGATAGCTTTTAGTTATTATCTTTACCAAGTCTTTCGCCAATCTTTATGGAAATGTTCCTACAATAATTATATCTTTATCATTATTCTAGGAATTACGGTTCATGGCTTGTTCGATACCACCTTTTATAACCCCATTATTATGATCATTTTATCCATTATTCTTCCCTTAATGTTAGAGAAAAATGTCATTGATGAACAAAATAGAGAGGAACTTACCCGTGTTTACAATTAAAATTAATCAAAAAAAACTTCATTTTGAAGAAAAAATCACCCTTGAAAAACTAGCCAAGCAATTGGGCATTACTGCTTATGTTGCGAAAGTCAACAACCGTTTGCGTGAATTAGCTTATTATGTTAATTATAATGCGGAAATTGAATTTTTGGATTTAAATAGTTTTGATGCTGCGAAAGTATATGAAACTAGTATTCGCTACTTGATGATTATGGCTTTAGAAAGATTATACCCCGATGTAAAAGTTAATTTTAGCCAAGGGGTATCACGTTCTTTGATTTGTGATGTTTCTAATATTGACAATAAGGTGGATGTCAGTTTTTTAACTAGATTAGAAACAGAAATGCATAAGCTTGTAGAAGCTAATTATCCAATTATTCGTAAGAAAATTAAAAAAGAGGAAGCCCTAGCTATTTATCAACAAAAGGGCTATTTTGATAAAATTGAAGTTCTCAAATATCGTCCCGAAGACACTGTCAATGTTTATGTGTGCGAAAACTACTTAAACTATATGTTCGGTTATATGGTTCCCTCAACGGGATACCTTAAACATTTTCAATTGAAATTGTATTATCCTGATTTTATTGTCCAACTCCCGCGGGCGGAAATCAATGGTCAAATCCCCGAATTTGTGGATTCATCAAGTTTTGGAAAAATGCTTCAAGAAGCCAAGGATTGGTCGCAATTATGTCAAGCCGATACGATTGCAAAACTGAATCGTTTTGTGGAAGCGGGGCAAGTGGTGGACCTCGTCAATATGTGTGAAACCAAACATAATAATTTATTATCGGAATTAGGAATGAAAATCAAAAATGACATCGGGAACATCCGCCTGATTGCCATTGCCGGACCTTCATCATCCGGGAAAACCACCTTTTCCCATCGCTTGCGCATTGAGTTGATGACGAGAGGCATTAAAACAGTAAAAATTTCCATTGATGATTATTATTTAAATCGTGAAGATGCTCCCTTGGATGAATATGGAGAGCCTGATTTTGAACACATCGGAGCCTTGGATATTGACTTGTTTAATCAAAATTTATTGTCATTAATCCAAGGAGAGGAAGTAGATACTCCCGTTTTCAATTTTGAACAAGGGAAACGAGTTGGCTGGCATCGGGTTAAATTAGCGAAAAACACGCCGATTATCATTGAAGGAATCCATGCTCTCAATGATCAGTTGACTAGTTTAATTCCCAAAAATCAAAAGTTTAAAATTTACATCAGTCCTACTTCACAAATAAATATTGATAATCATAATCCGATTAGTCCGACGGAGATTCGCATGTTAAGAAGAATTGTTCGCGATGCAAAATATCGTAATACTCATCCTTCCGTTACTTTTTCCATGTGGGCTTCGGTTCGAAGAGGTGAATTTAAATGGATATACCCCTTCCAAGAGCAAGCTGATTTTATCTTTAATACAGAGTTGACTTATGAGTTAGGGGTTATGAAAAAATATGCCCTTCCGACCTTGGAAAAAATTGATCGTGATGATGAATACTTTATTCCTGCTAACCGTTTAATTAAATTCCTCAAATACTTTAAAGATATTGATGATCGTTTTGTTCCTTGTAACTCTTTGTTGCGAGAATTTATTGGCGAAAGTTGTTTTTATTGATATGAAAGAAAGCAAAGATTTTCAATTTACAGAAAATTTATTTAAAAACCTTGGTCAAGATTATGCCTTATTAACGGCGGGAGTGGAAAACGATTTTAACACCATGACCGTCGGTTGGGCGACTTTTGGTGTGATTTGGGGTAAAAATGTGATTACTTGCTATGTTCGGCCGTCCCGCTTTACCTACGAATTTATGGAAAAAAATGACTATTTTACCCTTTCCTTTTATGATGCTCGCTTTATAGCGCAGCTAACTTATTTGGGTACGCATAGTGGAAGAAATGAAGATAAAGTCGGGAAAGTTGGTTTCAAACCACTTCTTTGTGGTGAAAGCGTGACTTTTGAAGAAGCCAAAGTGACCTTTTTATGTAAAAAGATTTATCATCAAAATCTTGATGAGCATCAAATAGCGGCATCAATTAAAGAACGCTACTATCCTCGAGATGATTTTCATCGTTTTTATATTGGTGAGATTTTAAAGACCTTTGTTAATGAATAACAAAAATATACTACAAGGCATGAGAATATCATGTCTTTTATTTATTCGAAAATGTCTTGTTGGTTTTTGTTGAATTGAAACGGTTTAAATAGTATAATGGACTTAAGAAGGAGAACTAAATGAACGAAAAGTTTTTATATGATTTCCATAATACTTATGTCACAAACGCCTACGAATTCTTAGGCTGTCATTTGCTTGAAGAGAATAAATATGTCTTTCGGGTTTATGCGCCTCATGCTGATGCTGTTAGCGTTGTTGGCGATTTCAATCATTGGGATCACAGTAAAAATATCCTTAAACGCTTAACTAAAGAAGGAATTTGGGAAGGAGAAATAACTGGGATTACGGATTTTACTAATTATAAATATTGGATTAAAAATAAGAATAAAGAAATTTATAAACAAGACCCCTATGGTTTTCATCATGAGACGAATGGAAGTACTTGTTCCAAGGTTTATCAACTTAATTCTTTTTCCTTTTCCGATGAAAAATGGCAAAAGTCCAAAAGCCACCAAAAAATTTATGCTGGTCCAATCAATATTTATGAGGTTAATTTAGGTTCTTGGCGAAAATACCCTGATAATGAACCATTTAATTATCGAAAACTTGCTCGTGAATTAATTCCCTATGTGAAAAAAATGGGCTATACCCATATTGAAGTGATGCCAATTATGGAATATCCTTTTGGCGGTTCATGGGGATACCAAGTAACCGGTTATTTCAGTGTCACTTCACGCTATGGTTTACCGAGTGATTTTATGTATTTTGTTAATTATGCTCACAAAAATGGGATTGGAGTCATTTTAGATTGGGTTCCTGCTCACTTTCCTAAAGATGATTTTGGACTGTTTGAATTTGATGGCCAGGATGTTTATGAAGAACCTAATCCCTTACGAAAAGAGCATGAAAATTGGGGAACGCGTATTTTTAATTATCAAAAACCGGAAGTTAAATCCTTTCTTATTTCCAGTGCTTTGTTCTTTTTAGAAAAATATCATTTGGATGGGCTAAGAGTTGATGCTGTTGCTTCAATGATTTATTTGGATTACGACCGTAAAGTTTTCGACAAAAACATTTATGGCGGAAATCATCATCTTGAGGCCATCGATTTTCTTAAAACCTTAAATACGGAAGTTTTTAAACGATTTCCTTTTGCTTTGATGATTGCGGAGGAGTCAACTGATTTTGCAAAAGTATCCCATCCCGTCTATCTCGGGGGTTTAGGCTTTAATTTTAAATGGAATATGGGGTGGATGAATGATACTTTATCATATATGCAAACGGAACCAATTTTCCGTCAATATCACCACGACAAATTAACTTTTTCTTTAATGTATGCTTTCAGCGAGAATTTTGTTTTACCGATTTCTCATGATGAAGTCGTCCATGGCAAAAAGTCATTATTAGATAAAATGCCGGGCAATTATGATGAAAAATTCGCTAATTTGCGAGCTTTCATTGGTTATATGATGACCCACCCGGGGAAAAAATTGAATTTCATGGGTTATGAATTCGGTCAATTTAAGGAATGGGACTATCGACATGAGCTTGATTGGCTCTTATTGACTTATGAAAAACATCAAAAACTACACCAATTTGTTCAAGATATCAATCGCCTTTATAAACGCCAAAGCTGCCTTTGGGAAATTGATTATTCTTGGGAAGGTTTTCAGTGGATTAACGAACATGATAAAAATCATAATTGCTTAAGTTATGAACGACGTAATCGGCGTAAAAAAGCTTTAATTATCATCATTAATTTTTCGGGAGAAACTCTATATCATTACCGTTTGGGTGTTAAAAAAGGTCTCTACCAAGAACTCATAAATAGTGATGATGAAAAATATGGAGGAAATAACCAAAAGAATTCCTTAATGAGAACGGAAGCGGTGGCCTGCCATCGGAGCAAATCATCCATCGTTTTAAATGTTCCCGCTTTTTCCATCTTAATCCTCAATAAAGTAGGCAAGGAGTAGAATATGTTTCATAAAAAAGAAATTGTTGCAATGTTATTAGCTGGCGGACAAGGGAGCCGATTATATGCCTTAACTAATCGAATTGCTAAACCGGCAGTTCCTTTTGGAGCGAAGTACCGCATTATTGATTTTCCTTTATCAAATTGTATTAATTCAAACATTGATACTGTTGGTGTTTTAACGCAATATCAACCGCTGATTTTAAATGATTATATTGGTAATGGCCAACCTTGGGATTTGGACCGGGCTTTTGGGGGTGTCCATATTCTTCCCCCCTATCAAGGCAAAACGAAAACGGATTGGTATCGGGGAACAGCTAATGCCATTTTTCAAAACATTGCTTTCATCAAACGGTACAACCCCGAATATGTCTTAATTTTGTCCGGTGACCATATTTACAAGATGGATTATGAGAAAATGCTTGCTTTCCACAAACAAAAAAAGGCTGATATTACCATCGCCGTTATTGATGTTCCCATAAAAGAAGCAAGCCGCTTTGGAATTATGAACACTGATCAAGATAATCGCATATTTGAATTTGAAGAAAAACCGGCCAAGCCCAAAAGCACGAATGCTTCAATGGGAATCTATATTTTTAGTACTCAAGTTCTATTTGATTATTTAGAAATCGATGAAAACGATTCGAAATCACAAAACGATTTTGGGAAAAATATTATTCCCCGAATGTTAGCTGATGGAAAACGCTTATTTGCATATAATTTTAATGGTTATTGGAAAGATGTAGGGACGATTGATAGTCTTTGGGAAGCTAATATGGATTTGTTGGGGGAAAAACCGCGTTTTGATTTATTTGATCCCAATTGGAAAATTTATGCCCGTAATGATCCTTTTCCGCCCCAATATATTATGGAAGGTGCAGTTATCACTAATTCTTTGATAACGGTTGGTTGCCATATTGAGGGAACGGTTATTAATTCTTTGCTTTCCCATAATGTAAAAGTCGGTAAAGGAGCAATTGTAATGGACAGTGTCATCTTTGCTGATACAAGCATTGAAGAAGGAGCATCGGTTCAGTACAGCATTGTGGATGAAAGAGTAAGTTTAAAAAGTCATTGCCATGTAGGTTCTTCTAAAGGTCAACAAGGAAAAATTACGGTCATCTCCTCCGATGTAATCGTTGATCAAGGGATGGTTGTCCAAGCTGGCGAAATGATTGAGAAAGATGTTAAGAGGTAATATATGGCAACACTAGGTTTAATATTTTCTAACATTCATGATAAAGAAATCTTTGAAGTTACCAAAAAACGCACGATTGCTTCGGCTCCAATTGGTGGAAGGTATCGCTTAATTGATTTTACATTATCGAATATGGTTAACAATGGCATTTCCCACATTGGTGTCGTCACCAAAAATAATTATCAATCATTGATGGATCATGTCGGCAGTGGTAAGGAGTGGGATTTAGCGCGTAAAAATGGCGGTTTGGTGATCCTTCCGCCCTATGGTGCTAGTCAAGATTTATATAACTCGCGTTTGGAAGCTTTAAAGAGCATCATTAATTTTATTAAATTTTCCCATGCTGATTATATTGTTTTAGCGGATTGCTATCAGGTTTGCAACATTGATTATAAACCCATTTTTGAACAACATTTTGAAACAAAAGCTGACATTACTTGTGTTTACCGTGAAAGCAATATAACTGCTGATGACTATAGTCCTGTTGTGATGCTTGATGTTAATGAAGATAAACGCATCGTCGGGATGGATATTCAAAAAAGTTTTCTAGGCAAAGCCAAGGTATCTATTGATACTTGGATTATCAAAAAAGAGCTTCTTCAAACATTAGTTGAAGATGCTATTGCGAGGAATTTAAAGAGTTTTAACCGGGATATTTTAAGAGAAAACCTTAATCACTTGAAAATTTGCGGTTATCCGTTTAGGGGCTTTTTCGGGAACATCAGTTCTTTAAAATCTTATTTTCAAGTTAATATGAGTCTTCTCAAAGCTGATATTCGTAATGAATTATTCAATATTCCTAATCGGGCCATTTATACCAAAGTTCGCGATTCGGCCCCTACAAAATATGGTGTCAATGCGAAAATTGTTAACTCGTTAATTGCTGATGGATGTATCATTAATGGGCGAGTGGAAAATTCTGTTATTTTCCGTGGTTGTCATGTTAATTCGGGAGCAGTTGTCAAGAATTCCATTTTAATGCAAGGAACTTTAATTAGCGAAGATAGCCATTTAGATTATGTCGTTACCGATAAAAATGTAAAAATAATCCATGAAAAACAAATGCAAGGAAATCTAAAAAAACTACTTTATGTGGAGAAGGATGGTGTTCGATGAAACAAAAAAATATTCTTTTTGTGGTTGCGGAATGTGCTAATTTTGTAGCGACTGGTGGTTTAGCTGAAGTAGCCGGCAGTTTGCCGAAAGCCATCATGAAAACCAACCGAGCCTATAAGGTTCGGGTCATGATGCCACTTTATAAGACCATCGCTGATAAATATCAAGGGAAATTGAAATTTTTGGGGGAAACGACTGTTGTTTTAGCATGGCGTAGACTTTATTGCGGTGTTTTTACCTTGAAATTAAATGGTGTTGATTATTATTTCATTGATAATAAGTATTATTTTGATCGTGATTTAATTTATGGTCACTATGACGACGGTGAACGATTTGCTTTTTTCTCAAAAAGTATTTTTGAAACTTTCAATATTATTGGCTTTGTTCCCAATATCATTCATACTCATGATTGGCATACGGCTTTAGTAAACATCTATCTTGATTTGCTTTATAAGAAACATGGTTTATTGACGGACATCAAATCCTTATTTACCATTCATAATATTGAATTTCAAGGTATTTTCGACTTGCCATTTTTAGAGGATATCATTGGGGTTGATAAGCAATATCAAGAGGTTTTGGAATATAATGGCTTGGTTAACTTGGTTAAAGGTGCCATTGTGTGTAGCGACTTAGTTAGTACCGTCAGCCCTCGTTATGCTCGAGAAATTACGACCGCTATGTATGCTTCCGGATTAGAACATATTACTAGAACTAATGGCCAAAAAATTGTTGGTGTCATTAATGGAATTGATGTGGACTTCTACAACCCCAATCTTGATTCAGCGCTTCCTGTTAATTATAGTGCGGAGACATTTAGTAATAAATTACAAAACAAACAAGCTTTACAAAGAGGTTTAAACCTATTAATTGATGCTAATACTTGTGTTATCAGTATGATTTCACGTTTAACCAGTCAAAAAGGTGTTGATTTAGTGATTGACAAATTAGATGAAATTATGAAAGAAAATGTCCAATTTGTCTTACTTGGAAAGGGCAATCGTTATTTTGAGGATAAATTCCTAGAAATTGCGAAAAGATATTCCAAGCGGGTTAGTGTTTTAATTACTTATGATACCAATTTGGCGAAGAAAATTTATGGTGGTGCCGATTTATTCTTGATGCCATCCAAAACGGAACCTTGTGGTTTATCTCAAATGATTGCCAGTCGTTATGGTACTGTTCCAATTGTTAGAGCGACAGGTGGGCTTTTTGATACTATTAAAGACTATAATGATGGTGCGGGTAATGGCTTTGTGTTTAAAGATTTTGATTCTCAACAAATGTTAGATAAAATTAAAGAAGCCCTTACTCTCTACCATGATCGTGAGCGATTCAATGCTTTAGCAACAAAAATCATGGGGATTGATTTTAGTTGGAATGTTTCGGCAGCCTCTTATTTGCAAATGTACAAAAAAATGCTTGGTAAGAAATGATGAGAGGATGTATTCTCTTAAATAAAATGAGAATTTCAAGAAAAATTATTATTTGAAATATACTAAACGATGAAATCATCAAGTGATGAAATCATCGTTTTTTAGACTGCAAGTAAATATTGAAAAAAAACTTGACTTATGGTAGAATTGATAAACAAAAGGGAGATGGTTATGAGAAATTATGTTTTAGCAATTGATCAGGGAACAACGAGTACGAGGGCGATTATTTTTAATAAAAAAACCGAAATAATCTCCCAAGCTCAAATGGAGTTCTCGCAAATTTGCCCCAAAAGTGGCTGGGTTGAACATGACCCCGAAGAAATTTGGGAAACCGTTTATCATGTGATTGAAGAAACAATTTATAAAAGCGGTTTAACATTGAAAGATATTGCTGCCATCGGCATCACCAATCAACGAGAAACTACGGTTATTTGGGATAAGAAAACTGGTAAACCCTTATACAATGCGATTGTTTGGCAAAGCCGCCAATCCCAAGCTATTTGTGAAGACTTGATTAATCGTGGTTATACAGAATTTTTCAAACAAAAAACTGGTTTATTGATTAACCCTTACTTTTCGGCCAGTAAAATCAAATGGATTCTAGATAATGTTCCCGGAGCCAAAGAAAAAGCCCAAGAAGGAAAAGCTTTGTTTGGAACGATTGATACTTATTTAGTTTGGAAATTAACAAACGGCGCTTTACATATCACTGATCCGAGTAATGCTTCTCGAACTATGCTTTTTAACATCAACACTCTTAATTGGGACCAAGAAATTTTAGATTTGTTGGAAATCCCCATGAAGATTTTGCCACAGCTTAAGTCTTCAAGTGAAGAATATGGAATTGCCACGAAATTATGGGAAATTGATGAAAATGCTGATGTCAAAATTGCTTCTATAATTGGGGATCAGCAAGCATCTTTGTTTGGGCAATGTTGTTTTGATATTGGTGATGTTAAAAACACTTATGGAACTGGGTGCTTTATGTTAATGAATACTAAATCAAAACCGGTTTTTTCCCACCATGGTTTATTAACTACTGTTGCTTGGACTGTTGACGGAAAAACTGAGTATGCCTTGGAAGGCTCGGTCTTTATTGCGGGGAGTGCCGTCCAGTGGCTTCGTGATGGCCTAAGAATGTTTAAAAATTCTAAAGATTGTGAAGCCTATGCAGAACGAGAACCATCATCCAATGGGGTTTATGTTGTTCCGGCTTTTGTCGGCTTGGGGACTCCTTATTGGGATAATGATGCCCGCGGAGCTGTTTTTGGCTTAACAAGAGGAACCAAAAAAGAGCATTTCATTAATGCAACCGTGGAATCAATTGCTTTTCAGACCAAAGATGTGATGGAGGTCATGAAAGAAGAATCCGGTTTGCAAATAAAAAGTATGGCTGTTGATGGTGGAGCTAGCGTCAACAATTACTTAATGCAGTTTCAAGCTAATTTACTTGATTGTAAAATAATGCGGCCCGTTTGTTTAGAAACGACCGCCTTGGGAGCAGCTTATTTGGCTGGCTTAGCTGTCAAAGTGTGGAAAGACAAAGAAGAAATAAAAAAATTCCGCACAATTGATAAAATTTTCTTAAGTAAAATTGATCAAGAAAAGCGTAATCAGTTGTACCATGGTTGGCAAGTAGCTGTGGCGGCAACAAGAGCGTTTAAAATATAGGTGAAGTATGTATGATGTCATAATCATCGGCGCTGGCGTCAATGGCGCTTTTATTGCTCGTGATCTTGCGAAATACCAATTAAAGATATTAGTTATAGAAAAAGAAAATGATGTTGGCGATGTCACCAGTTGTGCGAATAGTGCCATTATTCATTCCGGTTATGATCCCCATCCCAACACCCTAAAAGCGAAGCTCAATGTCTTAGGTAATGCGATGTATGATGAAATTTGTCGGGATTTGGATGTTGAATTTTCCCGTCTCGGTTCATTAACATTAGCTTTCTCCGATGAAGAAGCCGAACAAATACCCTTTTTAATGGAACGAGCCCAAAAAAATGGCGTTCCCGTCCAATTGCTTAATCACGATGAAATCCTTAGCATGGAACCCAAGATTAATAAACAAGTAAAAAGTGCTTTATTTGCTCCCAGCACGGGGATTATTAACCCTTTTGAATTAGTCGTGGCTTTAATGGAAAACGCCATGGAAAACGGTGTTGAACTTCATCTCAATGAAGAAGTTATGAAGATTATCAAAGAAGATAATTGTTATAAAATTTTTTCTCAATGCGGTGAATATTCTACCAAAGTCGTTGTCAATGCTGCGGGTTTATTTGCTGACCAAATAAATAATATGATTATGGACAGTAAAGAAACGATAATTCCGCGCAAAGGCGAGTATTTCGTACTCGATCATTTTTCGGAACCCTTTGTTTCGCATGTTTTGTTTTCCATTCCCACTGATCAAGGGAAAGGCGTTTTGGTTGCTCCAACCACTAGCCAAAATTATTTAATTGGTCCCTCCAGTCACTTTATTAACGAAAAGGATGATTTCAGTACCAATCAAGACATCCTTTCTCAAGTCTTAGTTAGTGCCCAAAGGATGGTTAATAAGATTCCGATGGGGAAATTAATTAGGGAATTTGCTGGTTTGCGGGCTTTCCATGTATCCAATGACTTTGTCATTAACCATCAAGACGGTTTTATTAATGTTCTAGGAATGCAATCCCCTGGTTTGGCTTCCGCCCCAGCTACTAGTAAAATGGTCATGGGTTTTATCAAAACTTATCTTCCGTTTGTAGAAAAACAAAATTATAAATCCAAACGGCGTCCATTATATCGACTCAATCGTCTTGAAAGCGAAGAACGAAATCGGCTAATTAAAGAGCACCCATCCTTAGGGAATATCGTCTGCCGATGTGAACAAGTGTCCGAAGGTGAAGTTGTCGATGCTATTCATCGTTTGTGTGGTGCCACCTCCATTAAAGGTGTTAAAAAACGCGTTCGTCCCGGCGCCGGAAAATGTCAAGGTGGTTTTTGTGAACCCTTGATTATGCGGATTTTGGCTCGTGAATTAAAACAACCGCTTAACAAAATTAATTATGACAATCAAAAATCCTATATCTTGCTAGAAAAAACCAAGGGTGGTGGCCAGCATGATGAATTATGATTTGGTGGTCATCGGTGGTGGAAGTGCCGGTTTGGCCAGTGCTATTTCCGCTTTTGATCAAGGCGTTAAAAAGATATTAATTTTGGAAAAGGATCTTTATTTAGGTGGTATCTTACTTCAGTGTATTCACAATGGTTTTGGGCTGACCAAATACAAAGAAGAACTAACCGGACCGGAATATGCTGACCGCTATGTTAACGAACTTAAAATCAGAGCCATTGACTTTAAAGTGCAAACCATGGTTTTGAAAATTACTCCGGATTTACAAGTCCATTTTTCCAATGCTAGGGACGGTTATCAAATCGTCCAAAGCAAAGCGATAATCATGGCCACTGGCTGCAGTGAACGAACTCGGGGTGCCATCAATATTCCGGGTGATCGTGTTCCTGGAGTTCTTACCGCTGGTTTAGCCCAAAAATATTTGAATATTGATGGTTATCTTGTTGGTAAGCGAATTTTCATTTTAGGAAGTGGTGATATTGGCTTAATCATGGCTAGAAGGATGACTTTAGAAGGAGCAACAGTTTTAGGGGTTGCGGAAATAATGCCCTATTCCAATGGTTTATCGAGGAATATTGTGCAATGTTTACAAGATTTTAATATTCCCTTATTCTTAAAACACACTGTTAAAAGAATCATCGGCAAACATCATTTGGAGAAGATTGTAGTTGCGGAAGTTGATGATCATTTTAATTTTGTTTCGGGAACTGAGCGTGAATGGGAAGTTGATACCTTAATGCTTTCGGTCGGTTTAATTCCCTCCATTCCGCTCATTGAAAACATCGGTGTTTTAGTTAACCCGAAAACTAAAGGACCGCTGGTTGATGAATCATTTATGACCAGTATCCCCGGGCTTTTTGCTTGTGGGAATGCACTTCATGTTCATGATTTAGTCGATTTTGTCAGTCTTGAAGCGGAAAAAACCGGATTAGCCGTGGCACGTTATTTAAATGATTCCTTAAAACAAGATTATAAACTCTTAAAGACCCAAGCCGGGAAAGATTTGCTTTATGTTCTTCCTAATACCGTCAATTTAAACAATCTGGAACGAATTAATTTTAATTTTCGGGTTAGTCGACCTCTTTATGATAGTTATTTGAACATCATTGTCAATGGGAAATTGCTTAAAAAAATCAAAAAAGCCTTTATGCTTCCTGCCGAAATGGAAAGCATTGAATTAGCTACTAGTTTACTTGAGGAAGGTGTTTTAGAGATTGAGGTGGCTGATGCGTGAATTAATTTGTATTGTCTGTCCCCGCGGGTGTCGTTTAAAGATTAACGATAAGATGATGGTAACGGGTAATTATTGTAAGCGGGGCGAGACATATGCCCGAAATGAGATTACTAAACCAATGCGGATGATTACATCAACCGTAGTGATTGAAAGTAAAATACTTGATCGCTTGCCCGTTTGTACGGATAAACCCATCCCTAAGGAACAAATTTTTGCTGTAATGGAAGCAATCAATCAAGTAGTTGTGAAAGCCCCCATCAAAATCCATGATGTCATCATTGAAAATGTCTTAAATCTTGGTGTTAATATTATTGCAACAAGAACTGTTGAAATCTAAAAGGATGGTTTTTTATCCCATCCTTTTTCACTTATATTTTTGTTGTGAAAAGGGGAAAAAAATGCTATAATAGCTAAAAGGTGATTTTATGAGTAATGTCAAATTTTGTGCCTTAGGGGGACTTGGGGAAAACGGGAAAAACATGTATCTTGTGGAAGCTAGTGACAAAATATATGTCCTTGATGCCGGTTTAAAATATCCTAGTGTTGATTTATTCGGTGTTGATGCCGTTTTGCCCGATATTAGTTATTTGAAAGACAATGAAAAGAAAATCGTTGGTATTTTTTTGTCCCATGGTCATAATGACCATATTGGAGCGGTTTCCGAACTGTTAAGGCAAATCAATGTTCCTATTTATGGAAGTAAATTCACCTTGGCGCTTGTGGAAGAAGAACTAAAAGAAGCTGGTTTAACAAGCGATGCTTATCGTTTAATTATCGCTGAAGATGAAAAAAGATTTTATTTTGGTAATACTTCAGTAACCTTTTTTTCATTAAATCACAGTATTCCCGGCAGTATGGGAATTGCCGTTCATACCAACGATGGGGCAGTGGTTTATGCTCCTGATTTTTCTTTAGCAAGCAGTATCGATCGTAATTATCGAACAAATTTTGGAAAAATTAGCGAAATTGGTAAGAATGGTGTTTTAGCTTTACTCACCGAAAGTTTGGGAACATCCAATATTAATCGCGTTACTAATGATTATGTTTTAATTCATGCACTGACCGATATCTTACAAAATTCTAAACGCGTCATTTTTTCCATGTTTTCTAACGAGTTGCAGCGAATTCAAAAAGTCATTAATGTTTGTGTAGCACAAAATCGTCGAATTGCTATTATTGGTAAAAAAGCTCAGAAAACTATCAATGTGGCGATTAATTATGATTATTTAAAAATTCCTCCCCAAAACAGCATTAATTTAAAATACATCACCGAAGAAAATCAAAATAATGAAGATGATTTAGCCATCATTATCACCGGTGTTCGCCATGAACCTTATTACACTTTACAACGGATGGCTTTTGGAAATGATCGTTTAGTTCACTTGAATGAGCAAGATCATATTGTGATTGTTTCCCAACCAACTACGGGAACGGAATTATTAGCCCAAAAAACTTTGAGCGTTTTACATCGTTTAAATTCTCAAATAACAGTTATTGCTAAAGATCAATTACCAAGCTCGCACGCAGATAATGAAGATTTAAAAATGATGTATGAATTATTGCAACCGAAATACATTATTCCGGTGTGTGGGGAATATCGCCATCAGTTTATGCAAAAACATGTTGCGATGGAAGCGGGATATCCGGAAGATAAGATATTAGTGTTAGACAATGGTGAAATGGTAAGCTTCCAAGATGGTGTTTATGGTAACAAAAAAACGCAAATCTCGGTTGGAGATGTTCTTATTGATGGTTCGATTGTTGGCGATATTAATGAAATTGTCCTCAAAGATCGTGAATTGCTCGGCAGTGAAGGGATTATTTTAGTGGTTACGACGATTGATGCCCGCACAAAACAAATCATTGCTGGTCCCAAAGTGGTGTTAAAAGGCTTCTTTGTTGGTGAAACAGCCAATGATGTCATTAGTTCGCTTTCTGAGTTATCGGAAACATTAATCAACAAATATTTAAATCGCCGTCAAATTGATTGGAATGAATTGAAAGGCTTATTACGGGAAGCGATTAATAAAGATATTTATGAGCTTACCAAGAAAAATCCCATTATCATGCCTGTTTTAATTGATGTCGAAAAGAAAGAATAGTAAATATGAAAAAATTAAAAAGTTATGAAATAAGACAAATATGGTTAGATTTTTTTAAAAGTAAAAATCATGAAATCATTGAGAGTGCTCCCTTAGTCCCTATTAACGATCCGACTTTATTGTGGATTAATGCTGGGGTTGCACCCCTAAAAAAATATTTTGATGGTCGGGAAGTTCCTAAAAATAAACGGATGGCCAATGCCCAAAAATCTATCCGCACTAATGATATTGAAAATGTCGGAAAGACCGCTCGTCACCATACTTTCTTTGAAATGTTGGGTAATTTTTCCATTGGTGATTATTTTCGTGAAGAAGCTCTCACTTGGGCCATTGAAATCCTCACTTCTCCCCAGTGGTATGGCTTTGATTTAAGTAAACTATATTTCACGGTTTACCCTGAAGATACGGAATCGGTAAAAAAATGGGAAAGTTTAGGAGTCCCCCGTGATCATATTATTCCTTTAGAAGGTAATTTTTGGGAAATCGGTGAAGGGCCATGTGGACCGGACACGGAAATCTTTTATGACCGTGGCGAAAAATATGATCCTCACGGTTTGGGAATTTCAATGTTGAAAAACGACATTGAAAATGATCGTTATATTGAAATATGGAATATTGTCTTCAGTCAATATAACTCTATTCCCGGTTTAGATCGTCATGATTATCCGGAACTTCCAAGCAAGAACATTGATACTGGGATGGGCTTGGAACGAATGGCTTGCGTTATTCAGGAAGTGGACACCAATTATGATACCGATTTGTTTATGCCGATTATTAAAGCAACGGAAATGATTGTTGGGACGAAATATCAAAATCAAATGGCATTTAAGGTCATTGCTGACCATGTTCGTTGTGTGGTTTTTGCCATTGCCGATGGTGCCGTTCTATCGAACGAAGGAAGAGGTTATGTTTTAAGACGCATTCTTCGTCGTGCGGTTCGTTATGGCAAAAAATTAGGTATGCAATCTGCTTTTTTGTATCGCCTTGTGCAAGTCGTTGCTGATACCATGCTGGACTATTATCCCTATCTTCAAGAAAAAGTTGAAGGTATTGCTCGTTTAATCAAACAAGAAGAAGAAAAATTCCTAGTAACTTTGGAATCTGGAGAAAAAAGGTTGGTTGAATATATTAACCATGCCAGTGAGAGAATAATTCCAAAAGAAGTCAGTTTTCTATTGTATGATACTTTTGGGTTTCCCTTGGAATTAACACTTGAAGTGGCTAATGAATACGGTTTTTCAGTTGATTTAGAAGGATTCAAAGAGGAGTTAGAAAAACAAAAACGCCTTTCACGAGCTTCACGCCATGAAGATCAATCGATGAATTTGCAAAATGAAGCCATGATGAATTTTCATCAAGATAGTTTATTCGTCGGCTATGATACCTTGGAAACACAAGCGACGGTTATTGGTCTCTTTAAAAATCAAAAACAAGTTGATTTTGCTTCTGGAGAAGTCCTGGCTGTCTTTTCCGAGACTCCTTTTTATGGAGAAGCCGGTGGTCAAGTTGGGGATATTGGGACTGTCATCATCGATAACAATGATTTTCGAGTTTTCAATACCACCAAGTTACCGAACGGTCAAAATGCCCATTTAGTAGATTTCCAAGATGCCGTCGTTCATCTTGGTGATTCCGTCACTTTAATCGTTGATGAGAAATTTAGAACCAATGTTATTCGCAATCATTCATCCACCCATTTAATGAATGAAGCTTTGCGTCGGGTTGTCGGGGAACATGTTTATCAACAAGGGTCCAGAGTTGGTAGCGATAACTTTCACTTTGACTTTAACCACTATGCTTTGCTTACCGCTTCACAAATTATCGCTATTGAAGATTTAGTTAATCAACAAATCCAAGCAGCTCATTCGGTCGTTATTAAGGAAATGCCCCTTAGTGAAGCCAAAGAAATGAATGTCCAAGCTGTATTCGGTGAAAAATATGGTGATATTGTTCGTGTCGTCAACATGGATTTCTCTAAAGAATTATGCGGTGGCTGCCATGTTCGTAACACTAAAGACATTAAACAATTTGTTATTTTATCCGTTGAAAGTAAGGGCTCGGGAATTTACCGAATTGAAGCTACTTCGGGGACTAATGCCGAATATGAATTACAAAAAACTGTTGTCAATATTGTGAACGAAATTGATGATTTGCGGTTAAAAATTCATGATTTAAATGTCAAAGCTGCTGAAGAAAAAATCAATTTCGAAGTTTCTGCCATTCCAAGGACTCCGTTTGTTGTTAGTTATCGTTATATCGTCAAACTTCGGGAAGAATCTATGCTTCTTAGAGAACAGTTAAAAGAATTAGAAAAACGCTATGTGAAATTTAAAAAAGATGCTTTCGTAATTGATTTGGACTCCTTCCTTAATCAAGTAATTAATATTCAATCTTATCGTATTTTAATTACGAAAACAGCCTTTTTGGAAATTGATCATGCTAAGGATGCCGTTGATCGCTTAGCTGATAAACTTGGTGAATCCCTGATTTTCTTTGCTAATTTGATTAATGAACGCCTTGTCTTTATTTGTAAGAGTAAAATCGCCGCTTTGCATGCGGGAAATCTTGTGAAAATGGCAGCGACCTTTACCAATGGTAATGGTGGTGGCAAAAGCGATTTTGCGCAAGCCGGAGGGAAGGATTTATCAAAAGTTGATGACGCTTTGGTGTTAATCAAGCAGGAAGTAGTCAGTAAATTATGAAATTGTTGGGGCTTGATTTAGGAACTAAAACCTTGGGGATGGCAGTTAGTGATCCCTTGGAAATCATTGCCACACCGGTGGGGACGATTCATTTTGCAGAACGCGATTTAGCTTTTGCACTTAATGAAACGGAAAAAATCATCCGCGAAAAAGGGATACAGAAAATTGTTTTGGGCTTACCCAAACATATGAGTGGCGATGTGGGAACTTTGGGTGATTATGTCTATGAGTTTAAGAAGATGCTCGAAGATAAATTGCAATTGGAAGTTGTTTTAATTGATGAACGATTAACTTCGAAATTGGCTAATCAAACGATGTTGTTGGCTGATTTAAGTCGACAAAAACGGAAAACCAAGGTTGATAAAATTGCAGCGACCTTTATTTTGCAAACTTATTTAGATATGAAAAAAAAGTAGAAAGGAGAATGAAAAAATGGAAAATGAAAACAACAACCGCTTAACCTTTATTGACGAAAATGGCAATGAAATTTTATGCGAAATATTATTCACTTTTGAGTCGGAAGAATTTAAGAAGAATTATGTCTTATTTTATCCAGTTGGTTCCGATGAAGAAGAAATTGAAATTATGGCCGCCTCTTATGTTGATGACGAAAATGGTGAAGGCGAATTAACAGCTGTAGAAACCGAAGAAGAGTGGGCGATGATTGAAAGAGTCCTTCAACAATTTGAAGAAGAACAAGGATATAATCGTCGTGGATGTGAAGATTGTGATTGTGAAGATGATGATTGCGAAGCAGACGAAGATGGTCATTGTCACTGTAGCGACAAATAAAAAAAATGCTTAACGATTGATTCGACATCGTTAAGCTTTTTTAAATTATCTAATAATTAATAGAGTGGCTAAATCATCATAAATCCGACCGATTTCTTCATCACTTTCGTACAAAGATAAATGATGAAGTGGTTGATTGATAGGAATTTGCGCAATCAATTCCGTTTCCAGCTTTTCGGCAACTTCTTGCCCGCCACCTTTACCAAAAATAAAATCTTTGGTTTTGGAATGAGGGTTCCAATAATAGGACATATTTTCAATTACACCAATTAGCTCATGTTTAAGCATTTTGGAAGCAACACCGGCTTTGATGGCGACATGGCTGGCGGCTAGGTGCGGCGTCGTAACAATGATTACTTCGGCGCTCGGGACAATAGTGCGCAAATCCAAAGCAATATCACCCGTTCCCGGTGGTGCATCAATAATCATGTATTCAATATCTTTACTCCAATTGACTTCATAGAAGAAGTTATTAATCATGGAGTTTAACATTGCCCCTCGCCAAATAACCGGTTTGCCGATTTCTGCAAAAAATTCAGTTGACATTAATTCGATGCCAAACCGATTAAAGGGTATGATTTTGTTATTTTCATTGGCGGAAGGATAATCATGCGGCATTTCTAAAATTTTAGGAATGCTGGAACCATAAATATCAGCATCAATCAAAGCCACCTTTTTGTTTTGCCTTGTTAGGGCATAGGCCAAATTGGCGGCGACGGTTGATTTTCCGACCCCACCTTTTCCAGAAGCAATAATGATAAATTTTACTTGGCGGTTGGTGATTCCTTCAACTTTGCGTCGTTCTTCAAATTGAATCTTGACGCCAGCAAATCCTAGGTCCCGCTTAACAATAACAGCAATTTCCCGGCGTAATTTTTTTTCCGTTTCGCCCCCTACTTTGGTGATGGTTAAAATTAAGACAACAATATTTTTGTCGGCATCGATGCCTAAATGAGTGATGGCATTTTCATCCTTTAAAGTCTTTCCTGAATCTTCATCAAGAAGAAGTTCAATTTTTTCGCGAATATCTTTGGTGTTCATGTTTTTCTCCTTAGTCATGGTCTGTTTCTTGTAGTATTATAACACAAGTCAAAACAAAATATTCAATATTTACTTAAGTTATGGATTATGCTATAATTATTATATCAAAGATAGCGAGAAGATCATGAATAAAAAAAACCACTTTCCTTTTATCATTTTTCTTTTTCTGTTGCTTTCCTTCTTTCTTGTCGGCTGCAAAAAAACTAAAGTAGATGAGGAAGCGGTTGCTAAAATAGAAACAGTCGCTCGGGGACTTTTTGCTGGACAAGATTTAAAAAATGTTAGCGATGATTTATCTTTACCTACTTATGTCGATGAAGTTCTTATTACTTGGACTAGTGATAATCCTGAAATTATGGCCCATGATGGGACCATTGGGATTGTTAAAACCGAAAAAATATTTACTTTAACGGCACGGATGACATATCATGATACAACTGTTAATAAATATTTTGCCGTCATGGTCAAACCAAAAGTTAATAATGGGGACGAGGAAAACCCAGAAACGCTGGTTAATCTTGTTGCCACCAATTTATTAAGTGGTGTTGATTTGTTCAATGTTGAAAACAACTTGCTTTTACCAACGGAAATTTCCCAGGTCGCAATCGTTTGGGAATCAAGTCATCCGCAAGTTGTTGATAATAAGGGGACGGTTTTTCGTAATCGTGACGATCAAACAGCGACGCTTACCGCCCACTTAACATATAAAAACTATCAAAAGCAGGTTTCATTTTCTCTAATTGTTAAGAAGATGACTTTCGAATTAGATCCTTATTATCGTGGAGCCGAGGGTTTAACCAAAACGGCCTTAAAAAACTTTTTACATGATTTAATTGATGATCATCAAGAATATAGTTATAGTTTTGCTAAAACCGCTTTGCAAAAAACTGACGAAGACCCCAATAACCCGAATAATATCATTTTGTTTTACACTGGTCGTTCACAAGCCAAAACGACTTATAATTCGGGAAACGATGGTTGGAATCGGGAACATGTTTGGGCAAAATCTCATGGTGGTTTTGGCGATAACCCGCCTGCGGGAACGGATTTGCATCATCTTCGACCAACGGATATGACGGTTAACAGCATTCGTGGTAATCTTGATTTTGATAATGGTGGCAAAAAAATAGACGAAACTTATGGTGCGGGCTCTTCGTTTTGCTATTACGATAACGATTCTTTCGAACCTCGCGATCAAGTTAAAGGCGATGTGGCCCGGATTTTATTTTACATGGCCGTTCGTTATGATGGCAGTGATGGTGTTGCTGACTTGGAACTTAACGACTTTACCGGCAATGGTAGTGTTCCTTTTATGGGTAAATTATCAACTTTGCTTGTTTGGAATAATTTGGATCCCGTTGACGATTTTGAACGAAATCGCAATGAAGTCATTTTTGGTTATCAGAAAAACCGGAATCCCTTTATTGATTATCCTCATTTTGCGGACTTGATTTGGGGAACAAATAGTGTTTTTACATCAAATTATAACAATGGGGAAGCAGTTATTATCCAATTGTTTGTAATTGATTGGCTTGATTTTAAAAAGCAAAAATATTGTTAATTTGAGGAAATGAGTGGTAATTAATGATAAATACGATTTTAAATAATATTAAACTAGCAATTACAAAGATTATTTCAGCGTACAATTTAGAAATAGATGAAGAAATATTTTTTGAAAAACCGAAGGATCCTAGTTTTGGTGATTATGCTACTAATATTGCCATGCGTTTGGCGAAATCGCTCCGCCGTAGCCCTTTAATAATTGCTAAGGATATTGTTGAGAAAATTGATTACCCTAGATTGCATATTTCTAAAGTTGAAGTCGCTGGTAGTGGCTTTATTAACTTCTTTATTGATCGTTTATATCTTGCTTCGGTGATTTTTTCCATTATTACGGAAAATGAACATTTTGGTGATTTACAATTAGGTCGAGGTGAAAAAATCAATTTAGAGTTTGTTAGTGCTAACCCAACTGGCTCACTTCATATCGGTCATGGTCGCGGAGCTTCTTATGGTGATTCATTAGCTCGCATTCTTAGAAAAGCGGGGTATTCGGTCAGCACGGAACACTATGTTAATGATGCGGGCAATCAAATCAACAATTTGATTTTTTCCATTAATGAACGTTATCGAGAGTTGTTTGGCTTACCTTGTCAACTTAATGAAGACTCTTATCACGGGAAAGAAATTATTGAATTAGCTAAACAATTGCAGTCTTTATATGGTGATTATTATTTGCACCACCCTTGGGAAAAAACTTTTCGCCAATTTGGTGTTGATTATTTATTAGCTGGTTTAAAAAAAGATTTGGCCGATTTTAATGTTACCTTTGATACTTGGTTCAGTGAACAAGCCCTTTATGACAATGGAGAAGTGGAAAAAGTTAAAAACTATTTGATTAGTCAAGGGCACACCTATGAACTTGATGGTGCCATTTGGCTGAAAACTACACAGTATGAAGATGAAAAAGACCGCGTTTTAGTTAAGAGTGATCAAACATATACCTATTTACTCCCAGATATTGCTTATCATGCCAATAAATTAAAGCGTGGATTTACGCATTTAATTGATGTTTTGGGAGCTGATCACCATGGTTATATTAATCGTTTAAAAGCTGCAATTGCTTTTGTGGGGGGAAATCCGGATCAAGTTGATATCAAGATTTTACAAATGGTTCGGGTTTTACAAAACGGTGAGGAAATAAAAATGAGCAAGCGCAGTGGGAAAGCCATTACCTTGCGGGATTTAATGGATGAAGTTGGGACTGATGCTCTTAGGTTTATGTATGTTTCCAAAGCTTTAAACACCCACATGGATCTAGATTTGGATTTAGCGGTCCAAAATAGTAATGACAATCCGGTTTATTATGTTCAATATGCCTATGCCCGCATTGCCAGCGTCTTTCGCGTTGTGGAAGAAAAAGGCTTTCTTTTTCAAGCGGTTAATTCTTTTTCTCATCTTCATTTAGAGTCAATCGAACAATTGGTTTTACAGCTTGTCCAATATCCGCTTATTATTGAAGAGGCTGCCACCAAACGCTTACCGCATAAATTAGCACAATATTTGTTGGATTTAGCTCAAGCTTTACATACCTATTATAATGATGAAAGAATCATCACCGATAATTGGGATGAAGTAAGAGAAAAATTAACGGTTTTAAAAGCTGTTCAAATCGTCTTAAAAGACGGTTTAAATCTTATCGGTGTTAATACTAAAGAAAGGATGTAGGAGGTTCTATGAAAGAATTCTTTAAAAAGTATTTATTCGTATTTGAATGGATTGGCGCCGCCATTTTAATTGGCGTTGGCATTTATGTCGTTTTGGATTCTTCAATTCTTAATGTATTTGTCGGCTTAATTTTATTGGTGTTTGGTTTGCTTCGGCTTATTCCTCTTATCAAAACAACTCCAGATAAAGTTTTGAAAATTATGTATGCTTGTGAGATTGTAATAAATGTCGGAGCAGGAATCTTTCTCGTTATTGAAGGTGGAAAAGAAAATTCCAACCTCAATGATTGGTTTGGCTATATGATTGGTGGGGTTTTGATGTTAAGGGGTTTTGTGCACTTCTTTGCCACTTCCCTTCGTAAAGAACCAAACGATTATGTCAAATTTTTCTCCCACCTCGGTTTGTTTACGGTCGGGTGTTTCATTGTTGCTCGAGGCGGCTTTTCATCGGATACTTTGGCTTATATTATTTTAGTATTGGCGATCTTAAGTGCTCTCTTTATTGGTTTCAGCGGATATAAACATTATCGCAATTATCGTTATGAATTACGAGCTAGAGAAGAATCAAAAAAAGTTGTTGTTCAAGATGAAAAACAACCGGAACAAATAATTGAAGATCCTAAGCCAAAAAAATCTAAGATTATCACTCCGGAAGAAGAAAAAAAAGATGAGGCCATACTATCATAACAAGGAGAAATAATGAATCAAGAACGCCTTTTTTTGAAAAAATTAACCGAAATTGATGGTGTTTCCGGTCATGAAAAGGCCGTTTCCCAATTTTTGGAAAAAGAATTATTAACATTCGTTAATCAAAATGATGTGAGTTTTGATGGACTAGGCTCCATTGTTGCTAAGAAAGTTGGCGATGCCAATGGCCCCAAAATCATGATTTCGGGGCATATGGATGAAATTGGCATGATTGTCACCAAAATTACTGATGAAGGCTTCATTCGTTTTCAAACCATTGGCGGATGGTGGAGCCAAGTTATGCTTGCCCAGCAGTATGTGATTACGACCGGGAAGGGAAAACGCATTTTTGCGGTTATGGGTTCCAAACCGCCTCATTTGCTAACTTCCGATGATTTTAAAAAACCAGCTAATATTGATGAGATGTTTTTAGATATTGGGGTAGACAACAAAGAAGAAGTTGAAAAACTGGGAATTGAGATTGGGGATATGATTGCTCCCAATATTGCTTTTCGCGAATTAGCAAATCCACAATACCTTTTAGGGAAAGCGTGGGATAATCGCATTGGTTGTGCGGTTGTTGTGGAAACGCTTCGCCGATTAAAAAAAGAAAATCATCCCAACATTGTTTATGGTGTTGGGTCAGTTCAAGAAGAAGTTGGGCTTCGTGGCGCCAAAACAGCAGCACAAATGATTAACCCTGACCTCTGTTTTGCTTTGGATGTTGGGATTGCGAAAGACACACCGGGAACGGATATGTCCGTTAAGATGGGGAAAGGCCCTGCTATCTTAGTTTATGACAGTGCTTTAATTGGTCATGTTGATCTCCGCAATTTTGTGATTCAAGTGGCAAAAGAGGAAAATATTCCTTATCAACTTGATTACCTAAAACGGGGTGGAACAGATGCAGGTACCGCTCATTTGGTCCATTCTGGAGTTCCATCGATGTCCCTTTGTATCCCTACTCGCTATATTCACTCCCACACTTCAATTTTACATTATGATGATTACGAAAATGCCATTCGCTTGCTGGTTGCTGTTATTAAAAAACTTGATCATCAAACCGTGAAGGACATTACTTTTGCTTAACGGGAAAACTACCAACATGGTAGTTTTTTCTTTTTAATGAATATTGTAAAATGAAAATAGAAAAAAGATTTAAAGAACAAAGGGGGTTAGGGGGAAATGTGTTCCCCCTGTA
>MVZM01000018.1 GCA_002068415.1 Tenericutes bacterium ADurb.BinA124
AATCCCTGAACCGGATTTAACTTTTAGTTTAGTTATTTACAACATTCCTGAAAGAGCTTACAAACAAGATATTACTGCTATTCCCTATATCTATCATAATGGGACTTATACTTTTCCAAGCTTATTAGTAACTCGGAATATTGCTGAAATTGCAGTAGCTGCATATCCAACATATGGAGGCGAAGTTCCTCCGATTGTTGCAAGTGCGGCCACTCAACAAGTAAGTTACAATATGAATGGTGGTGCATTTGTTGGTGAAAAAGAATTTATGATTACACAATATAATGGAACAGCAGATGGAACAAAACTTGTTTTAGGCGATGTTGCTGCCGGTTTTGTAAATCAGTTTTGGAATGTTTTATATTTAACTCAAACATCCAATCCCAATGTTTTTGAAATTAAGACCTATACTACAGGTGCGTTATATACTGGCGAGTATGATAAGATAATTGGAATACATAGTTCTTGTGAAGACGGAGTATCAGCTGCTGCTGCCAATTCACTTGTGAAGGCGTCCAGTGTTGGTAAATATATCCATTTATCTTCCGTCCCTATAGAAGCAGGCAGTGTTTCAATTAGAGCTAAAGCATTTAGTGCCGATGAATTTGATTATGCAACTAATAATACAAGTCAAAGTTATGTCGGAGCTGTTGATACTAAAGGATTGGAAAAGTTATATTATGATTTTAAAGGTTGGTATACAAACTCTGAATTTAGTGGTGAAGTCGTAACAACCATTGCTGCAGGCAATAGCGGTGCAACCATTAATTTATATGCTAAATTTGATCCAACAGTTTATACAATTAGTTATGAATTAAATAATGGTGCTTGTTCTGATACATCACGACCGACTACCTATACATATGTAAGTGGAGTAGTAAATCTGCCTTTAGATAGTACTATGTCTAGAGACGGTTACACATTTGATGGCTGGTATGAAGATGCTGCGTTTTCTGTCGGACCAGTTACTAATATCCCTGCTCAATCTCATGGGAATAAGACATTCTATGCTTGTTGGATTCCCGAGTCAACACCAGAATTTGCTGTGAGTAACGATGATGTAACTGTGTTAAATGTAGTTACACCTGATATTATTGTAAATAGCAGTCTTGAAAATGGAACTGGATATCTTCTTACGGGGACGGGTTTATCTGCAGATTATGAAGATTTACAAATTATAGCTTATTCATCAATAGCAAATGCTTTATCTGCAGCAGCAAGCGGTTCAACTATATATGTTACTGCAGGCACTTATTCTGCGGCATTAGACATTAATACTTCCAGTTTAACTATTATCGGACCAAATTATAATATTCATGGTCATGGCGTAAGAGTAAATGAAGCTGTTATTTCAGGTTTAGTAACAATAAATGGTGCTGGTACTACTTTAGACGGCTTAAAATTTACATTAGGTGGTGCTATTAAAATTGCTGCAAATAATACTGTAATAAAGCATATCTATACAAATGCTGCTCAAATTGATTGTAATGCCAATAATAGACGAGGAGTTATTGTTGACGGTGCTCAGTTTTCCGGATTACAAGTATTAAATTCTTATTTATTTGCAAAAGGTGCACAATCTACTTATCAGACAGGATTTATGGCATTTACCCGCGCCGAGAACCTAGTTGTTCGTAACAACTATATTGAAAATGAAGCAACTACTACTGGTACTGCTGGACAAGGAATGTATATTTATAATTTATATGGCACATTTGCCTTCGAACAAAATGAAGTTCATTTCGGTACAGACGGATATGTACTTTATTTTACCTATAATACAAATGGAGCAACATCAATCAATATTATTGATAATTACTTTACCGGCAATGCTTCTCAGCATGCAGCTTCAATATTTATTAGAAAGGCAGGGAGTGGATGTACAACTACAATTAGAGGGAACCAATTTATTAATTTTGCTCCGTCAACATTTGGCTTTTCACTTGATACAGGTTCAACCGTAAATATAACATATAACTATTATGGACCTGAGAAAGAGTATAAGGTAACTGCGGTTGAAAGTGCTATAATAACTGCTAATCATAACTGTTATATGGGTGGAATTCACGCTGATGATGTAACTGCTAACGATACAACTACATATGATTCATTTGAAGCATGGCAAGCGGCATATGAACTAGCTTATCCAAAAAGTTAAATTTAATAATTATGCTACATAAACTAAAAAGTTATGATCATTTCAAGATGTTGAAATACTAACATAACAATTAAATAATGTAAAGTAATTATATATTATTCAAAATATAAGATACTGTTTTTAAATTGGTCTCTAAAACAGTTTGACCATAAAACCGTTTTACAACATTAAAATGACTATTCATATCACTTTGAATAGTCATTTTTTTATGTACAAATTATTATATTTTATATATATTATTAAAGCCAATGTTAAGTTCGTTTCTTTCTTGGTAAGTATCCTTCTGCATCATAGTGTTTTTTGAGTGTGTAGCAATCCATATGGTATCCTTAGCTAATGCGCTAAAATTTGGTTTAATTCATTATAACATGACTAGTCTCTATATATAAACTGCTTTAATTATTGTAGCCTATCCACATTGTTATTCTCCCCCTAATGATGAATGTATTATTATACTAAAAAAGATAAGCATTTGACTATTAATTGGTGAAATTAACTCTGTCTTTTTTGCTTATCTTTAGTATATCTTTAACAATCAAATCCTAAAGTCAGGATTTATTTACTCAAAGAAGACTTACTTTTGTTTGTATAAATGTTTACTTATTCGCGTATTTAAGAAAATTGATAAAGAACCAAAAAGGGCGGTTACTAGGTATAAAGCAAGAAGCGCAAGAATAGCATAAACGAATTTAAAACTATTTACAGCAAATAGACCATACACAAAGTGGCCACGAATTTGTCCTAAGATATAATCAAATGTGAAGTAGCTTGCAACAACATAGGGCGCCGCTATTACTTTTTGGCGTTTCTTTTCACCTTTTTCTTGGTAGAAGAGTAAATAGCTGAGAATAAATAAAAGCGGATTAATAACGTGAAGGAAGAAAAAAGCGCCATGGAAATTAAGCTCGTATAAACCAAAAGCACCAAGTAAACATAAAAGCGATAATACCCACATAGCACTAATAAAGCCAATATAGATAATATTAGGAACTTGTTTGTTTTTTAGATTTAAGATGCCATCGACTAGAATAATAATACCGCACGAGAGATTAGAAATAGCAGTAAATTCAACAAAATAGTGTGGCTCAGGAATATAACCAATTAAAACGGTGATAATCATTAAAATGCCAATTACTAATTTAATCAAAAAGCGATATTCTTTTTTCATAGCGATGCCTCCACAAAATAAAAAATGTTATACACTAACAAGGTGCGAGTTAAAGTATATCTATATCATCGATAATTGAAATGTTAATTGCAATCAAAGGAGAATCATATCGATTAAAAGAAACCAAGGAGTGGTTAAACCGCTAGGTGGTCAATTTCAAATTGACATTTGCAATTTTCTACAAAACAACAAAGTAATATGAATAATGTGTCACAAGAATTTAACTAATATTTGTAAGTACAAGTTGTTAGATACAATGCACCTTTTTATACCTTAATTCTTATGGGACTCATGACTTGCGTGACATTATTTCAATCTTATATAATATGTTGACTTACCAATGCCTTCTTTTTTTATTTCACCTAAGTCACATAATTCTTTTAAGTTTCTTTCAATGCTTGTTGAACTTAATGATGGAACAAGTTCCAAGATATCTCTCTTTGTAAATTTACCTAGCTTAGCACTAACTGCCATTCTAACCACTTCAATACTAGGCTTCTTATTTGATACTAATTCCACTCTTTCTTCAAAATCATTATATGCACTAACAATTGTACTAAGAATATATTTTATAAATGGCGTTGCATCATCATTATTTTCATGCCATCCAATTTGAGAATCATATAGTGCATCATAATATAAATCTTTATTCTTAGCAATTTTAGCTTCCAAAGAAATATATTTACCTACAAAATAACCAGAACGATATAAAAGTAAAGTTGTTAATAATCTACTCATTCTTCCATTTCCGTCGGTAAATGGATGTATGCATAAAAAGTCATGAATAAATATAGGTATCAAAATTAGTGGATCTACGATTCCTTCGCCAAGAACTCTATTATATTCATCACATAGTTCTTGCATGGCAATTGGTGTTTCAAATGGTGATAAAGGTGTAAATAATGTATATGTTTCTCCTTTTTCATTTGTCGCACTAATATAATTTTGAACATTCTTATATTTTCCACCATATGATGTCGGAGTGTGAGATAATAATACCTTATGCAATTGAAGGATAAAATTTGGTGTGATGGGGATTGAATCAAAATTCTCATGAACAATATTTAAAACATCTCTATATCCAGCAATTTCTTGTTCATCTCTATTTCGTGGTGTAGTTTTTTCATTAACCAATTGTTTTAATCTTGTATTTGTTGTTCTAATACCTTCAATTTCATTAGATGATTCGGTGCTTTGTATTTTAGCAATAATAACTAATTTTTCTAATTTTTCAGGTTTTTGTTTTAAAAATAATTGTTGTTTGCCTTTTTCTTCGTGAATCTTCGTTAAGTAATTAATTATCTTAATATCCCATGTTTTATCTTTAAGAATTGAATAATTAAATTTCTTCATTTTTCTCACCATCCTTATTGTTTACGCACCAATTATATCACTTTTGGGGAGAAAAAACAATTATTTAGATTATATTTGATTGAATTATTTTTAAAATGTTTTTTCTCCTCATCACAACGGCTTTCACACCAAAACAATCAATTTTGGTTAGCAAATATAAAATTAAAATCTTATATAAGTTGACTTTCTTCTTTTTTAAAGTGATAGATAGACAGGGTGGGGATGCAACTATGACTGAAAGCCAAGCTTATAAGGAAATCAAATATAGATTTGCTGCTATTATTATGGAGGAATTACTTAATAAAACAACTAAAACTATATGGCTTAGATATAAGATGAAACTAATCGCAAATATAAACCAGTAACATCAATATTGGAGGATTGGGATGAAAAAGATAAAAAAACTAATTCTTTAAACCTAAAATCCTGGGCTCAAAAGGCTTGTTTTTGCAAAGAAAAAGATCTAATACATTGTTTTCTTTGTATTAGACCATTTCTTTCACTATGGGGCGGTCGATGGGAATTGAACCCACGAGATGTCGGAGCCACAATCCGATGCGTTAACCACTTCGCCACGGCCGCCATGGCAGGGGTAGAAGGATTCGAACCCTCATCTACGGTTTTGGAGACCGCTGCTCTACCATTGAACTATACCCCTAGTTATGCTTAATTATTATACTAAAAAACTTCCTTGTTTGCAAGTATTTTTACTTTTTTGTGCACAAAGGAAGTTTTATCTTTCATATCAATAAAAAAGCATCTTATAATCTCTTAGCATCAAAAGAAAACAATTTCTTTGTCTTTAAGCTTCGCTTTGTAAAGCGTCATAAACAGCCTGTTCTTCCGGTGTTAGTTTGCGTTTTTGGAATAATTTCGCAATCCTATTCGGTAAAAATGTTATCGCATCTTTGATAACGGAAGGTAAAAGTTTAATCGATTCTTTGATAGAATCACGACGGACTTCATTTTTAGAGTAATTTTTGTATTCCGCATACAAATATTTCCTTGTGATAATACCGACGCGAATCGTTAACAAGGCATTGGAAATACCTTGAATGATACTGGAAGCTAAGGGTTTAATTAACGGGATTTCTGACAAAAAATTGGTTGTGGAAGCGGGAAAAATATCATTGAAATCCAGTCCTTCCAAGCCCTCCGCAATCAAGGCCGTACCAAGCACATTTGCTGATAATTTCCCCAGTTTCGCATAGCTCGGGCGAAAGCCGCTTTTTAGGACAATTTCTTTAATCATTTTTAAATTAACCACCAAAACCGTAATTAAATCAAGGCGACCGTTTTGGGAAATCGCTGTCGATATCATTACCGTTTTCGCATTCCGTAAAACAATCTTGTTAATTTCTTGTTTCAAAGTCTTTTGGAAATATATTTTTAGTTGTTCATCCAATTGCGTTTGGTCTTTCAAACTATCAACTAATAATTTTTTATCTTCCGCTTTAACTTCTTCGCTCTTGATTAACTTTCTAGTAATTCGTTTTTTAACCCGCCGACTATTTTTTTCTTGACCGTCCAGCACCGCCGTTAAGGAAAAGGCCGGTGCGAACAAAATAATCCGAATCGGATTGATAATTAAAAAATAAACTAATAGGATTGCTAAAGCATAAAAAGTATATTCCAAATAGGGAGAGATTGTTCTTAAGCGTTCCCCAACGGCTAAAATACTGCTTACTAAAATAAGTAAAATGATGATTACGACCCCAATGCCAATCATAATCCAAAATGTATTGCGTTTTTTCATAATAATTCTCCTTTTTGGTTTATTATAACATAAAAACCACTTAGTGATAAGTGGTTTTTGGCTTATCCGTTGATACGGTTAAATAACTTGACTCCGTGGGTTTGCACTAAACTGATAAAGACGATGGCGATTAACGAAGCGGCGATAAAGGCGAAGATGTAAGCCACAATCGGGGTGAAAAACACGACCCCCAAAACACCGGCGACGATGACGATAGTAACTGTTACAAACCCGGTCAACATCGTCATTAAGACGGACATTCCTTGTTTAACAGCCTTCACATCGCTATCATAATCAAAGCGCGGTAATAATAAATTAAAATACAAGCCGGCATAACTCATTATAACGACTACTAAACCGGGAATGAGGAACATAAATAAAGCACTCCAAAGGGAAAAGCGAAAAGCTACTAAGGCAATGATGCCATTAATGATGACAAAGGGAAACGAGATTAAATAGTTGACAAACAATTTACCGTTAAAGATTTGTTGGGGTGAAAGCGGTAGACTCTTTAAAATCCAAAACTGCTTACCTTCAATGGAAATCGAACTAGCGGTTGTGGAAGTCATGCCCATGGTGAAAATCGCAATCCCCACAATAATCATGGAAATGATGTCGGGGGTAATTGTCCCCGCGGGAATGGTTGCGGAAAGGGAATCCTCACCAAAAAAGATAAACAAAATTAAAAAGGTTGACATCATCGGTCCCATTATAGTATTAAGAACATAGACGGAAGAGCCGAAATAACGCTTTAATTCCTTCTTAATCATGGCTTTCTTTTGATCGGAAGATTGCATCATTTTCATTTCATAGTTTTTGTTGATATAACTACTGTTGCCACGAGAATTAGCCCCCATGTAGTTTTTACTTAACAACCACACAAATCCTACAAACGGTACAACGGAAATTAATGTGAAAAGAAGATAATCTTGCCAACTCCCCAGCATACCTAAAAAAGCAATCTGACCGGGATAATAAATTTTTACCAAAGCATTTTTCATAAACAAGGCAAAGGCACTTGGGTCTTCTTCGATGCTCGAGGATTGAAAACTGGCATACATGATTAAGAACAAGATTAACAACGAAAACAAAATGGAAGTTAAATTTTTATATTTAATCTTCGGAGTAATAAAGCCAAATAAATAAGCCAGCAGGGAAGAGACCGCAATGGGGAGGAGCGGAACCAAGAAAAAGGTCGGCAATACTAAAAGCCAAAACCATAAATCAGTGGTATTAAAAACCGTATAAACGATTATCGTAGGAAAATAAATAAAGGCAAACAGTAAATAATTGATTGCTAAAATATAAACCAATTTGCTAGCAATAATTGTTGATGGTTTAAGCGGTAAACTCATTAACAAATCATAATCACGGCTTCTAAACAAAGTACTGTTGGCTTTCGTAATCGTCATCAATAAAATGAACATAAATCCGGCCACAATCCCCACTAATAATATTAATTCGGGAAACCCGCCTTCGGCCAACGCCGAACCAATCATAAACATATAGAGGAAAGCTAAACCAAGACTAAACAAACCCCCAACAATGAATAAGATTACCATTAATAAAGATAATTTACCTTCTTTCGTTTTGGAGTTTAGTTTATTTAAATTTAAAGTATTAATTAAATTATACTTTAATAAAATCCAAAAATTACGCATTGTTAACCAACTCCAAGAAAACATCTTCTAGGGATTTATCACCCTTAACTTCTTCCATCGTGCCGTAAGCGACAATTTTTCCTTTTTGAATAATCGCCACCCGATGGCATAATTTTTCCGCAACTTCCAAAACATGGGTTGAGAAAAAGACACAGGAGCCATTAGCACATAATTCTTTCATCAGTTCTTTCACTTGGAAAGCGGCTTTCGGATCTAAACCGACAAAGGGTTCATCCAAAACAAATAGTTTCGGTTTACGGACTAAGGCGGAAATTAATGCCAATTTTTGCTTCATCCCGTGTGAATACGAAGAAATAAGATCCCCGAGGTTCTTCTTGATTTCAAACATATCCGCATACTGAGAAATCAACACATTGCGATCCGCCGTAGAAACCCGATAAATATCACAAATGAAATTCAAATATTGAATCCCCGTTAACTGTTCATATAAATCGGGATTATCCGGAATATAAGCAATTTCTTGCTTACATTCAATCGCTTGCTTTTTAATGGATTTGCCATCCAAAAGAATATCGCCTTTTTCAAAATCCAGAATTCCGACCGCACATTTTAAAGTGGTTGTTTTGCCGGCACCATTATGGCCGATGAAGCCGAAAATTTCGCCATCATTGATGGTTAAAGAAACATCATCGACAGCTAATTTCCCGCCGGGATAAGTTTTAGATAAATTCTTTATTTCTAACATAGGATACCTCTTTTCTTTCGTAATATTATAGCATTATTCTTGCCTTTTGTCATTATCTTCTATGATTAATTATAATGGAAGCGATTTTATGATTTAACAGCAATGGCATCAATTTCAATTTGCACATTCTTGGGTAGAGCCACCACCCCGACTGCAGCCCGCGCCGGTTTATGGTCTTGGAAAAAAGCTTCATAAACTTCATTCATGAGGGGAAAATCATTAAGATTAGTCATAAAAACCGTACAACGAACAATGTCAGTTTTACTCATGCCCGCCGCTTCTACAATCGCTAAGACATTTTCTAAACATTGCTTGGTTTGCTCTTTGATATCTTGACTGACTAAAGTCATGGTTGCCGGAACAAACGGAATTTGACCGGAGACAAACAACATGTTGTGAGCCACAACACCTTGGCTATAAGCCCCAACCGCTTTCGGAGCTTGATTGGTCATAATTGTTTTCATAGAATCCTCCTTCTTTTAAAACTCAATTAATTCTACCATAAGCGGTGCTTTTTTTCATCATTTTCCCTTAAAAAGGAAAATGCAATTCACTAGGGGGAGTGAATTGCATTTAGGCCCTAAAAGGAGCAAGGGCCTTTTTATAAAATTGAGATTAAAGAGTCTTTTAATCTCTTGCTCCACCTAATATACAAATAACTTATCCTTTTTGTTGGAAATTATTTGTTTTCTTGAATTATTGATGAGGTTTTTGTATAATAGGGATTGAGGAGGATTAATGATGAAAAAATTTCAAAAATTATTGCCCTTGTTAACTTTTTGCTTCAGCATTCTTGTTTTTGCATCGATGTTCTTTAATGTGCTCCAAACAGACGACAATGAAGCGATTATGACCGGAACCAAAGCTGTTTTTGGCGGCGCGGTCGCTGCATTCGGTCCCTTTGCGAGCGCAAAAATCCAATTCAGCTTTCCTAATCTCATCGGTTTCTTTTTGCCGGCCATCTTAGCACTTGGTTTAGTTATTTATTCCCTCTTGGATAAAAAACCAAACAGCATTAAAATGGCTTTGAAATTGTTGATTGTGCTCAGTTTCGGTTTGTCCATCTTTTTACTAGCCTACTTGCCACAAAACACCAAAGGTTTAATTACCATTTTCGGCAATGATAACATCTTTAATTATGAAGGAGCCAAATTAGCCGTCGGCGCCATCCTCGGAATCTGTTTTGCTAGTTTGGGATTTTTATCTTCCGCTTTCTACATCGTTGTAAATGAAGTGAAACCAAAAAAGAAAACTACTAAAAAAAGGAAATCTTCTTAAACGGAAGATTCCTTTTTTTTAGCTATTTAGATGAAAAATAATCATCCGTTTTGTCTTTCCCCAATGACTTAACATCTTTGCGGAAACAAGCAATGGCATCGTGGAGGACAACATATTTGTGTTTGATTCCTTGGGCATCAGCACGGAAATTAGCAGCGTTCTTGCTTGGGATGCCAAAAGATTCCGCTGTTTTAATAGCATCGATATTTGCTCCTAAAAATAAGAATTCCCAGCGGTTAAGGCGTTCATGTTTTTCAATCATCCTTTTTATTTCAGGGAGACGAAATTCCGTGCTGGCATTTTCCATACCATCCGTCGTAATCACAAACAAAGTCTTATGCGGTTTTTCGTTGTCATACAGTTCCCGATAAACCCGTTCAGTGCGGATAATACTTTTACCAATGGCATCATACAAAGCGGTCATCCCGCGCACAACATAATGTTCCTCGCTTAAAGGTTCAATCATTTGCAGATTAACTCGGTTGTGAAGGAGGATGATTTCATGATCAAACAACACGGTGGATACCACCGCTTCCCCCGGCAAACTCTTTTGTTTCGCAATCATTTCATTAAAACCATCAATGGTTTGTTTTTCCAAACCGGCCATTGAGCCGCTGCGGTCTAAAATAAAAACCAATTCCACAACATCATTTTGCATTTATATAACCTCCTTATGGTTTACAACTTCATCTTACCATAAGAATAATTAAAAAAGGTCGCTTGCCAAGCGACATTTTTTCACCATGTTCCTAAGGTTTTTTGATGATAATAAACCAAGACTTCGTTGATTTCATATAAATCATATCTTTCATGTTCAATGAAATATTTAATAAGTAAATCAAAGAGATGGCTGTCAGATAAAGCATAACCGGCTTTTTGTAATAAGTCCGTTGTTTCATCCAAATTCAGTTCCAAGGCTAAAGCAAAACTAATGGCCGTATTTTTACTCGGTTGGTAGTCCCAATCACTCTTGATTTTGGAAAACAGTTTACGGTCGATGTTGGCTTTTTTGTAAACAAAAACATCGTCGAGTCCTTTTTCGTCAATCATTCGAAACAAAGCTTGTACAAAAGTTTCGCCTTTTTGACCTTCTAAATCCACTAATAAGCGTTTTGTCTTGGATTGAAGGAAATCATCGTCAATGATAACTGACATTTTTGAAGAGAATATTTCCTGGCTAGGGTAGCAAACCTGAAGATAATTTTTAATAGATCTTAAATAAGGTACAGTAATGCTCGCCCTAACCGCTTTGTCAGCAACAATAAAAATTGTTAACTCATGATTTTCTAAAAACTGTTTCGTGGCCTTAAGAGCATCTTTTAAGCCATAATCAACCGTCAAAATCGGAATAAACGCCAAACTTTGATAATTTCGTTCATAAGCCCACTTAAATGCACTAAGGTAGTTATCAATGAAAAAAGGAGCATCAACACAAATAACGGAAATTATTTTCTTCCCCTGCTCAGTAGTTGTTTCGGATATCTGCAAAGTAGTATTTAGTTGACCGAAGTTTGGCCATGTAAACTTAATAAGGGCATCCGTTTGTAAATTGGATAAGTTTTCCGTAATAATATTAAAAGGCATTTCCCCACTTCCTCTACTCTTCTTAAGCTTATTGTATCAAAGCTTGACTTAATTGCAAGGGCTTTTTTTAAAACAAATCCGCTTATTTAAGTTAAGTAAAAACTTTACATCAATCTTCCATGCTTTTAATCACAATTGATAAAAACATCTTCACTTCATGATATATTAAGGAAAAGTCATTCTCCAAAAGAATGACTGCTTAATTTAAGATGGTGACCTGTACGGGATTCGAACCCGTGAATGTATGCGTGAAAGGCATATGAGTTAACCATTTCTCCAACAGGCCAAAATGGCGGAGCAGAAGGGATTTGAACCCTTGCGCCGGTTCCCCGACCTATGCCCTTAGCAGAGGCACCTCTTCGGCCACTTGAGTACTGCTCCATTTTTGTTATTGTTGGCAGAATGAACCCTTTGGTTCATTCTGCTAAGAATTCATAGCGGTTTGTAATTCCTCTCGAATGTCGGATTCGGTCAAATAAGCACCGGCTACTTTCCCATCCGTAATTTTCATCAAAATCGGCACATCGCCTTTATGGATTCTTAAACCCGCAAATGAGGTTTTGTTCATCACATTCGTATAAACACCCGCACCATCGATTAAACAACTATTGTTTTCATAACTGTCGACATTCATCCCATACATCCGGTTGGCAGAAGCATGACGCTTGGCAAAAGTTAGATAGGTAATAATGGTTTCCTCTAAAGCATCGCTTTTTTCAAGTTCCAATTTATCCACAGTAACGCCAACACGACTGTAAGCATAAACATAATAAGTCCCTTGTTTTTCAAAGATTTGTTGCGAGGAGAGATTAGTTAATTCATCCAACGAATTCGCCCGTTTGCTCGACTCCACAAATTTTACAACAACAAAAACGATGAAAGCAAGAGTTAATAAGGCCACCAAGGACCAAAAAACAATCGTTTTATAATTAGCTTGAAATTTTTTTGTTACTACCTTGTTCATGTGAAAACCATCTAAACTCTTAAGCGAGCTTAAATGCTCCTTTCCATCACTTATTTATGCAAGATATATTATACTAAAAAAAGCATTTTAAGGCAAGCCTTTTTTACACCAGCACCAAGGCCATCGCCACCGCATTTTCTTCGCTGTGGGAAATGGAAACCAAGACTTGATAAGGAAGGGGTTCGGAAAATAAAACGCTAAGTCCTCCCGCTTCACCATTAATGATACTAACATTGGGAAAAGTAACAGTAATCCCAAATTTGTTTAAAGCTTTAAATATTGCTTCTTTCGCTGCAAAGCGTCCGGCAATAAACTCCTTTTGACGCCTTGTCGATGCCAAAGCTTCAAAGATAGCTATTTCTTGAACTGATAAGATTTTTTGGTATTTGTTTTTATTTAATATAATGTCACTAAAGCGTTTAATCTCAACAATATCGACACCGATATTCATCATGTATTCCCTCCTGCGGGTTTGTTTTTATTTTCACTGCCACCCTATATGATATTTGCTATCTTTAGACTGTCGAAAATTTCCCGCTTTTAATATATGCTTCTTAAAGAGCAGAAAGACAGTGAAATATGAGTCTCCACGAATTAAATCGCGTTTTTGGAACGAGGATTAAAGAAATCCGCATTTCCAAAGGCTTAACACAAGAAAAATTAGCCGAGCATTTGCAAATCCACCGCACTTTTGTCGGTCAGATTGAAAGGGCGGAAAAGAATATTTCCTTAAGCACCCTCGGAAAGATTGCGGAAAAGCTCGAGATCAATGTTGCCGAACTATTGAAAGAGCAACAGTCTAAATAGGCTTCTGCTTATTTTTTTTTATTTCTTCCACCAATAGTCTGATGTCCCGAAAACAATGGGATAAACCGGATTTAGAGACATAATGATTGATAACTTCTTCCGACTGTTCTGAAAGTTGTGCCAAAGAATCATCGGGAAAAGTCGTTCGTAAAATAACGGCATCCATTAATCGGGGGGTTAAGTTAATCAATCCATATTGCTTTTCTAAAAAAGCAATATCTTCTAATTGTTTAGCGGCTGTGGCAATCGCTTTTTGTTCATTGGCCACATCGCAGTTCATAATTCGGTTCACATAATTATTGAGATCTTTTTTAATGCGCAAATCTTCAAAGGCAAACAAGGAAGTGGAAGCGCCAATATATCTTAAGAAATCGCCGATGTGTTCGGCTTTTTTTAAATAGACCACTTCACCCTTGGCTCTAGTAATTATTTTGGGATTTAAACCAATTTCTTGAAGCAGTTCACAAATAAACACCGCATCTTCATGATTAGGACAAACTATTTCAAAATGATAGTTATTGGTGGTGGGATTATTGATGGAACCTTTTGCTAAAAAGGCGCCTCGCAAGATGCTGGCTTTGCAACAATCCTTAGCAAACAACTCCCGGGCAATTGTTTCATTAAGCGAATAATCCTCATTAATCAGTTGTAAATCACGCAAAACTTTCATTTCTTCATCAATAAAGGCAATAATATAAAGCGGCTTATAGTCAAGTTTCGGAGTGTCTTTTTTAAGAATTTCCACCTTTTTTTGGTAAAGATGTTTTAAAAGATAGACAATCCGGCGTGCGGATTGGATGACTGCGGTTGTAAAAGTGACTTTAAAATTACGATTGGAAATCATAATCGATGATTTCAGGCGAATTATTTCGTATAATTCAGCTTTTAAACAGCAATCATCGAGGGAAATACCGCTAATTTCTTTTTTAATATCACTTGCAAACGACATAGAAACTCCTATTTTAAATATTTATTAGCACTTAAAGCGGCAATGGCACCATCGTTAACGGCGGTCGTAATTTGGCGGATGTCCTTTTGGACAACATCACCGGCCGCAAATAAACCTTTAACAGTGGTGGCACAATGTTTGTCCACCGCAAGATAGCCGCTAGCTTCCACAACAGCTAAATCTTTCAAAAACCCGGTCGACGGATTAAAGCCGATGAATTCAAAACAACCAGCCACGGGCAAAAGGCTTTCTTCATTCGTTTTCACATTCCATAACCTTAGGGCTTCTAATTTACCCTTACCGATGAACTCGGTAACTTTTTGGTTCAGCATCATTTTGATGTTAGGAACTTCTTTAACTTTAGAAACAAGGGTTTCATCAGCACGAAAACCTTCGCGATGATGAATGAGATAAACATTTTTCACTAAAGAGGACAAAAAGATACTTTCCTCAAAGGCCGAGTTCCCTCCACCAATGACAGCCACATCTTGATTTTTGTAAAAAGCACCATCACAAATCGCACACCAAGAAATCCCGCGACCGCTTAATTCCGCTTCACCTTTAACTCCTAAAGTTTTATGAACGGTTCCCGTCGCCACAATCACTGTTTTGGCTTTTAAAGTTTCATCGCCAATTACTAAAAAATAATCATTTTCCTTTTTTACTTCTTGAACGGAAAACCAAAAAAAAGGTACTTCTAAAGCGACCACTTGCTCATACATTGACATCGATAAATCCGCCCCGTTAATGGTTTTAAACCCCGGGTAGTTTTCGATAAAGGCCGTATTAACCATTTGGCCACCTGGAACATTATGCTCAATAATGCCAACTTTTAAATTATTGCGCGCCGTGTAAATTGCCGCCGTTAGGCCGGCCGGCCCCGCGCCGATGATTAAAACATCAAACATGAATTTCCTCCATTATGGTAATTAAATCTTTAAACTGCCGGGCAATATAAGTAGCCCCGCTTTTTTTTAAGATCGACTCTTTAAATAAAGCCCAGGTTACGCCAATTGTCGGGATGCCGGCATTAATCCCGGTCTTTATGTCAACCGGGGTATCACCAACAAAAACCCCGGGTTTTTGAAAGTGATTTAAAATGAGTTTGATTCCTTCAGGGTCGGGTTTCGCTTTTTTCACATGATTAAACCCAACAATATAATCAATTAAGGAGTCAAGTTGGCCAATAATTAATCCTTCTTTAATCGCTTCATCGATTTTATTCGAACAAACGGCCAAATGATAAGCCTTAGCTTTCAAAGTTTTTAAGGTTTCCAAAGCATCGGGGAAAGCCTTTAAATACTTAGCTGTATTTTTAAGATTGAATTCACGATACTTTATCACTAGTTTTTTTGCCAGCTCTTCATCATCCACAAGGCGTAAAAACGAATCAATTAACGGTGGTCCAAAAAAACTTTCAAGTAATTCTTCCGTATAGCAAAAACGAGGTAAATAGGTATTAAAAACATCAATAAAATTTTGTCTGATTAAAGGATAGCTATCTAAAAGCGTGCCATCTAAATCAAATATGATGACCATTTTTCACCAATTCAACTTGTTCAACAAAGGAAACCGGATGAAATTTATAAATGCGGCGGAGAATAAACAAAACAATTCCTACCACTACCATAACAACGGAAATAACCTGGGCTTGCCTAAACTGCGTTCCAAAGAGTGTCACCATTAACGCATCGGTCCTAATACTTTCCACAAAAAAGCGACCGACACCATACCATACTAAATAGAATAAGGCCGCATCCCCTAACCAATACTTTTTCCAGTATTTTCTCGTGATTAAAAGAATCATTAAGCCGATAAAATTCCAAGCCGACTCATATAAAAAGGTCGGGTGCATGTAGTTGCGCATCGGTGAATCAATGGGAGCATTATACCAATTATCAGCTAAATACATTTGGTCAATAATGAAGTCCGGAAGCCACAGTTTTTCCAAAAACATTCTTCCTTCCGCAACAGATGCGGAAATGGGACCACCATGGGCTTCTTGGTTAAAGAAGTTCCCCCAACGGCCGGCAATCTGGCCAATGAGAAAACCTGGCAGCAATAATTCCAAAACCGCATAAATATCCATTTTGCGTTTCTTACAAAAAATAACCGTAAAAATGGAGGCCGCAATAACGGCGCCATGAATGGCAAGTCCGCCTTCTTCATTAACGAAACCGGTGAATATCCGTAAGGGATCTTCACTAAATCCCCCCGATTTCCACGAGAAAATCACATAATAAAGGCGAGATCCTAAAACACCGATTAAGACGCCCCAAATAAAGCCGTCAAACAAATCATTTTCTTTCACACCTAATTTCTTCGCCACATGCATGCCATAGAAATAAGCGCCCATAATACCGATTAAGATACAAATAGCATACCAATAAATATTACGCCCAAAGATGGTAAACGCCACTCGGTCAATAATGGTAATCTCATTACCTAAAGAATCCTGACCGCTTCGAATACTGCAACCGACTAAAAAAAGCGCAATTAACAAGAGCATCGTTAAGATAACATAACGTTTGATTTTCATTTTTTAACCTTCTTTACTTCAATAACTTTATTTCGACTTAAAAAAATCATTCTCATGATGGTCCGAGCCACCATAAAAATTAAAAAGAATAATAAAACTTTCCCATTGGAACTCGGTTCTAAATCCGGTGTAAAGAGCCAGGCAATAATAAAGGCGACAATCATCACCGGAATGTAAACAAGCCCAAAGGAAGAAATCACTAAACGAAAGAAATAACGGTTTAAGACTTGTTTTAAAATTAGTTCCACAACCGAAAATAACACACTCAGCATGATAATGTTTAAAATTTTACTGTCCGTAAATTCCAAATAGCCGTTAATACTGACAATCAATAATAAGTCAAAGATAAACGATAATACCGTCGTAATAATAATGGTTTTCCAGGATGGTTTCTTCGGGTTAATCCGAACAAACCGAATTTCACCTTCTTCCTCTAATTGATCTCTTAATTCCTCAACCAAATGATCAATTTGCTCTTGTGAATCATCTTCTTTAGTCTCGTCCGGTTTTTCAACCGGAGGTTTTTGGTCGTTCATTTGGTCTCCTTTCTGTTAATGCATAACACGTTTTAAATATTTCCCTGTATAGGATTTTTCACATTGCAAGATGTCTTCCGGCGTACCGGTGAAAATCACTTCCCCACCATAATCGCCACCTTCAGGGCCTAAATCGATTAAATAATCAGCACTTTTGATGACATCGAGATTATGTTCAATGATGATGACACTCGCCCCTTGGTCAACAATGTAATTGATGACTTCCAACAATCTTTTCACATCATCGGAATGCAGTCCGGTGGTCGGTTCATCCAATAAATAAATGGTGCGGTCGGTAATCTTCTTATGCAGTTCACTCGCTAACTTCACTCTTTGTGCTTCACCACCCGAAAGGGTAGTAGCACTTTGCCCTAAGCGGATATACCCTAAACCGACATCTTCCATCGTCTGCAGTTTGTTTTTAATCTGGGGGATTTTATCAAAGAACGCTAAAGCTTCGGTGACCGTCATTTTCAACACATCCGCTATATTTTTACCGCGGTATTTAACCTCCAAAGTTTCGGGATTATAGCGGCTGCCACGACATTCTTCACAAGGAATGTAAACATCGGGCAAAAAATGCATTTCAATCCGAATAACACCATCGCCACTGCAACGCTCACACCGTCCCCCTTTCACATTGAAGGAAAAACGGCTTTTGTTATAGCCGCGAACTTTGGCTTCAACACTCTCAGCGAATAAATCACGAATGTGATTAAACACGCCGGTGTAAGTCGCCGGATTGCTTCTGGGCGTCCGGCCAATCGGTGATTGGTCAATATCAATGACTTTTTCAAAATCCTTACTACCAATAACGGCTTCACATTTCCCCGGAGTTGTTCTAGCGCGGTTAATTTCTTTTGATAAGGTTTTTAATAAAATTTCATTAATTAATGTTGATTTACCGCTCCCGCTAACACCTGTACAAACAACGAGCACTCCTTCCGGAATCACAACATCAATCGCTTTTAAATTGTTGGCCTCAGCTTTTTTGATTTCAAGAAAGCGACCATTACCGCTTCTTCTTTTTTTCGGAAGCGGAATAAATTTCTTCTTGGCCAAGTACTGTCCGGTAATACTGTTTTCGTTAGCCATGACTTCTTGGGGTGTTCCCAAAGCCACAACTTCGCCGCCATGTTCACCGGCATAAGGGCCGATATCAACCAAAAAATCCGCTTGCATCATGATTTCTTCATCGTGTTCGACCACGATTAAAGTATTTCCTAAATCCCGCATTTCTTTTAAGGCTTTAATCAAGCGGGCATTGTCGCGCTGATGAAGACCGATTGACGGTTCATCCAAAACATATAAAACGCCCGTTAAATGCGAGCCGATTTGGGTTGCTAAGCGGATGCGTTGGCTTTCTCCGCCGGAAAGCGAAGCGGCACTTCTGGACAAGGTTAAATATTCCAAGCCTACATCAATGAGGAACTGCAAGCGTTCCTTGATTTCTTTTAATACCAAAGCCGATATCATTTGCTCTTGGGAACTTAGTTGCAAATTGTTGATAAACTTATTGGCTTCCAAAATCGTCATTTTGGTAAATTCCCACAGGTTTTTACCACCGACAACAACGCTTAAAGCTTGTTTGGATAATCTTTGCCCATGACACTCTGGACATTCGTAATCCGCTAAATAGGAATTATAATACTCTCGCGAAAAATTGGAAGTGGTTTCTAAATAACGGCGTTCAATTAAGGTCGCAATGCCTTCAATGTATTGGGTTTTTCGGAAGGTGTTGGCGCTCCTTGTCGTTATTTGGTAAGTAATCGGTTCTTTGGAACCGACTAAAATAATCTCTTTTTCTTCATCGCTTAAATCTTGGTAAGGTTTGTTTAAGTCAATGCCATAATGATTGCTCATCTTCTCAAACATCTGCCATTCAATATTTTCAGTATCGACGATATTGCGTAAGTATTTAATAGCCCCTTGGCGGATCGATAACTCCGGATTGGTGACTAATAAATTAACATCAACTTTTTGTAAGACTCCTAAACCCTTGCATTCCGGGCAAGCCCCAAAGGGCGAATTAAAGGAAAACAAGCGTGGTTCTAATTTCGGAATGGAAAAATCGCAATATGGGCAGGCCAAATGTTCACTATACATTGTTTCCGCACCTTCAACAGAAACAATGACCTTGCCATCGCCAAATTTTAAAGCGGTTTCCAGCGAATTAAATAAACGGGAACGAGCTTCGGGTTTTAACTTAACTCGGTCAACAACGATATCTAAATGATGTTTTTTATTTTTATCCAGTTTAATGTCTTCATCCAAATCATACAAGATGCCATCAACCCGAACTTTCGAAAAACCTTCTTTGCGGATTAAATCAAGGGTTTTTTCCTGAGTGCCTTTTTGCCCAAAAACGGCCGGACTAAAAATAATGATCCGGGATTCTTCAGCCGCTTCATAGATTTTATCGAGCATTTGAGGAATCGTTTGCGCACTTATTTCCACATGATGTTCCGGACAATAGCTTTTTCCGATTCTGGCATATAACAAACGCAGATAATCATAAATCTCCGTAACCGTTCCCACAGTTGAACGGGGATTTTTGTTGGCACTCTTTTGGTCGATGGCAATCGCCGGCGATAAGCCTTCAATGGAATCGACATCGGGTTTATTAACATTACCTAAAAACTGGCGGGCATAAGCGGATAAGCTCTCCACATAGCGTCTCTGCCCTTCCGCATAAATCGTATCGAAAGCCAAAGATGTTTTCCCACTTCCGGATAAACCCGTCATAACGACGAATTTCTCCTTCGGAATTTTTAAACTGATGTTTTTTAAATTGTTTTCGCGAGCACCTTTGATTTCGATATATTTTTGCATGCTATTCACCTATTAATGCTTTGAATTCTGCTTCATTGATAATCTTGACATTGAGTTTTTCGGCTTGGGTTTTCTTGCTTCCGGCATCGCTACCACAAACAACCAAGGAGGTTTTTTTACTCACCGACCCGGCGGTTTGACCGCCATGCTTTTCTACAAGTAAGGAAGCCTCTTCTCTTGTCATCGTTTCCAGTTTTCCGGTTAAAACCACCGTCATCCCTTTTAGGATATCACTTTGCTTGGCGGTTTTTGTTTCTTGCGGGTTAATGCCTAAACTGATGAGTTCATCGATTAAGGAACTGTTTTGCTTCATAAAACCAACTAAACTATTAGCGGTGGCCGGTCCGACATCTTTGATGTTCATCAGTTCTTCCAATCTTGCTTGCTTTAAAGCGCTTAAATTAGGATAGTATTTGACTAATTCTTTGGCGGCTTTCGTTCCCACCAAACGAATTCCTAAGGCGGTAATAACTTTCGCTAAGGGATTGTTTTTTGAGTTGTTAATGGCAATAAGCAAATTATTAACGCTTTTTTCGCCCATTCCCGGTAAATTCATCAAAGCTTCCCGATGGTTTTCTAAGCGATAAAGATCGGTAATCGTTTTAATAAAACCTCGGTTCATTAATTCTTCGACCAATTTTTCGCCTAAACCATCAATATTCATCCCCACTTTAGAAGCAAAATAAATAAGGCTGGCCTTATTTCTTCCCGGACACTGTTCATTCAAACAATAGTGGTCGGCTTCACCTTCTGCCCGCACCAAGGTGCTGCCACACTGGGGGCAGTTGGTCGCCATCACAAAAGGCTTGGTATTTTGGCGTTTTTCCAAATTCACTTTAATTACTTCGGGAATGATTTCGGCCGCTTTGCGAATCACCACATAATCGCCGATTTCAATATCACGCTCTTTAATGAAATCTTCATTGTTTAGGGTGGCCCTTGAAACGGTTGAACCTGCTAATAAAACCGGTTCTAAAATGGCTATCGGCGTAATCCCGCCGGTTCGACCAACCGAAAAAACAATCTCCAACAATTTCGTTTCCACTTCTAAAGGCGGAAACTTATAAGCAAGGGCCCATTTCGGGTTTTTAATCGTATAACCGATTTCTTCTTGTAAAGTAAAATCATTGACTTTGATGACAACACCGTCGGTTTCATAATCCAGTTCCCGGCGTTTGTCCTTCCAAGATTGCAAGTAATCCCAAACTTCTTCAATGCTTTGACACAAGCGATAATGCGGATTAACCGTAAAGCCCTGTTTAATTAAGAATGCCATCGCTTCCATTTGAGTGCTTAAATGATATTTTTCCGGATTAACAACCGTATAAACAAATAAATCAAGTTTTCTTTGGGCGGTAATACTACTGTCTAGTTGTCTTAAAGAACCTCCGGCAGCATTCCTGGGATTTTTAAACAAACTTTCCCCTTCAGTTTCCCGTTCGCTGTTTAACTGATCCATAACGGACTTTTTCATATAAACTTCGCCACGGACTTCTAAAGCATTCAATTCATTAATTGTCTTCGGCAAAGACTTAATCGTTAACATATTGGCGGTGATGTTTTCGCCTTCCTCACCGTCACCGCGGGTTGCTCCTTGAACAAACTGTCCCTTTTCATAAACAGCGGAACTGGCAATCCCATCAATCTTTAATTCACAGACATAACTAGGATGAAAGCCCTCTTTAATAATTCGTTCATGGAACTCTTCAATTTCCGCTTTGGTGAAGGCATTGGCTAGGGATAACATCGGTTTAACAAAGCGAATCTTCTCAAATTTAGGAGCGGCTTTCGCTCCTACTTTTTGAGTAGGCGAGTTTTTTAAAATATACTGGGGATTTTCTTTTTCCAGTTGTTCTAATTCTCTTAGTAACTTATCATATTCAAGATCAGTGACGCTGGGATTATCATCGACATAGTATTCATAACTATATTGATTCAACAAATTAACTAACTCGATAATGCGTTGCTTTGGATCCATATTTTCCCTCACAAGTCCTCTTACAATGAAATATTATACCACAACTCCGCGTGTTTTCCAATAGAAAGCAACTAGAAAAAAGTGAATAGCGAAAAAAAGGCTTTCAATGAATGTATAACAAAAAAACTTGATTTCAAATCAATGTTGATATCAAGTTTGAATTCATTGTGTTATCAAATAATAACAGTTTCAATAATACAAAGGAACAATAAACACACGATAAACAAGAAAGCCAAGAAGACCCGTTTAAGTTACAACGCCTACAAAGGAACAATAAACACGAAAACTTAAACCAAAACTGTCTTTTACTCTACTTCTGTTACAACGCCTACAAAGGAACAATAAACACATTTCACTTCCTTGGCAGAAACTAGCAAGAAATGCCAGTTACAACGCCTACAAAGGAACAATAAACACAAACGCTGAAAGTGAATTATTCAACGCCTTATGCTAGTTACAACGCCTACAAAGGAACAATAAACACTAGGGCCTGATACTCTGGAATACCCAGAGTGATTCGTTACAACGCCTACAAAGGAACAATAAACACATGACAAAGGCAAAAAAGGCACGTTATCAGTAACGAGTTACAACGCCTACAAAGGAACAATAAACACAGAAAATACGGTGTCCTTCTCGGGACACGAGACCAGTTACAACGCCTACAAAGGAACAATAAACACGTGATAACTACTGGAAGAATGGAACTTGGGCAGGGTTACAACGCCTACAAAGGAACAATAAACACAGAATGCACCAAAAACGCAAAAAAACGAATTCAAGTTACAACGCCTACAAAGGAACAATAAACACCTTTTTATAAGGCTAGTGTTGTAATCTTGTTTATCGTTACAACGCCTACAAAGGAACAATAAACACTTTTAAGCTATATAAAGAAACCACAACCTGTTTAAGTTACAACGCCTACAAAGGAACAATAAACACAGACCACATTGTGGTCGAGATCCCGAGAGGGATGAGTTACAACGCCTACAAAGGAACAATAAACACACGGTATAATCCAGTTTCTATAATCAAAGGGTTTAAGTTACAACGCCTACAAAGGAACAATAAACACGAAAAGGGGCAAAGAGATATCTTAGCAGATATCTTACGTTACAACGCCTACAAAGGAACAATAAACACATTTTAAGTTTGCTAACCAAGTTTTTGCCCAGGTGTTACAACGCCTACAAAGGAACAATAAACACCGATTGATGTCCCCTGGTTTTTGGCTAGTAAAATGAGTTACAACGCCTACAAAGGAACAATAAACACAAGTTAATATGTTAGAAGAACGCATTAAAGCTTTAGTTACAACGCCTACAAAGGAACAATAAACACGGAACGGTTACTTTGGGTCAAGTAAATTATTATAAGTTACAACGCCTACAAAGGAACAATAAACACTAGTTGTAGTAGTCCCCATTAATATATAAAAATAAGTTACAACGCCTACAAAGGAACAATAAACACGCGAAAGCAATTAAAAGTTATTTGCCCGTTAACAAGGTTACAACGCCTACAAAGGAACAATAAACACATTATGTTGGCAAAATCGAAAAAGAGATTGCTAAGTTACAACGCCTACAAAGGAACAATAAACACATGATAGTAGTAAGTAGCCGTGTAAAAATGCGTGCGTTACAACGCCTACAAAGGAACAATAAACACAAGGAATTATTTTATAATGATTTCCCTTGGTTAGAAGTTACAACGCCTACAAAGGAACAATAAACACAAAACGATATGCTCGTTCATATAGTGCCGGAAAATCTGTTACAACGCCTACAAAGGAACAATAAACACATTTTAGTCACACCAGATTCTAAATTAGCAAGCCTGGTTACAACGCCTACAAAGGAACAATAAACACATGAATATGGGAGGTAAAACGATGAATAGTTACTTGTTACAACGCCTACAAAGGAACAATAAACACAGCTTGACGCAAGGACAAAAGCAATAATAAGCGAGTTACAACGCCTACAAAGGAACAATAAACACATGCCAAATTATTTCATTTCTCAAAATCCAACCTGTTACAACGCCTACAAAGGAACAATAAACACGGAAGAATGGAACTTGGGCAGGCGAAACAGTAACTAGTTACAACGCCTACAAAGGAACAATAAACACATGGACACCCTGGCTATATGAGCAGGGGTGATGTGGTTACAACGCCTACAAAGGAACAATAAACACGAAAAAATATCAATACCCGATGAAGTATTGGTTAAGTTACAACGCCTACAAAGGAACAATAAACACGTTTAGGTCTATATGATGATAATTATAATCTTATTAAGTTACAACGCCTACAAAGGAACAATAAACACGAAAAACACTTTGTGCTATTTAGCTAGAGTTAGTCAGTTACAACGCCTACAAAGGAACAATAAACACAGTTTGCCAATAAAAATTGTTTCCGTGTCAAAAAGTTACAACGCCTACAAAGGAACAATAAACACTGATAAGCTTGGTGTTTATCAAGGTGCTTGGACTAGTTACAACGCCTACAAAGGAACAATAAACACTTGGTAGATCCATTCTTAAAGAATGTGGATATTCTCGTTACAACGCCTACAAAGGAACAATAAACACACAATACTGAATTATATAATGAGGCTTATGATTTGTTACAACGCCTACAAAGGAACAATAAACACAAATATGGCGGTAAAGTTTGTCCCTTCAATAAAGTGTTACAACGCCTACAAAGGAACAATAAACACAGGACCTGACACTCTGGAATATCCAAAGTGATAAGTTACAACGCCTACAAAGGAACAATAAACACATCACTACATTATTTTTGAACTATATACAACATTAGTTACAACGCCTACAAAGGAACAATAAACACGAGATCTAAAACGCTATCAAGAAATGATAGCGGAGTTACAACGCCTACAAAGGAACAATAAACACCATTGCCTTAGGACCTAACACTTTGGAATATCCAAGTTACAACGCCTACAAAGGAACAATAAACACATGGGTTACAGATTACATGCAACGATGCCTAATATGTTACAACGCCTACAAAGGAACAATAAACACAGCTTTGGTTTTTACCTTATTAGTCTTCAGGTTGATTGTTACAACGCCTACAAAGGAACAATAAACACGGTATATAATACATACCTTTAAAGATAATTTATTATCGTTACAACGCCTACAAAGGAACAATAAACACTAAGTTGGGGAAAATTTAACGCAAAACATATGGTTGTTACAACGCCTACAAAGGAACAATAAACACAAGTCGAACAAAGCCCGTGGTTTTATGAATCTCAGTTACAACGCCTACAAAGGAACAATAAACACAGATATAATATCAAAATTTAATTTAGGGGGAGAGATAGTTACAACGCCTACAAAGGAACAATAAACACTGATAGAATAAAATTAATAAAAAAAGATAAAAAAGTTACAACGCCTACAAAGGAACAATAAACACATAAGAGCGTCGGCGACTACAAAAAAGCTATCAAGTTACAACGCCTACAAAGGAACAATAAACACAAGTCTTGCCTGGGTTTTTCTTTTTATCAGCCCTCGTTACAACGCCTACAAAGGAACAATAAACACGCATGTTAAAAAAATCAAACGGAATGGCTCTTTTATTGTTACAACGCCTACAAAGGAACAATAAACACGAGTTACCTATTGCTATAAAGAAATAGGGTTGTAATCGTTACAACGCCTACAAAGGAACAATAAACACATATTAGAACTTTATAAATTGAATTTGACTGAAAAGTTACAACGCCTACAAAGGAACAATAAACACTTGGTCTAGATATGCAGAAGTTGTTGGAAAAGCTGGTTACAACGCCTACAAAGGAACAATAAACACAAAAATATTACTCTAATATTAGTTATGGTTATAAGGTTACAACGCCTACAAAGGAACAATAAACACCAAAGTTCACCTGCAAAATGTTAAATATATTATTAGTTACAACGCCTACAAAGGAACAATAAACACGAACCAAGTTAGCAAAAGAGTGTTTTGGTTTAACAGTTACAACGCCTACAAAGGAACAATAAACACGTAGTGCGTAAGTACTACAAGCATTTAACCAGCGTGTTACAACGCCTACAAAGGAACAATAAACACAAATATGAAATGCTTTAGGAAAATTAAGACTTATGGTTACAACGCCTACAAAGGAACAATAAACACGAACTTGTAACCCGATGTTCCGAAAGCAGCATCTTGTTACAACGCCTACAAAGGAACAATAAACACGAACGCCTGTGAACAAGTTCATTAACATCATCCATGTTACAACGCCTACAAAGGAACAATAAACACGGTCTTCATCAAAAACAATTTTTTCATCTATTATTTGTTACAACGCCTACAAAGGAACAATAAACACTGATAATATTGTAAATGATATATTAGACGCTTTTAGTTACAACGCCTACAAAGGAACAATAAACACGCATAAAAATAGCTCATTTTAGCTCTAATGAACATATTTAACTTAAATTTTCTTTATTAAAATCATTTTGTTTTATGAATTTGCCCAAATTTCTTCGACCATTGGACAAAAAACAGAAACATTTAATGAAATTTATGCAAATATTACTTAGGTAGTCGATTAAATGATGATTGTATTATGGTTCTTTTTTACACCTTCATAATGTTTATATAGATACTTGTCTGAAAGCATCTCATAAATAATAATACTATCATATTCAGGATTTATTTTAAATTGCAATTCCTTTTTCAAATCGTTTAATTCTTTTTGGGTGATGTTCCCTTCAAAAACTGATTCTTGTAAATGAAATAAATATTTCCTCAATATCTTCATTATCTTAGCACATCTTTCAGCTGCTACATCGTAAACTACAATAATGTACACCTTTACCACCTCATTATAAATGCTTTATATTTTTGCTTTCCTTTAATGTGGTTCGATAATTTATGGATTTCTTTACTCAACAGTTGTTGGTAAGACATTTTTCTATTATCACCAACTTCAATAGTTGACTTCAAAAAAAATTCTAATTCCTCAATAAATAACTTGGCTCCTTCTTTATTCAAATAAGTCCCTTTTTTAAATGTAGAAAAGCAAGATTCATTTATTTGCATCTTGTTTACCATTCTAAAAATAGTACGGTCAACAATTACCGGTTTAAAGATGTCAGCAATATCATATTGAAGACCTTCTTTTCTTCTTGCGTTACTATGAATAAAAGGAAAAGAAATGTTAAGACTAGAACGGTGAATAATGTTAGCAATAATTGAATAAAGAATTGAATAACCAAAACTCATCATAGCATTTATTTCATTTTCAGGAGGATTTTTACTCCTTTTTGTAAAATTAAATTTTCTATTCCTAATAATATTATCAAAACAATCATAATAGATTTGTTTACCTTTAGCTTCAATGATAAGCAAGGCTTCAATTGAATCATTTTTGCCATTATCTATCTCTTCTATAATCTTCTTAAGTTCGATAATTTGCATCTCATTAATTTGATGTTTTTTGTGATAATACTTTAAGACGGATAACGAGTTGGTCAAAGACCCATAGATTATTTCTTTTGCAATCACTAATCTCTTATCCATACTTTGAAAATGATCTACCTGTTTTAAAAGTATATCACCTTGCTTTGGACGATAAGCATTATAAGAACCGATGTAATTACCATAATAACTGAAAAAATTAACCGTGATTCCATATTCATTAAGAATGCCTATCGTATTTTTATTGAAATCGATTTGTGAAAAAACATTAATTATGTCAACTTGTTTTATTGGAATATAAATTTTATCCTTGTTTGAACAAAGCAATACTAAACTATCGTCTTGCCTTGATAACCTACCACTTTTATAAAGATAGTATCTAATTTTCATACCTAAGCATACCAAAACCCATGGAGTTTTTAGATCCAATGCCGGTATTTAAAATGATTTGTAAAATGTTTTTATTTAAGTTATTAAAAGTAATCTTTATATCAAAACTGACAACAAAATTGTTTTTGTAATGGACAACTCTTTTTCTTATTTTTTCAATTGCTTCAATTCCAAAATCAGGACAATTGGTCTGATAAATCAATTCATGTTTTTTCACAATATTATTAATGATCTGATTCTTGAACTCATTTGAATCAGGTTCAAAATAAATTGTTTTCTCATCCATTATATAACAAGTCACGGGGGAAATGCTTTTAAAAGTCATTTGTTCTTTAAGGAGAAAATCATTTTGTAAAATATCAAAACCATTATGTTCAATGATGGTTTTGCCAATATGGATTAATGTGTTTTGCGTTAAAAACTTGGATATTTGGATAATCATATCTTCTTCAAAACAAGCAAAATCAAAATATCCATTTTGTTCAAAATGAAGAAGGTTTTGTTTGAGAATAAATTTGCCAAAGATATCACTAATAACAAACAGTTTAAACGGACGGTTTTCGAAACGAAAACCGTCGTCATGCAACTCGGGAAATTTTTCACCAAACATTAAGTAAATAAAACTTTGTAAGTAGTGTTTATAATTAATGGGTATTTCTTTACCTTGGAGTTTTAATTTAATCCTGATTCTCAATTCCTACCCCACCTCCTACAAAATTCGTTTTGCCAACACCAATCTCTAATAGAATATTATTCCAATTCACCACTTGAAAAGTTCCCACTTCCCCAGAAAATTGAAAACGATAGTTTTGAATTTGATAACGATTTTGATCAATTATTTTCCTTATTTGGATTGGTTTAATTTCAATTTCGTCATTAAAACTTGTATCATAATTTTGATTATAATACACAATCTGTTCTTTAATACAATCAATCTCTGAAATGGGATTTAGTATTTTAATTTTGTCAGTTTTTATATCATGTAATTCTAAATTTTCTTTTTTGAAATCTAAAATTTGGAATAAATGCTCTCTAATCATATTCTTTGTTTCAAAAAAACCCGTTAAATATCCTTCATATTGAAGTAAACTTGGAAATAAATAGAAATTTAAAGTGACTTTTTCATTGGGAGCATAATTCTTCTTTTCCACAAAATCGCGTTTAACCAAAATCCCCGGGTAATAAGCAAAATTCTTCCCTGTTAAATGGAAATAAATACAAGCATCTTTTAAGATACAATCTTCACATTTTCGCTCAATATTGATACATGTTAAGCGTTTTAATTGGTAAATGAATTCGTAGTAAAAGGTAAAAGGAACATCGCGGTAAGCTTTAAATCCAAAAGGGAATTGAATTAAATAAGAATATTTAATTACCATTCAATTTCCATAAATCCTGGGACCATCTCATACATTTCAGACATGGAATTGGAAACTAAATTCATGCTGTTAATTTTATTCGGGGTGGCTACTTTTGCTCCCTTTATTTTTGGATCCATTCCCGGATTAAAAAACTGATAAAAATTATTCACATAAAAAGTTCTATCATAGGCATGCCCCGTTGTTTTAGCGATGTAATTAATGTTCTTGCCAATTTGAACAATTATTTTCCCTTTATGTAGTTCTTTTTCTATTAGTTCAAGTTGGGTAATTGCTGATTTCTTATCAAAATTCATAGAGTAAGGACAGTCTTTAATAAAAACTTTTTCATAGCTAATGGCATTTAGTAAAAAATCTTTATTCATTTTCCCAAAAAGGGAATAGAAATTACGAATTCTTTTCACCATTTCATTATAAAAAGGCAAGGATATGTCATTTTTAAAACCTTGTTTTTCTAAATTTAAATCGATTTTGTTCCAAACGATGAAATCGTTTTGTGAAGTAGCATTAATAGGAAGGCATTCAAATAAAATAGGAATTGGTCCTTTTTTACTGATACGAGAAATTAATTTGATTTCGGGTTTGTGTTCAAACATAATATCTCGGCAAATAAACTGCTGATTAGCAAGAGTCTGAACTTCAAGTTCAACATTTTTGATGAGATTTTTATTGTTCAAATTCCTTTGAAAGAAATTTCTAATTTGCTGATTGTTTTTGATAACATCAAACATCAGCACATTGATAATATAACCCTTGATGGTTGAACCGGGAATAAACATTTGATTCATCGTTTTCATATGCTCATTTATATCCCATTGGTTAACCTTGGGAGCTGAAATAGTTACTTCATATTCCGGTTCAATCGTTTTGATTTCCTCGGCATTAGGTACAATCACCTTTGCAATTTCTTGTTTTGCACTTCCCGCTGCACTCGCTTTTGTTGAAGCTATTTTGTCTAAGAAATCAGGAGATAATAGTACTTTGCTATTCCTATGAAAAGTTGCCCGAACCATATCTTCAAAACGATATTTCTTCCCATTTACTAATAAATAGTTGGGATAATTTAACCCATTCCCGATATGAACAGGGGATAAAATTGTTACTTTTTGCATACTTACCTCCTAAATCATAAAGCCGACGGCATTATGATAAACAGTAAAAGGTTGTTTTTCTTCAGGAACATATGAACCAATAAAATTTTGATTGGTTGTAAAAACCGATCCTTCCACAAAACAAAGTAATTGCTTTTTAAAAACTTTTTCTTTAATCAAATCAAATTTATTGTTTAAAACAACATTCTTATAGTAAGAATGTTCCCAATCTACTTGATCGGAATCAATAATGCTTTTGGATAATAACATCTTCTTTTGGTGGTTTTCAGGGAAATTAACTTCTTGACAGTCAAGATATTTAAATAAATTTAAGCCAATGGAACGCTTTCCGCCAATGGAAATATAAACCTGCTTTTGCAAACTTTCAATGATGATATTTAAAATATCATTAGAATGAACTTTTAAATAAACATCAAATTTTTGGTCATCTTTTAAATAAATAACTTGATTGTAAAACAAATCTGTCTCTTCGCTGATATTCACTTTGTTTCTAACCCTTGTCGTCGTTTTATAGGGCTTGGCTTGTGAAAACAAATTAACTTCATCATTTTTGATAAGTAATGAATCATCTTGAATTAATAAATATTCATTTGAAAACAGTTTATGATAAAAAGAAGTATTAAATTGGTCTAAATTGGATGCATAATCCTGATAAATTCCCAGCGAAATTGATTTGATTTTCTTCGTTTTCTTGATGGCTTTTAACTGATTAATAGAAATATTACTTTCAGATAAAAAGGTTGGTGTGATATCCAAAGGAAGAGGGAGGGTTTTTGTAAAAAAGAATGATGATACAATGAACGGAAATTCTTTTTTCATCCCTTTAAGCAATAACTCTTCTAACTGTTCTTTCCCAAATCGACTTTTAATGGCGTGAGCAAGCGCACCGAAAAAAGATTGCGAATCAGGAATTTTGGTAATGGGACTAATTGATGAAAATCGAAGCTGGTAAGTTTTCATATTAGATAACTCTTTCGTTTTTTACATCAACTTTAACTTTCCCATAACCACGTGTGCCACTACCGCCTAAATAATTTAATTCCAATAGTTGGAACCCTTGTTTCAACAAAGAAACTATTTCCTGAACATCTTCATCATTATAAGCATTAACAACAACTTCACTTTGAAAAACGGCTCCTGAAGGCACGCGTTCGCACAATCTTGGATTAGCTTTTCCTGTCCTTTTATCAATCGTGTTTTCTGCTTTCACTTCTGTAAACACGCCAAAACCTAATATTTCCTGAATTTTATCACTTGAATCGTCAGAAAGTTTCATGTCTCTAAAGATGACTCTTGAGGGGGCAAGATCATCACCCGCAAACAATTTTTCTACCTCTTCCTCTTGTCCATTTAATTCCAACAAATTCCGAATTTTTCCTTTAAAGCTACTACCAGGAATAATGGGTTTGTTGTCTAAAGGATTTTTAATAACGGGATTATCAATTCCCCCAATGCCATAAATTTCTTTTGAGCCGCCGATGTGAATACCTGTTAAAATGTGTAATTCAATTTCCAAAACAGCAGTTTTTGTTAGTCTAATATCAGCCATTTTATTTTCTCCCTTCTTTTGTATAAGCAACAATGCTTTCAAACAATTTACTAAAAGTCTCAATATCTTTTGAGCTTTTAATTTTTTCACTAGTAATACAAACTTTAATTAATTCAAACAAATCCTTATCAACTAATTCGCGGGAAACAGAATAAGCCATGAGGGGAACAATCATATAAAGCGTGTCTCTTCCACTTTCAAAATCTTTGTTTTTGGCTTTATATTCCGCTTCTTTAATCATACTAAAAACTTTTCTAATTTGGTTAGTCTTTGTTTTAGTTAATTCATTGGCAATTTGATAAGCCTTCCCTTCTGGCAAGTACAAATCTTCACTAATAAAATCCTTAAAAAGTGTCTGCTTAGTGTTTTTAATGATGTTAATTATCTTCTTGATATTCGATTCCGGTCGATTATCTTGACGATAATTACCATAATAATTCCTATTGTTCATTTTTATCCTCCTTTACATTTCTTGTTTTCAATAAAGCATATTCAAATATAACTTTGTACAAATTCAATAAACTAATATTAATATCCCTTCGAACGAACAATTTTCTAAGTTTGGTTTTTTCAGATTCGTCATCAATGTTTCGTTCAAAAGAATACGAGAGTAGCGGAATAAAACGGCTAAAAGCTTCGATGGGATTGTTATTATCAACACTATTCGATATTGCACTATAAAGTTTATAAATAATGCTACGAGAAATTTGCTTTTTAGCCAATTTATTTTGATAGTATTCGCATTCATCAATTACTTGCTTCATATCGCTATTATTAATGGTTGTCCCAAAAATAGTGAAACTATTTTTGTGTTCTTGTTTTTTTGATTGATCAAGAGCCGCTTCAGCTTGTAAAACAGCATAACGAATCGGTGATTTGGAATCGAAGATATCAATACCGGAACTAATATGAAGATCCTTGTTTTGGGATGTAAAGAGATGAAAGGCATTGTTAATTTCACTCGCAATTGATAAAATTTCGCTTGCCGGAGCAATCAAAACTAAATCATCGCCACCGGAATAGTTAATGTAAATATGATTTTTTCTCTTTTCCGTCATTAAGTCAAACAAATGTTTAGAAAAGAAATAATCCATAAATCTTGATAACATCAAGACTTTAGAAAAAGTCTTATACTCGTGATTAATGCCCTTGTAGAAGATTAAACCTAAATTATCAACGTCCATTTTTAATAATCCCAATTTCTTATCACCTTCGGACAAATCAGCAATCTCATTAAAACTTTTACCCTTGGCATTTAAATTGGCATAAAATTTGGATTCTCCTAGTTCATCGCCATTATAAGTAACATAGTAAGAAAAATCATTTACTTCCGGTAATTGCACGTAAATGTTAATATTTCCTAAACTTTGAAAAGAAAAGGAAAGATTTGAAGTATTATTTTTTTTAGAAAAATCATATTCCACAAATATCTTTTTATTGTTAACCAAAATACTGTTTAACTCAATAAAGTCATTACAATCGTGGCAACGATTGTTTTTTTCCGCTTCATAGCTTTCACAAAGTTCGCATGCATTTAAAAGCGGCTTTGATACAAATGAAAATTTAGGATTTGAAAATAAGGTTTTAAATTTTTGTTTTTTACCGCTCAAAACCGTTTTTTTCTGAGCATTCATGATGTTTTGATAATTGTTTTCAAATTCATTAACATCAATCACATTTTTTGCAAATGAGAACGAAATTTTACCTTTAAACTTTTCAAAAATCTCTTTTTCAATACAAGAAATTGTTTTTTGAATCTTGTCTTCAAAATCAGGTAAAAACGGTAAGAGAACAATTCCTCGTCCTCCCGAGGAAAATAGAATGTTTTCATAAGATAATGAAAAATCATGAACCAATTTAAAACCGATTAAATCAGTTAATAACAATAAGAAGAAAGATCTTGTCCGTAACGATTTCGCAATATCGCGTTTCGTTTCCTCCCCTTCGGTAACTTGGAAAATGTAGTCCTGTGTTCCCGATAAATCATATTCCAGAAAGACAAGTTTAACATCTTGTCCTTCTTTCCCATATTGATAATCACTCGCTTTTAAAACACTCGCCAGTGCAGCCGTTAATTTCAAGTGATCAAACAAACTGACGGTTGGTTTAAATGAAGGATTATTTTGTTGGTAGGTCGCAGACGGAATAGCACCGGTATAAGTTTTTAATAAGGGGTAAAGTTGATGATGAATAACGAAAACATTGGGTGAAACAATACCTTTACATCTTGAGGTAAATTCATTAAATACGACTTTGTACTCTTGCTTTGCTTGCTCTAAGTTTTCAATACGGTCTTTGTCCGTTAACTCAAATTGCGTTAAGGGTTTGATAGTAAGAAATGTTTTTTTGGTTTCCGGATTTTCTGATAATATAACTTCGTTAAATATATTATTCATCCGCTTCATAATAAAGTCATAACGACTATGCTCAAATTCGGTGTCTTCCTCTTCATCACTTTTTCTATCATGAGCCGAAGCTAATTGATCCGCTTTGGATATTTCATTATTGGTAATGTGGTGGGAAGCGGCTAAAGATAAAATGGGATGAAGAGTGGGGAAAAACTCAGAAATAAATTTTGAGGTGAAAGCAGCGTGCTTGTACTGCCCAAACTCTTTGGTGAAGGAACTATCAAAAGATTGGGGGTTGATTTTAGCTCCTGTCCTTTGATAAAACTTGCCGATGTCATGAAGCAGTGCCGCTAATGTTGTTTTCATTATTTCCGACTGATAGTTTTCTTTCATTTTTTTCTCCTTTCTTTATTATTTTTTATAAAAAACTAATCAAGTATTCATTTAATTTATCATAAAAGCTCCAATCAATTTGGTTAAAAATGTCTCTACTAATATAATTAAAAAGTTCTATTAGTTTATTCATTAATTTTTTAGCTTCATTAATATTTATTTTTTTGCTGTTTTCCTCATCATAACCAATAATTTCATGTGCTGCTAAATTCCTTGTTTTTTCAAATTCAATAAATGTATCAAATATCGAAATGTAATAGTCATAATTTTTTGATTGACTGGAAAAGCATTTAAAAACTCCGACTAAATTTCTTGTGGAAATCATATCAGCATTATTAGGATCTAAAAAATCATCAATATTATTAAATTTTTGTTTCAATTTTGTAACCGAAAGTTTTTGTATATGATAAAATGAAATTGACCAGTTTTTAGTAAAAACAGCCATATGAAATTGACCACCCCATGTGATAAAA
>MVZM01000019.1 GCA_002068415.1 Tenericutes bacterium ADurb.BinA124
TATATACCCCTCTCTTTTAGGAGATTCCGGATTAAGGTATAAACTATCTTTCTCAATAAAATCAAGCCAATAAATGTCTTGGTTGGGCGATGTTTCATAATTATAATGATAGATTATATTAGGTGAACGATACTTAATATTGGCAATAGTCTTTTCCGAAAAACCTTGTGTAGACCTTGCAAAGGCATCGGGCATCATGATAATCATAGTATTCTTTCCTGCAATACCACTAAGATTTATTTTTTCGGCTGTTAAAAAAACGACTGCGTCTTGGCATGAAATCGATTTTACAGCTATCGGCAACTCCCTATATATCTTTGAATATATCGTCTGTGGAATGTAAATTTTTTTTAAATTATCGCTCTTAATTCCATATTTTTTAGATCCGAGCACACCAATCATAGTTGCTGGAAATCCTTCAATATCCTCAGGAATCACCAATATTTCTTGTTTCTTCCCAAGTTCTGTTAAACCATATACTCTAGCCCATTTATCATAATATTCCCTACAATCTACATTAAATAACTGTACTTTGAAAAAATCGGTTTGAATTGAAGTAGAGTTTTTGCGATTTTCAGGGTCATATTCTTCAGGCTTGCTCCCACATCCACTCAAACCAAAGACTCCCAACACAACCAGAATGCTTATGATTATCGATTTTTTCATAGTTTCAAACCTCCTTGATGACGGTAAATAATGCCCAACTAAAACCATTCTAGTGTTTTCATTATTTTACTATTATTATGGTAATAATTAAAAACATTTCAAATTGTTGTTTTCCTTAAAATCTTGTCAATTTTATTTTATTATGAACTACATTATTTGTCAATTTAATTGAAATTGTTTGCTTTCTCCTTATTTATTGCCTTTCTTTTTAGTTTTTGTGGTCATTAAAAAGTTCACAAACAAAATGTTTGCGAACTTATGTTAAAACTCAGAATTAGCCACTTGCGCTCGGTAAATATTGGCATAAACACCATTGGCTTGCATTAAGGTATGATGTGTTCCTTCTTCCACTTTTAAACCGTGGTCTAAAACAATAATACGGTCCGCATTGTAAATCGTACTTAAACGATGCGCAATGATGATTACGGTTCGGTTCTTACAAACCACTTTTAAAGCTTTTTTAATCATTTCCTCAGTTTCCGTATCAATGTGGGAAGTCGCTTCATCCATAACCAAGATGGAAGGATTATGGACAATAACCCGAGCCAAACTGATGATTTGTTTTTCACCGCTGCTCATGTTAACACCCGCACGGCTAATCGGTGTATTAATGCCTTTTTCAAATTTGTTAATGAGTTTTTCGCCACCCATGGATTTTAAAATCGCAATAATTTGTTCATCGCTCACATTTTCTTTTCCAAAACGGATATTGGAGGCAATTGTCCCCTTAAACAAAATCGGTTCTTGTAAAACGATGCCTAAATGATAACGATAAGTCCGTTTCGGAAGACTGGCGATATCAATGCCGTCAACATAAATCTTTCCGGATTTCTCATCAGTCAAATCATAAAAACGCAGCAATAAGTTCATTAGTGAGCTTTTACCGCTTCCGGTATGTCCCACCAAGCCAACTCTTTCCCCGTGTTTGATTTCCAAACTGACACCTTTTAAAACATATTCGTTTTCCACATAGGCAAACCAAATGTTATCAAATTTAATATTGCCGTTATAACGATCAATCGGACCGATAGTGTTATCTTCCAATTCCCCTTCAATCAATTTGCAAATTCGTTCAATGCGGACCATGGAATGTTGATATTCACCGACTTGTGTAAAGATGATATTCACCGGTTCAATAATCTTCAACAAATATTCATTATAAGCATAAACCAAGCCGGCGGTTATCACTACTCCGGAGATGTTCAGTTTTTGCCAACCAAAGTAAGCTACGATGAAAGTTGTAACTAAGCCCCGCATAATGTTGATTAAGTTCCATCCCGCTGTTAAATGCAGCTTGACTTCTTGCATCTGTTCATTGGTAAAATCTTTATTAATCTGATTGAATTCTTTGATGGTCGGTTTTTTAAAGTTAAAGATTTGAAGAATATTAATGCCATTAATAATCTCATTAATCTTGGCCGTCATTAAGCTGCGTAATTCATTGACCTTTTCCGCAATCCTCCTTAAATGCTTTAAGAAATAACGAACCCACAAATAAATAAAGGGATAAGCAATAAAGGTCAATAAGGCTAATTTCACATCCAAGATGAACATACCGACATAAGCAAAGAGGAAACTAAGCACCGCATAAGCCATGACATTAACGCTTAAGCGGTATAAGCCAATCATCCCGTCAACATCATGAGTAATACGGGCCGCCATCTTACCCGCCGGTTCCGCTTCAAAATATTTAATTGGTAAGCGCTCGATACTGCGCATGGCATCCGTCCGGGCATCACGAGCAATCAAACTGACAACACGGTTTGTGGAAAGGCGTTGGGCGTAGGTGCCAAAGATAACGATGATGCTCTTAATAAATAAGAACACAATCCAAAAGATGAGTTTATCGACCATCGGTTGATAAAACAAAAAGACGGCCATACGATCAAGTTTCGTAGCATCATAACGAAAAACTAAACCATTAGCTTGTTGGACAACAATTTGCTTGTTTTCAAAAGTGCGGTTGCCACTTTCCACACGATCGTAAACAAGGTAAAAACTTGTTTTATTAATAACGATACTGGCCGCTCCTAAACTAACATCATCGCTATCAAGGAAACGTTCCTGTTTAAAGAAACGATGATTATAAGTAACAGTTTTTTCGTCCTCCCTTGCAACTTCCACCCAAGGATATTCAATTCCTAAAATATAATCATCCAAGATCGTTTTCACAATCAGCGGCGTCAAAAACCCTAATAACTGAACAATAATAATCAGAATAACGGAAAAAACCAGTAGGTGATAACGCCCTTTCATATACTTGAAAACCCGTTTAAAGTTCTTCATAGCGATCACCTTTGATTTGGTTAAGATATTGCATCTTATACCAATTATCATATTTTAATAATTCTAAATGTGTGCCGATGGCACTTATTTTCCCGTTTTGTAAGACAATGATTTTATCGGCCTCCGCAACAGCTGAAAAACGATGGGCGATGATGATATTCGTTTTTCCGCTGCGAGCCTGTTTTAAATTGCGAATAATATTGCTTTCAGTTAAGGCATCAACAGCACTGAGAGAATCATCAAGAATTAGGATTTCCGGGTTTTTCACAAGCGCTCTGGCAATCGACAACCTTTGCCTTTGACCACCGGAAAGTGATCCCCCCAATTCCGCAACCATCGTCTCCATCCCTAAAGGCAATTCTTTTAAGTCCTTCTTGAAGTCGGCCAAAGAAACGGCACTGGCTACTTCTGCCGGACTGGCTTTCGGATTGCCGATTAAAATATTATCATCGACGGAGCGCCGGAAAAGGACATGGTTTTGGGGAACATAACCCACAAGGTTGCGGGCATCTTCCATCTTTAGTCGATTAATATTAACACCGTCAAAAAGAATTTGCCCACCGGTGATATTAAACTCCCGAAGCAATTGGCGGATGAGAGTTGATTTCCCCGCTCCGGTCGGACCGACTATCCCGATTGTTTCCCCGCTGTTAATCGTAAAAGAGATATTCTCAATGACATGGAAATTATCAAAGGGATATTTAAAACTGACATTCTTAAATTCTATCGTTTTAAAGGAGAGAATCGGTTGCGCTTCTACTTCATCCTTAACTTCCGGTTGCAAATCCATAATTTCATAAAAACGTTCATCGGAAATAATAATATTATTGCTTGTGTTTAAAACATTGCTTAATGCGACTAAGGGTCCATAGAGCATGCCGACATAAACCAAGAACGTTACTAATTCCCCGGTCGAAATTTGTGATTTAATCACCATATAACTACCATAAGCAATCGCTACAAAATAGGAAACGGCATAGACCATTTCAAATAAGGGCCCATAAATCGATTCAAACTTCAAAATCTTCCACCATGAATTAATATCTTCATCAATCGCCTTTTTTGTTTTCTCAAAATCGGCATCTTCTTGTCCGTAGGCTCGGATAGCTTTAACACCTTCAATCGATTCTAGAACTTTCTCTTGCATATCAGCATAAATTTCATGATGAATTTTATAATAAGCGCGTTTTTTCTGGCGTTTTTTGTTTAACCAAAAAATAGCCACAGGCATTAAAATAACACTCGCGACCGTTAACAAGGGATGAATAACCAGCATCATAACAATGGCGGTTATCACCATCCCGCTGTTGAAAACCACGATTTGGAGAAACGAGGTTGCTAAAACGGTTAGGTTCTGTAAATCATTGGTAGCCCGAGCAATTAAATCACCTTTGGTGTATTTCTCATAAAGCGCGGCATCTAAAGCAAATAGATGATCAATATATTTTTCTCGCAGTTGGTAGGACAATTTATGCCCTAAACGATTGATGTGAAAGTGATAAACAATGGCAATAAAGTATCTGACAATCGGAATTAAAGCTAATGACAAAACCAAAAAAAGTAAGCGGTTAATACTTAATGTTCCCGAAGCAATATCATCAATGGCCATCCCTAGAACCTTGGAAGGAAGGGCGGGGGTGATGGAAAGAGCTAGCAATAAAATCGCTAGCAAAAGATATTTTTTATATTCAATTTTAAAGAACCATTTTAAATGCCGATAAGCATCTTTCATGAAACCCACCTCAAACCGGATTATTACTCTCTAGCTTTGACCGTATATTTTACATAAATGTTTTCAGCTTCGGCTAACAAGGTTTTTAAATGCTCAACATTGGCTTCCGGAGTATAAATCGTTAATAAATTAGTGCACCAACTAAAAGCGTGTTTACCGATGAAAACGACACTTTCCGGAATATAGAGTGTTTTTAAACTGCTATTCCCCCAAAAACCCCAACCGCCAATACTTTCCACGGTGTTTAAAAGCGCAATCGTTTTTAAACCCGTACAGCCGGAAAAAGCGGCAACACCAATGGTGGGAGCGCCAATTGTAATCGCGGCTAAACGCGAACAAGCGTTAAACGCTTCTTCACCGATACTTTCTAAAGTATTAGGAAGAATTACGGTAGTAAGTTCCACACAACCGGAAAAAGCTTGTGCGCCAATCTCAATGATTCCTTCACTAATGGTGACTTTGCTAAGGGTATCATTGTTTAAAAAAGCTTTTTCATAAATCCCAACAACGGGAAAGTTATTATAAGTGGTAGGAATCACTATTTCGTTGTTAGTACCCGTATAACCGTGCACATAATAAACTTCATCATCAAGGACATAAACCAAACCAAAGGCTTCTTCTTCATACAAAGCGCGGACAGTTAGGTTTCTCGTAACTTGAGTAAATTCTTGATCCCAAGCAATAAAGTTATATCCGGTTCTTGTTGGTTCCGTAGGCGCGGTTCCGTTTTGACCATAGGCAACGGTTTCTTGTTTTAAGATAGTGTTATCAAAGTCAAGGTAAATAACTTCAAAACTTAAGATTTCATATTGGGCAACAACCTTTAAGTTGCTAACAACATTAGAAAAGGAACTACTCCAGCCAACAAAACGATATCCGAGAACATTTTTAGGAGTAGGCGCAATGGCATCGTTCCCATAATCAATCGTTTGTTCTTCTATTAGGGTTCCATCTTCATATTCAAAGCGCACCACAAAGTTTAAGATTTCATATTGGGCAAGGACTCTTAAATTGCTAAGAACATCAGTAAAGGAACTACTCCAGCCAACAAATTGATATCCAGGAATGTTTTTAGGAGTGGGTGCAATGGCATCTTCCCCATAATCAATCGTTTGTTCTTCTATTAGGGTTCCATCTTCATATTCAAAGCGCACTGAAAATGTAATTTTTTTCCATTTTGCTTGTAAATTTAAATCTTTGTTAACTTGAATTTCACCTTCATATTTTGTTTCGTTGGCATCAAACCACCCTAAAAAACGATAGCCTTCCTTAGAAGGAAGCTCAAGGTTAATGGTCGTTTGGTTGGGGACTTCCAGGCTTGCAATGGGTGAACCCCCAGCCACATCAAAAACAACTGTCCACTTTTTTTCCTGACAGCCAGATAATAAAAGCAAACAAAAAAGATAAAAAAAGCTTTTAATAATTTTGTTCATGTCATTTTCCTACTCTTTAAAAACATGTTTAATTATACTCTTTTTCAAGGGGTTTTTCAAGTAATCTTCGATTCTAAAACAACAGCATTTTTTGCTGTTTTAAGTTTCTTCTATCATCACAAAATTAGCAAAAAATCCCACCTTAAGTACCCATACCCACATACTAAGACATGCTTAAGGCTGCTTCAGTCACGACCTGACCTGGTTCACCGCTCAATATTGGATATAGGTACCTAAGATGGGATTAGTTTATTATAACATTTTTTATAAAAAATAACCATGTTATTCAATAACTATGTTATTGGATAACTATGTTGTTGAACGCAATTGTTTAAAAAAATCTTTCATCATTTGGGAAATCTCATCTTGGAAAAGACCCGAAGATACTTCAATCCGGTGGTTGAACCTTGTTTCTTGGGATAGATCCATTAGGCTTCCTAAAACCCCGAATTTTGGTTCCTTGGCTCCATAAACAACCCGTTTAAGACGGGACTGAAAAATTGCTCCAGTGCACATTAAACATGGCTCCAGCGTCACATACATCGTGACATCTTCCAAAACCCAATTATGAAGTTTTTTCGATGCTTTCGCAATCGCCAACATCTCCGCATGAGCTAAACTGCTTTGTTTATGCTCACGTTTATTATAAGCCGAGGCAATGATTTTGTTATCTTTGACCAACACACAGCCGACAGGCACTTCTAATAACTCATAGGCTTTTTGCGCTTGCTTAATTGCTTGGCGCATGAAAAATTCATCGTTTCGCATGCGGTTTATCTAACACCACATGGCAATGGCGACAACGGGCTTCATATTGTTCTTTGGCACCAACCAAGATAATCGGATCCGAATAGCGCGCCGGTTTCCCGTTAATGATGCGTTGAGTTCTGGTGGCAGGAGCCCCGCAAACCTGACAGATGGCATCGAGTTTAGTAACATATTCAGCCCGAGCCAATAAGTCCGGCATCACGCCAAACGGTTCCCCACGGAAGTTTTTATCCAAACCGGCGACAATGACTCTAACCCCGCAGTCGGCTAGGTCTTCGCAAATATCAATGATGGAACTGGACATAAACTGGACTTCATCAATCGCTACCGCATAAGGCAAACGACCGTTTAAATGTTGATATATTTCTTCGGGATTACTGATATCAATGGATTTCGTGCGGCCGTTATCATGTGACACCACTTCATTACTGCTATAGCGATTATCAATTAAGGGTTTAAAAACAATCACTTCTTTACGAGCATATTCAATTCGTTTGACTCTCCGAATCAGTTCTTCGGTTTTTCCCGCATACATGCTTCCCGAAATAACTTCAATCCATCCATCCTTTACTTGTAAATCCATCTTTTTCACCTCTAAAATATTATACCTTATTAAAAGTAGTTTTTAAAGTTTTTTTGTGTTTTCATGATAATATTTTTGATAAATCATTATAAAAGTAAGCAAACAAACACGGGCAAATTAATGTTGTTTTTGTTGACTTCCACAAGCTTTTATAATATAATATACAAGGTAAACTTACTATAGGTTTAAAAACCTATGGCGGAAGGAGATAATGATGAAAAAAGGAATTCACCCCAAATACCAAAATGTAACCGTCGTTTGTACAACTTGTGGAAACACTTTTGAAACTGGTTCGGTTTTAAAAGAAATGCGTGTTGACACTTGTTCAAAGTGCCACCCCTTTTATACCGGCCAACAAAAGTTCGTTCAAGCGGCCGGTCGTGTTGAAAGATTCAATAAACGACTCAATCAAAAACAAAGCGCAAACAAATAAGTTTGCGTTTTTTTATTGCTCGCTTGATTTAATTGTAAAAATGTTAACAATCTTAGTATTTTAAAAAAGCTTTTTTGAAAAGAAATCAAAAAAGCTTATTAACAATATTTGTTTAAAATTTAACTTTCGGAGCTTCCCGTTGAGCTTCATCTTTAACTTCAAAGAATTGAGCTGCTTGGAAACGGAAGATATTAGCAATAATATTGCTTGGGAATAATTCAATCTTGTTATTGTAGCCCAAAACGGTGTCATTGTAAAACTGACGGTTGAAAGAAATTTTATCTTCCGTATCTTTTAATTGAGCCATTAAATCCTGGAAGTTGGTATTAGCCTTTAATTCCGGATATTGTTCTTGCACCATTAATAAACGGCTCAGCGTGCCACCCAAGGATTGGTTAGCTTGCGCCATTCCTTCCACATTCCCAGCTTGAGCAGCTTGAGCATATAAACCTCTAGCCTTTGCAAATTCTTCAAAAATGCCTTTTTCCAAATTAGCATAGCCCTTGGCTGTTTCCACTAAATTAGGGATTAAATCAAAACGACGTTTTAGTTGGACATCAATTTGGCTCCAACCATTGCGAACACGATTGCGTAAAACAACGAGTTTGTTGTAAATACTAATCACAAAGACAATTAATAAGACGACGACAAGGGCAATTACGATGCCGACAATCCCGCCGACACTAATTAAAAATAAATTGTTCATACGATCCTCTCTTTCTATTCTTGTTTCTATCTTCCACGAAAACCACCGCCACCCCCACCAAAGGAACGACCGCCACCAAAACCGCCACCGCGACCCGAACCAGAAACTTGAGCTTGATGAGCGGCAATGGTCGCCCGACCATTGGCACGAGCAGTTGACACAGATTGATTAATTCTTCCTAAAGCATAACCCAGTCGGAATCCATAATAACGATAGCCAATCCCCATATATGTTGCTTGCTCCGATTCAATCATCTCCGCCGGCAACTTCACTTCTAATTGTTCCATTACTTTATCGGCAACTTTTAAGGAAGTGGCATAAACTAAATAGTGTTCCCAAACGACAACTCCCGGAATGGGATAGTCTTCCATGCGACCAAAATCAAGTAAAAACTGACGGAAGGCTTTCCATTTGGTATAATCTTCGTTCCCGTTAACGGAACGTTTTTTAATGGTCGCCACATAGATAACATACGCAACCCCGACTAAGGCACTCATCAGTGCCGGCAGGGTATTATCAATCGGAACGGCCAACATCGAGCCGCTAATGAAAGCTAAGAAAGTAAACACAAAGGGAACAAAACACCAAGAGTAGAGTTTGCCTTTTGCGGAAGCCAGGGTTTTCTCAAAGAAATCATGGCGACTCCCGGCTTGCTTAGCTAAAGTGATAAATGTTGACCCGGCTTTTTCAAACTTCATCGCTGCTTGATAAGAGCGCTTCGGATATTTCTCAATTTGGTCAAGGCTAACTTCTTTGCCATCACCAACTATATCAATGAACCAGGAAATTAAATGCTTTTCATGAGGAAGTAAATCATCCTCATTCATCGCTAGATTTTTCGTTATTTTAAAGGCAGGGTTTTTATCATTGATATCGGAAGTGTTGTTGTCAAGGATTAAGTATTTGCGGCGCACCAAATCTAAAAGCGTGGCCGTAACATCTTCGTTTTGAATTTTTTTGAAATAATAAAGATAACTCATTTCCGCCGGACTGTATTCCGCCGGTAATTCCCGGAAGTATTTCCCTTGGAATTGCGGTTCGTATTCCTTATCATATTTAATATAAACCCGAACACCAACAAAGACGGTTGCTATTAAAATGGCAGCTGCTAAAACCCAAACGACGAAAGACAAAAAAATACTTAAATTAGTTTTCTTAGCCCATTCAACTTCATAATCGACGATTTCATCATACTGTGCTCTATCAATAAAGTTAATAGGCTTGACATTGAAAACATCATCATTGATGAGAATCCTAAATTCTAAGGCTTCACTTGGTTTAATGCGATCAATATCCAGAACAACTTTTTCATCACTGATGATAACCTTCCCTTTTGATAATCCATGACCCCAAGCTTGTAAATCCTTTTTTGCTACACCGGGGATATTGACGGTCACCATGGCATCATCGACACCCGATTCAAAATATTCCAATAAAACCCAGTTCAACTCATTGGTATCTTGATATTTGGTTACCGCACCGATGATTTTATAATCATACTTGAAAGTCATCGTGCTTTGCATACCGTCATCAACATAGATAAAGATTGATTCACAATTAGAACGCGAGGGATAACATTCGACCGGTTGCCCTAATTCATCAACATCACCTTTAAAAGAAAATCCGACTTTATATTGGCTTTTCGGAAGGGCAAGTCCGTCCTTTCCAAACACGGCGACATTAACGGAATCATTATCAAATAAAGCGACATTGGTTTCTTCTTGGTAAAGAGGATTGTCCGGATTGTATTTTTGATAAGCAATATCCCGGAAGGAAACATGCTTACCCGTGGGCCAATCAACAACCCAAGTTTCCGAAATAAACATATCACCGTTATTGTCCAGCGTGATTTCCGCATCATAACTCTTGACTTTGATTTCTCCGTTAGCCGCAAAAAGCGACATTAAAATAAATAGCACGATAAAGGTAGCAAAAATAATAATCGCAGGTTTAGCTTTATTCATAATTCACACTCCCAAAATATTTCCAAAGACCCTCGGACGGACGATAACGAAAACTCATGGTTTCCTTAGTGACGGGATGGACAAATTTTAAACCCGAACACACCAGTCCCAATTCGTCGCTTTCGTGATGTCCGCGATAACCATATTTATAATCATTAATAAGCGGATGTTGGAAATGAGCAAACTGAATCCGAATTTGATTATAACGTCCGGTAATTAAATTGATTTTCACAAAAGAAAATTCTTCTTGATCAATAAGGGCCGTCGCTAAGCTTTCATATTCCAAAATGGCTTCTTGGCCAAAATCTTCCGCACTTACAACAATGGCCCGGGGACCATCTTTATATATCTTGCAAAGATAATCGACTAACCGTCCCGAGGGTGGGGTTTTCCCCTGAACAATGGCCAAGTACTCTTTTTGAAAACTTCGTTCCCGGATCAAAGCGGACATGCGTGCTGCTGCTTTCGATGTTTTCGCAAACACCATTAATCCGCCCACACGCCGATCCAAACGCTGCACTAGGCCAACAAAAACATTTCCTTGTTTTTGATATTTATTTTTTAAATATTGTTTAACAAGATTAATCATATCATCATCCTGCGTATGATCGGCCTGAGATAATAAATTAGGCTGTTTCAACACGACAATGAGATGATTGTCTTCATAAATAACTGGTAAATCCTCAGTTTTCGTCATAGCTTTGTTCAATTAAATCTTCCACCTTTGCTATATCTTTTTGCTGGCGGACTTGATATTGCTTATATTTGCCCTTTTGCAAGATGCTTAAAGTTAAGCCATCTTGTATCAACAAATAGGCAAAAGCTTTAATTTTTCGAAAACAGATGAACGAAGTGCTAATTTCCTCACAAACTTCATCACCTAAACTGAGGGTAAAATCACGGATTTGATTGATTAAATCCGAACTTAGCTTGGCTTCACCGTAAGTATTTTTACTTTGGTAGATTTTTTCCAACACTAAGGTTTGTTTTTCAAACAATTGATATTTGAGCAGTTCCACAATATACGGCATTTGTTTGATGGCATATTCATCATATTTATTAAAGTCTTCACCGATAATCACTAAGCGCGGAGCATAATTGATTTGCTTTCCTTTGTCATAACCAAGTTTTTCATTGACCAAACTTTTTATCTTACCTTGATTATTGGCAATATAATCTAAAAACATCAAGCCTTTGCTAACAACACCACCAAATTTACCACTGCGATATTCAATGATTGTTAAGCGGAAGTTTTCATCATAGCCTAGTGTTTCCACTTTTTCCGTCGGATTATCGGTAATGTTTAAATCATTAGCAATGACGGTAATCCCCAGCAACACTTCCCCATGAGCGCTGATGATGGCTTGTAAAGCGTGTTTATCCAGTTTTGTTTTTGTTTCTAAATTAGCTTTCTTTAAGTTGAATAAGCGTAAATCACTCATTATTCCCACCTCGAAAAACGGTCTTGCTGATGGTCTTTTTCTTTGGGAACTTCTTTCTTGGTTCTCCCCAGTAAAATCGTTCCCAAAATAAAGACTAACGGAAACAAAATAAACATTGACAAAACCAACTCAAAACCTTGAAATAAACCCAATCCTAAAATTAAACCAATTGCCACTCCTAGGATAATGATTAAACTGATTAAAATGATTTTCATAAGTACGCACCGTTTATTTAAGCCGATAAAAGCGATGTTTTACTTGTTTAAGGCTTAGCCATTGTTGCACTTGATGACGCTCTTGGTCGGATAATAGATATTTTCCTAAAATAAGCGCTTGTGAAGCTGATGTATAAAAATACATCATCGTTTTGGTTTCACAAATGACAATGATTTTATTCCAAGGATAGCTTGTTTTCACATCACCTTGAATTAATGATAATGATGACTCGGAAAAAACTAACTGATATTTAAAGGTCGGAAAGCGTAAATCCTTCATGATTTTGTTAAGGGTTGTATGAGCCGTTGCCAACCGCACCACAATGATAATGACGGCCAGAAATAAACAAAAAATGCCAAAGTAAGCTTCGTTTTTCGCAATTAGATAAACACCAAATGCCAAGCTCAAAAAAGCTAAACCATAATAGATATATTTGGCCGGGCTTTTTACAAGCATATGAAAACGAAAAAATTGTTTGGCACGTTCTTCACTATATTGACAATTGGCGGTTATTTCCACAATTATTCCTTGGGTTTTTCTTGATGATCAGTTTCTTGCGCTTGTTCGCTAACAGCTGCTTCTTCCTTGACCTCTTCCGCAAGCACTTCTTTAACTTCTTCCAAAACTTCTTCTTTAACTTCTTCAACAACCACTTCTTGATGAACATAGGTAATCGGGATTTTCACAATATCCTTAGTAACAAATTTGTAGGGTTTGGATGAAGTTTTCTCGCGAATGATGGCATCAAGGGTTTCCAACGAACCTTCCATAACATTTTCCGGACTGCGGTCAATAATAATCGGGGCGCTCTTGCCAACCATTAACATATAAAACTGGGGCATTTCATCAATTTCGGAGATATATGCCCATTCATAAGTGACAGGATGGTTGGGATCAAGGGAACGCGTGACCGTAATTTTTTCGCTATCAACTTCTACAATCTGGCTGCTAACCTGTCGATTTTGGAAAAAACGGCTTAAGGATGTATCCAACTTTTTTTCAACCGTTAGCATTTGATATAACGAGTAGGCAACAAACAAAATCGATAACACCGCAAACATTCGATACTGGCTTTTGATGACCAAGATATCATAAACGGCAATCCCCAGTGATAAAACGGCCGTAACGATAAACCAAATATATGCTTTTCGTCGATATTTAATTAAAAATAAATTGCAATATTTTAAGGTTCTAAAATCTAATTTGGTAATTGTTTTAAAAGTATTCATAATTTCCTCCTTAGGTGATTATACCACGATTTTTAATAAAATAAAATAAAAACATATTATTATTAACGACTTTGTAATATAATAACTATATTGGAGGTAATTAAATGAAAATATTTATTAGTGCCGATATTGAAGGCGTTAACGGAATTGTGTCCTGGGCAGAGACGGAAGCCAACGAAAAACGCTATGGCCCTTTCCAACAACAAATGAGTATGGAAGTAGCGAAGGCTTGTCAGGGAGCCCGTGAAGCGGGGGCCGAAACTATTTTTGTAAAGGATGCTCATAGCAGTGCTATGAACATTGATGTTTCCTTACTACCATCCTATGTTACTTTACATCGGGGCTGGGAAGGTTGTTTATGCAGTATGATGGCGGGCCTAGACAAAACTTATGATGCTGTTCTTTTTATCGGTTATCATAGCCCCGCCGGAAGTGATGGCAATTCGCTCGCCCACACGATGAACACGAGTATTCGCCATCTTAAAATCAACGGTAGTGATGCGAGTGAATTTATGATTAATGCTCTTTATGCCGCTTATTTAGGAGTTCCCGTGGTTTTCTTAAGTGGGGATTTAAATTTAACGAAACAAGTTAAAGCCGTCTTACCGCAGGCCTTTGTTGTCGCAACCAAAGAAGGTCGCCATGGGGCCGTTGTTTCCAAACATCCGGAGATTACCAACCAAGAGATTTTTGAGGGTGTAAAACAAGCTTTAAGCGGGGATTTATCCAAAAACCTGCTTAAGCTACCAAAGCACTTTGCAGTGGAAGTTAGTTATAAACGCCATCAAGATGCTTTCAATGCTTCATTCTATCCGGGATGTAAACTCATTAATCCGGAAACAATTGTCTTTGAAGCCGATGATTATTATGAAGTCTTACGAGCTTTTAAGTTTATTCTATAACAAAAGGAGGGCAAGCCTCCTTTTTTGTTATCTATATTTCAATTCCTTCCACAACTTGCTCTCGTAAGGTGCGAAGGGCTCGGCGAATAATATTAAGGCTTTCAAACAGGCAAGCATAGATAATCGGCTGATAGCGATTCTCATCTAATTCCCCGGCTTCAATGGCCCGAGCTACTGTTAGGTCATTTCCCATAATGTAGAACGAAATTTGCTTAATTACTTCTAAAGCGCTAAAATAATCATCAACTTCTATTTGAGGAAGTTTTAATTGCTTTTGTTTGTGCATCAATTCTAAATCTTTAGCAATCTTGGATAAATCCATCATCATTTGTTTGAGCGCTGATGACAGCCAAGCAAAGCCGTCTAAATTGCGACGGTTTTCAACCATATTCTTGGCTAATTCCAAATCCTCACCGCAAGCTTGGGAAATGTTTTTCACAAACTTTTTCGCATAAGCCAAATTAGATTCTTCCGTTTTTGATAAATCCACAAACACCGGAATAAATTTTAAATGGTTGAGAGCTTCATCAACCCGTTTCATGTCCTTTTCCAAAATGACATTGAAAGCTTCCCATTCTTTTTTAATTGGTGAAAAACTAGGATTATGTTTGCGGTCTTCCAAAGCATTGGATAATTTTTTCGCTTCCATCAGCAGTTTTTTGCTTAAGCGGATGGCGGAAATCCGGCCGGCAATAATGACATTATCTTTAGGAAGTTGGTTTAAAGCTACTGCTTGTAACGACACAAATTCATAGTTGCCTTTTTCCCCACCCAACATTTCATTGGCACGGTTGGCAATCACTTCATTGGCATTTTTATCCATGGCTAAACCCAAACCGCCCTGAACAATATCGGTTACAAACTGACCATGTAAACGGCCGTTTAAAATTTCATCACAACTTAAACTAATGACATTGGCCACTTTCTTATCTAAATACCCTAAATCCAAGTTGGTTTTAGCGAAAGCTTTTTTTAAGGAGGCAAAAGCTTTAATCATTTGTCTTAACAAGCCATGTTTAGTAATATTAAACGCTTCTTTCGAACGATAACTGCCGATTCCGTAATAAGCTTCGGCGGGAATTTGTTTGGCACCTAGGGCATCATGTTCAATCCGATACCGCATTATTCGTCCCTCGTATTGATAACGGCTTCACAAACGGCATCAACAACCTTGTTATTAAACACTGACGGAATAATATATTCCGGGCTTAATTCGTCTTTAGAAATTAAAGAAGCAATAGCATAGGCTGCCGCCACACAAATTTTTTGGGTAATCTTCCGATGCGGTGTTGCCATCACACCCTTAAAGATGCCCGGGAAGGCTAAGACATTATTAATTTGATTCGGGTAATCACTGCGGCCTGTAGCATAAACAGCGGCTTTGGTTTTCTTAATTTCCTCAATGTTGATTTCCGGATTGGGATTAGCAAGAGCAAAGACAATCGCTTGCTCATTCATGGAATTAACCATGGCCGGCGTTAAGACATCGGCGACGCTCACACCAACAAAAACATCACTGTTTTTGATTAAGCCCGCTAGAGTATCATCGCTTAAATCATCAAAGCTGTCAATGGCGCCTTCATCCAATAAGTCTTGAACCGCAGTTCGATTTTGTTTTAAACGGCTAACAATCCCGCTTCGGTTAAAAGCATTGATTGTTCTAACCCCCATGCCCTTCATCATCTTCGCAATACTGCTGCCTGCCGCTCCTAATCCGGACATCACAACCCGCAGCGAAGGAAGGGGCTTCCCAACTAACTTACAAGCATTGATTAAGGCCGCACAGGTCACAATCGCCGTTCCATGTTGATCATCATGAAAGATTGGAATATCAAGTGACGCATCTAGGCGTTTTTCAATGTCAACACAACGGGGAAAAGAAATGTCTTCCAAATTGATACCGCCAAATGAGGGCGCAATCATCTGCACCGTTTTCACAATCTCATCCGGATCCTTCGTGTTTAAACAAATAGGTATAGCATCAATTCCCGCAAATTTCTTAAACAGTAAACATTTGCCTTCCATAACCGGCATTGCTGCTTGGGGACCAATATCGCCAAGGCCTAATACCGCTGTCCCATCGGTAATAACGGCAATGGTGTTGGCTTTGGAAGTATATAAATAGGCATCTTCCTTATTGCTGGCGATTTCCAAACAAGGGAAGGCGACACCCGGAGTATAGGCCAGCGACAGTTCTTCACGGGTCTCCATTTTAACTTTTGAGGAAATAGCAATTTTTCCCCCTCGATGATATTGTAAAGCGGCTTTCTTTAAATCTTTCATCATTGTTCCTCATCTTATCTTTAAGTATTTTTATTTTAACTTATTTCCCCAATAAATGCAATTATTATCTTGGCTTAAAGCAAACAAAAAAGCAATCACAAAGATTGCCCTTCTTTATTGGTAAATAGGATATTGTTTTGTTAATGCTAAGACTTGTGCTTTAACTTTTTCCAGTTCTTCTGCTTGCTTACGATGACGTAAGGCTTGGTCGATTAAACGGGCCACCAAACGCATTTCGTTTTCCTTAAAACCTCGTGTTGTTACGCTTGGTGAACCTAAACGGATGCCACTGGTAATCATCGGTTTTTCCGAATCAAAAGGAACGGTGTTTTTATTGCAGGTGATGGCAACTTCATCTAAAATTTCTTCCGCCATCTTCCCGGTAATACCTAAACTCTTTTTCACATCGACAATCACTAAGTGATTGTCGGTGCCCTTAGCGACAAGCGTATAGCCGAGCATTTGTAATTCTTGGCTTAAGGCCTGGGCATTAGCAATAACTTGTTTTTGATAATCGATAAAATCCGGCTTTAATGCTTCCGCAAAACAAACCGCCTTGGCCGCAATAATATGCATGAGCGGTCCGCCCTGAATGCCGGGGAAAACGACTTTATTGATCGTTTTCGCAATCTCTTCATCATTAGTTAAAATTAAGCCACCCCGTGGCCCTCGCAAGGTTTTATGGGTTGTTGTCGTGACGACATCGGCATACAAGACAGGATTAGGGTGGAGTTTCGCGGCAACTAATCCGGCAATATGGGCCATATCAACCATGAGCTTGGCCTTGACGGTATCACATATGCTACGGAATCGTTTAAAATCAATAATCCGTGAATAAGCACTCGCCCCCGCCACAATTAAGGCCGGTTTAATTTCCTTGGCTAGTTGCTCTACTTCTTCATAATCAATCAAACCGGTTTCCCTATCCACATGATAAGCAAAAAACTGATAATCAATGCCCGAAAACGATAAGGGATGACCATGAGTTAAGTGTCCCCCTTGGTCAAGCGCCATCCCCAAAACTCTATCACCCGGTTTGATTAAAGCTCGGTAAGCCGCCATATTAGCGGTGCTCCCTGAATGGGCTTGCACATTAGCAAAGTTCGCATCAAATAATTTTTTAGCCCGTTCGATTGCTAAATTTTCAAGGACATCGACATGAACGCAGCCACCATAATAACGTTTGTTGGGATATCCTTCCGCATACTTATTTGTTAGAATTGATCCTTGAGCTTCAAGAACCGCTTTCGAAACAAAGTTTTCGGAAGCAATTAATTCAATGTTGTTTTGTTGTCGTCGTGTTTCTTTTTGAATTACCTGGTAAATTTCGGGGTCGCTTTTTTTCAAACTCATAATCCACCTCACCATTTATAATTATACAAAAGAACTTAGAAAAAAGAAATAAAAAAACGATAAAAATTATTATCATTTCCATCGTTCTTATTTTTTAAATCTTGACAATTTCATCCAGGCATAGGCAAACAAAATAAAGCCAAGGTAACCAAAGCCCATGAACCCCCAAGTTTTTAAAACGCCATCTAAACTTTCGGAAAAAGCGGCAATTAAGGTAATGCCGACTAACAGTCCTAAACCGATTACTAACATGATGTACCAGCCAATTTTTTTCATTGCTTACTCCAAAATATTGGTGGTGATATAATCTACTCCCCACCTAATTAATTTTCTCGCTACTTTCACATCATCAACCGTCCAAACATTGACTTCCAAACCGGCATTTTGAAAAGCTTTCACATGCTCGAAAGTCAAACTTTGATAGTTGGCATCTAAAGAGATCTTTAAATTTATACATTTATTAATAACTTCTTCCGTAATTTTACTAGTTAAAAACTGTAATCTTAGTGAAGAGTCGAGTTGGGATAATTTTTCCAAATTAGCAAAGCGAAAGGAAATAAAAATAACTTGATGCAAATACCCAAAATTCCTAATTTCCGTAAGTAAAGCTTTTGTTTGCGTCATCGTTAATTCCGGTTTAATTTCAATAACACAGCATTTTTGATATTTTTGCGATATTTCCAAATATTCTAAAAGCGTGGGTACCCGCAAATAATCTTTTACTACAGTGCTCCTAACTTCATAAAGAGGAATTTGCTTGATGTCCTGAAGTAAAGTATCACGAATAAGACAGTCTACACCCGCAACTCGTTTTAAGTTGTCATCGTGGCAAACAACAAAAACATCATCTTTGCTTAAGTGAAGATCACACTCGGTGCCAAAATAAGAACGATTGCCCGCAGCAATAAAAGCCGCCGCACTGTTTTCTCGTTCCAAGCCGGAAAGCCCTCGATGAGCAATCATTTTCGTATGCGGATGGCGGATTTTAATGGTATTCATAATACCTCTTTCTTTTAAAAAACAGGACCAGAAGGATTCGAACCTTCGCATGATTGGGTCAGAGCCAATTGCCTTACCACTTGGCGATGGTCCTATATCAATAGCATTGATATTATATCTTTTTTTTGTACAAAAAGCAAATGTTTAAACCCACACACCTTTTACAATCCAAAAAAAGAAAGAGATGATTTTTAAGTGATTTTAAGGTAGAATTAATTAAAGAGAAGAGAATAAAATGGCTAAGAAAATAATAACTTGGTTTTCTTAATTATATGTTAATTGCTAATATTTTCTTTCGATGTCTTGGGCTTAACAAATAAGCATTTTAATTGTATAATAGAGAAAACAAATAAGAAGCCGAATAATATGGTTTATAAAACTTAAGAAATGAGAAAGTAGATAAAAATGAGTATTGGCAGTAATATCAAAGACCTCCGCAAAAAACGCAAACTATCACAAATTGAACTAGCAAACAAACTTAACATTGAACGAGAAGTCCTTGTTAACTGGGAGCATAATTTGGAAATCCCAAACGAAACTCAAATCATGCAAATTGCTAGTATTTTAGGTGTGGCTTATTCCGACATTGTTTCAAGCGACCAACACATCCGTTCCGTTCAAAAAGCGGAAACAGAAAAAATGGAAAACCTATTTACACCCTATCTTCAATCAGGCGAATCCCTCCATTGGACGGGGAAACCTCAATCTAGATTGAATTTTGTTACGCTTCCCGTTACTTTGTTTGGTTTATTCTTTTTAGGCTTTGCCCTCTTCTGGACAATTGCGGCAATGCAAACTGCCTTAGAGATGGCCTTTTTTGGAATCCCGTTCATTGTTGTTGGCTTCTTTTTAGTGTTTGGGAAAAAAACATGGATGAAGCGTATTTCCGGTCATGTCTATTATGGCGTTACCAATAAACGCATTTTAATTCTTACCCGCGGCCAACAAATTGCTTTTTCAGAAATAGCCTTGGAAAGTCTAAGCAACGTTGTGCTTTCACCGGGTATCAAAGGAACCAGTTCTATTACCTTTTATGTCCGCAATGAATCTATTTTTAATCACAAACAGCCGTTCTTCTATTCAATAGAAAACGGTCCCGATGTCGTTAACCTAATTAATGAACTACGCCAAAAACGACTATCATCACAATAAGAATTTTATCTTTCGGACTGTTGCTGCAAAGAATCCATTGACATAAGCAAAAACTATCTTATTTCTTCCTTTTTATTATCAAATTGTTTGTTGCGAAAGTATAATAAGAAATCAATAAAGACCATGACAAAATTTAGGATGTAAAAACCGATAACATAGTTAATGTCGTGATTGACAATTTTATTGGCGATGCCTAATGCATAACCAAGCAAGATAAAACAAAGGAAAATAATACTTTTTCCCTTTGCCGTTTTTGACCGATACGATTTATAAATTGATAGGGGCCAAGATACTCCAAAACAAATAACCATTGCTGCTTCTAACATAATTATTTCTCTCCTTCATTCCTAAATTATTATAACTTGTTTTTATTTTATTTCAATAACAAAGCAAAAAAGATATCGTGTTGAACTGATATCTTTTTTAATAAGTAAGACGATTATATTAAAAGTAAATCCTATCGTTTAAGTTAAGATATGAAATTTCCTCAGCAATTTGAAATTGACCACCTATTAGGTTTAACCATTCCTTTGTTATCTTAAACCTTCGAAATATAAAATTGTATACAAAGTTGATTCAGTGATTTTATATCTTTAATGGTGCGATAAAAAAAAGGGCTTTTGCCCTCTTTGTTCTTTTGATATTAACTTAAAGTTAAAAATAATGCCGTCATAATAACAATATCTTGAAGGAAGTGAATTAACCAAGCCCAGAAAAACCCTTTTGTTTCATGGATGCTTTTTGATAAAAGCCAACCTAGAAAGCCAGCTAATAATACTCCCGGAATTTTTCCAGGATGACCAAAGTAGTGCCCTACTCCAAAGATTAAAGCTGCTAATCCCTGAGAAATATAACGGTTTAAGTTGTGGTATTCAACGATACTTACAAAAGTATGACGGAAGGTTATCTCTTCAACGAAACTATTAATTAAAGCAAATAACACGACAATCAAAAAGTTACCGATTGTAAATGTTTGAATAACACCATTTTTATAGACTTGGAAGTAGATGACTATTGCCGTAACTAAAGTAATAATGATGGCTAATGAAAGTCCACTTACTTTCCAAGTATCCTTCTTTTCTTTTTTAAAGAAACCAATCCACGGTTCGGGATTGATTTCCCCATCGATTTTGTTTAAAGCTAATAACTTAACTGATTGAAACCTAGTTAGAAGTCCCATAATCAAGATGATGACAAAACTTAAAACTAGTGTCGAAATTTGGTAAGCAAAGGTTTTGTTTAAATAATCTGTTGCTAGAAAGTTAACTTTAATTACTGGATGAACCGGTAAAGTAAAGAGTGCCGCAACCATTAATCCGACGAGGGCAATGGTAATTGAGAGATTGATAATAATTTTTTTCACAAGTTTTCCTCTATTTTTTTAATTGTCTTTTTTAACCATTTAATGGTGATTTCATTTTGGATGATTCCATAATCTAAAACGAGATTAAATGAAAGCTTCTTTTTAATATTGGGGATTGATTTCTGCATAACAAGATATATTTCTTGTTGGTTTTCCAGTTCTTGTAAAAGAGTTTTTAAATCCACTAATAAGGCGGGGTAATCTTGTTCATTACTAACAAATAACTTTAACAACAACTCATCACGGTATATAATCGTATATTGGTGATTCGATAACCATTTTGATAATTCTTGTTTTCCTTCCGCAGTAATTTCAAAAATGATTTTATTTCTTGCTCCTGGTTCAGGTATCTTTTTAATTAACTTATCTTGAGCCAATAAATTAAGTGTGCGATGAACATTGCTATATGATTCGTTCCAAAAATAGCCGATTGATTCTTTAGCAAACTTAGCAAGATCATAACCCGACATCTTTTTAATGTTTAATAATCCTAATAAAGCATGTTTAGTTGACATTTAATTCCCTCTTTCTTTCCCATCATTAATTCTTTCACCTCATTATACATATATCTATTAGATAGGTCAAATAATACGCTCTCTAAATTTTTAAAAAAAATTTAAATTATTTTCAAAATACTTGTTGACAAAAATCATACTTCGTGATACGATGTATTATGTAAAAGGAGGTATGCCATGGATGTTCAGTTAAAGCGGGGGCTCTTGGAAGTAGGCGTACTAGCGGTCATTCGAAATGAGCCCTCATATGGATACCGTATTATTAAAGATATGGAGCCCTATGTTAGTCTTTCCGAATCAACTTTGTATACCATTTTAAAGAGGTTGGAAGATACCAAGATGTTAAGGGTGAAAACCGTTGAACATAATTCAAGACTGCGGAAGTATTATCATATTACTAAAGAAGGAATGGATAAAATTGAAGAATTTAAAGAGTATTGGGCTGATATCAAAGCCTTGGCTAAGTTAATTATTGGGGAGGAAGCCATATGACAAAAGACAAATTTTTGGAAGAACTTAGGTTAAAACTAAAAGGTTTACCTAAAGACGATTTAGAGGACCGCATCGCTTTTTATAGCGAAATGATTGACGACCGAATGGAAGAAGGATTAAGTGAAGGCGAAGCCCTTAAGGAAATTGGCACTTCCGATGAAGTAGCCGCAAAAGTAATTGAAAAAACTCCCCTCACTAAAATCATCAAGGAAAAAGTGAAACCAAAAAGAGCCCTAAAAGCTTTAGAAATTATTTTACTAGTATTAGGATTTCCCCTATGGTTTCCGGTATTAATTGTCTTTTTAGTATTCATTTTAGTTTGTATGATTTCTTTATGGTCCGTTGTCATTACTTTATGGGCCGTTGAAGGCGGATTGATTGTCGGGGCGTTCAATGGTGTCATTAGCGCCTTGGGGCTACTTTTTGAAGGTGAGTATTTAAATGCCTTAGCACATTTGGGTCTAGGAGCATTATCAGCCGGTCTTGCCATTTTTCTCTTTTTTGGCTGTTGGGCCGCTAATAAATATACTTTCAAGTTAACTCAAAAAATAACTTTTAAAATTAAAAAATTAATTGTTGGTAAGGAATAAGAACAATGAAAAAAACAACTAAAATTTTAATAATCGTTGCTACCGTCTTAGTGGTAGTTGGACTATCAATCTTTTTAATAGTCTTAGCCCAAAATGACTTTGATATCACCAAATTGGATGATCATCGCACTATTGTACGAGAAGAAATTTTAACCGAAGATTTTAATAATATCGCTATTGATGTGGAAATTGATGATATTATCTTCCTTAAAACCGAAGAAGCCAGCGCTAAAGTAATTTGCAAGGAATCGGAAAAACTTAAATTCCAAATTAACGTCGTAAATGACACTTTAGAAATCAAAGCGGAAGATAATAATAAATGGTATCGTCGTTTCACTTTTGGATTTAGATTTAAAACCGAACAAATAAGCATCTACTTACCAAAAAATAACTATCATGTATTGACAGTGAACAATGATGTCGGGAATCTCAAGGTGCCAGCCGGTTTTACCTTTACCAAAATTGATGTGGAAGTATCAACCGGCAATATTGAAATTTTATCTAAGGTCAATAATCTTAATATTGAAACTTCCACCGGAGATGTCAAGTTATCAAATCTAAGTGCTGACAACATTAATGTTGAAACATCAACCGGAAAGCATACTTTGGAAAATATTAATGTTACTAATCAAATCAAGTTAGATACCAGTACCGGAACGGTAACTTTAAAAAGTGTTAACTTAGCTACTTTAAGAGTTGCGATTTCAACCGGGAGAGTAAATTTAACCGATGTCGTTGCTACCAACAGTTTTAACATTAATTCCAGCACGGGAAGAGTCAGCTTAGAAAAATGTGATGCCGCCGAAATTTATATCAAAACTTCAACCGGAAGTGTGGTTGGGACACTGCTTACCAGTAAAATATTCCACACTAAATCCGATACCGGCGATATCAATGTCCCTAAAACAATTACTGGCGGGATTTGTGATATTGAAACAGGAACCGGAGATATTGATATCACGATTCTTAATCCTTAAATAGTAATAAGTTTAAATTAAAGCGTAATAAAAAGGTCCAAAGTTTTGGGCCTTTTGTTAGTTGGTTTTTACGTTTGATATCATTAAATGGTAATACGGAGGAAAATTAATCCTTTTTTTGCAACTTAAAATTTTATTTTGATTTCCTTGAATATTAATTCTCTTATTTCATGCCATGATAAAGACGGATTTTCTTCATAATATCCATATTTATAAGTGAAAATTTCGTTATGAAAACTCTTATTATGTTGAGTAATTGAAGCAGCCCGATTGTGGGCATTTAAAACATCAATGATGGTGAATGTTTTAAAAATACTTTTTAAGTTGTCTTCTCTTTTTGCAAATGTCAACTTAAAACAGTTTTATATATTCAAGACAATAAAATAATAAACTTGTATTAGTTTGATACTATGCTACCATCTTTTTTAAAAAGATATTGGTTTATAATAGGTAAATATTTTATCCTAATTTATTCGCCTTTACTCGTCCTCCTCATAATAGTATGAATAGTCTATCCCCTTTAGGAACATTTCGCGATTATTAACATCTTCAGTCAAAGCTTTCTTTAATAATTCGCAAATAGATGAAGGATTATAAGGACTTTCTTTCATGGCAGACAAATATTCTTTCTTTTCAATCTTTGACCAATCAATACATTTACTAATTCTTTCTTTAAGAAGCAAATCTAACCAAATTCTCGTTGATCTCCCATTTCCTTCCATAAAGGGATGGGCGATATTCATTTCAAGATATTTATCCACTATTTCCTCAAAAGTAGTATCAGGCATCCTATCAATATCTTTTAAAATTGACGACAAAAAATCACCAACAGCAAAAACAAATCCATCTTTTGAAATCGTCTTAGTTCTTATTTGACCGGCAAAAGGGTACAAACCTTCAAATAAATAGGCATGAATCTTTTGTAAAGAGATTGTTTTTCCAATTTCTTCTTTTTTTATTAAATTCGTTTTAAAGAAGTCATAAGCTTTCTTTTTGCTTTGTTCATCAATCGGATCAAGCATAGCTTTAATCCAATTTTGCATCTCTTTTCGATACTTGGAAGGAATTATTGTGATAAGTAGCTTTATTCCATCTTCATTAATAACATCTGAATTATATTTTTTACCATCGCTAGCATATAATTTCTGTTGTCCACAAATTGATGACAACTTAAAGCATTAAGAACAATTGAATTTTTATTTTTTTAAAATCCAACTTGTTGAAAGTGATTCTTTCAAGCTTTTCAATAAACGAAGAAATAATTTGTAAATGCTCTTCCTGGAAACTGTAAACAACGATAACATGGTCTAATTTATACACCTAGGTGTATAATCTAGGTGTATAATTCTACAACTAAAAAATAAACAAAAACTGCGGAAAACTCCGGTTACAACAAATGTCTCCCCAAATAATCTTCCTTTTTATACATTTAAAATAAATGTTTTAATAATCTTGGCAACAAATTTAAGTTTTTTTACTCATAATAACACCGACATTTATATTTTTAGGAACAATGTCCTTATGAGGCTTTATCCAACAAAAAAGGGCCATGTTTCTCTCTTAAGCGAGATTGAACATAGACCCTCTTTACAAACTTTTTAATTTGTTGCTCCCCAAACGACCGGCATTGCTTTTCCGTCATTGTAATTCCACTGACTGTTCCAACCACTTGGCTTAGATGCGGCTGCGCATCTGATTTGCAATGTTGTTTGACAACCGTTAAAGATGGTCGACCCGATTGTTGTTACACTGTTGGGAATAAAGATTTGCATAAGGGCAGGGCAGTACGCAAACGCAGCATTTCCAATCGTTGTTACCGTATCGGGAATAGTAAGCGATGTCAGATTAGAACAACCGGCAAATGTTGATGCTTCAATTTTCTTAAAACCTGATTGGAACACCGCTTTAGTTAATGATTGACAACCACTGAAAACACCATTAGCGGTAGTAACATTAGCTGGAATGCTTATTTCTTTAAGGCCACTACTCGTAAAGGCGAATGATCCAATGTACTCTAAGTTTTGCGGTAATGAAATACTTGTAAGTGAAGTACAACTCATAAAGGCACCGGATTCAATTGTTTTGACTGTGCTTGGAAGAATAAATTCCGTTATTTTGGAGTTACAAAAAACATTTTGACCAATATATTCAAGGTTACTGGTAATGCTTATTTGGGAAATATTATTTGAATAATATGGGTGAGAACTACCATCGGTGCCAAATGCTACATCAGGAAGCCTTGTCGCATCCGTAATAATAACTTCCGTTAAACTAATCGGAATATAATACTTTTTATTATTGTCATATGCCGGTGCATAATATCCAACCATACTGTTAGGAAATTGCATTTGACCGAAGATATATGCTATCTTCCCGGCAAAGCGATCATTGGTGGTTCGATCGCAACCAACAAAGGGGATTGTTAATTTAGTTAAATTGCTCATGCCGGATAATACTCCGTCATCTAATTTAACCAAACTATTCGGTAATGTTAATTCCGTAATCCCGGTGTTATTCTTAAAGGCTTCAGAGCCGATATATTTTACCGGTTTCCCATTAAATGTTTCCGGAACGACTACAACAGCTTCCGTACCAAGGTAAGCAATAACCGTATAAAAATCACTGCCGTCATTTCCTAAACCGTATTCAAATATACCGTCGCTAGTTTCAGAAATTTGCTCAACTTCAATTACCGTAGTAAAGGCCATATCTTTTCTGGAAATGAAACTATATTGGTTGTTTTCCGGTAAGGTCGTTATTTCTCCGTTAACTCTAAATTCCGTTAATTTATGTCCGGCCGGAATTTCTACTTCTAAAACAACTTCAGTATCCTTTAAAACTGTGTTTGAAATAACACCTGTTGGTTGGATTATTTTAATAGAGCCGTCATTTGGTAATGTCACCAAATAATATTTATCCCAATATTCGACTCTCAATGTTGTATCAAAATTAAGATTGAAAGTGAAAGTGACAACACCAGCAATCATGCTATCATTAATAAAAAGATTGGGCATTTTTCCGATCTCATCTCTAATTGCAACCGTAATTTCCGTCCTTTCCGGAATATTGTCATAATCCGATATTACCGGTGATGTAACGGTTATTGAACCATCACTAGGCAAACTTAATTTAAATAATCCGGCCATTGTCGTCATTATTGTTGTTGGTTCAGTTATTGTAAATGTGTATTCATTATTTTCATTAAGTTTATCGGTTTCATCATCATAACCAACAACAAATTTTTTAAGCGTTTGTCCTGCTTGGACGACTACTTTAACCGTAATAACGGTGTTGACGGGAATGCTATTAAGATCAATATCTATTGGTGATACCAATTCAACTGAAGCATTGGTTGGTAAGGTTAATGAAACATTCACATAAGCAGACCGCCAATTAACGGGTCTGTTATCGGGATTCCAATCAGGATTCCAGGTGTCCGGGCAAAATGTTATCGGTGTTTTAATAGTAAGTTTGTCGCAACTCTTAAAGACATTAGCACCCATATTTATTACTCTTGTATCAACAAATATTACTGTCAATTCTTCGCAATAAGAAAAAGCACTTTCATCTATTTTTTCCAATGAATGCGGTAATGTAATGTTTGTTAATTGAGGATTTGCGCTAAAGGCGTTTTCTCCAATTGTTAATAATCCTTCATAAAAAATGACATTACGAAGATTAGGCGCCTTATAAAAGGCAAAGTTTTTAATCGTTTTAACGTTGGAAGGAATCCTTATTTCCGTTAATCCTGATTGATTAAAAGCACCTTCACCAATTTCTACTACCTGATCAGGAATGACTATCGTTGTCAGTAAGTGGCATCGATTAAATAAATTGGCAGCTATTTTGCTGATATTATTTGATAGTTTCACATTAGCTAATAAAGCGGCATTCATAAATGCGCCTTCTTTAATTTCCGTTACCGTATCAGGTATTACTATATCGCTTAGATTATTACACTGTGAGAAAGCTTGCTGTTCGATCGTTTTTATACTATTAGGTAAGTTAACAGCCGTAATCTTCGATGACAAAAAAGCACTGGCAAAGATTGTTTCCGTTCCCTCTAAAATTTGATAACTTTCTTCTCTTCCTACCGGATATAACAAAATCGTTTTTAAATCTTTTGAATAAACAACACCATTAACCGATATATAGTGAGGGTTGTCTTCGGAAACATAAATATTTAACAGATTATGAGAAAGATAGAAGGCTGAATTAAAGATATATGAAACGTTTTTAGGAATCGTAAATTCGGTAAGCTGAAGACAATAGCCAAAGGCGTTCATTTTGATTTCTTCTGTCGCTTCGGGAATAACGATTGCTTTTAAATCAAGGCATCCAAAAAAGGCATAGTCACTAATTAAAATTAATCCCGAAGGAAGATTAATTTTTTCTAAATGTATGTAATCAGTAATCGTTATTTTCGTTTCATTGGCGATATAGTTGGCACAAAAAGCTTTTTCCGGAATCATGTCGGTATCCGTAATGCTTACTTCCTTTAAATCATTAGGTAGATAGTAAGCTGATTCTGTGGTTGTGAAAAAGGGATAAGTATTAGGATAATTTGTTTCGCCGAAAATATAAAAGAATCTTTTCTCTACAGAACTCGGGCCTGAATAATCTCTTTCCCTACCAATAAAAGGAATCGTTAACTTAGTAAGACTACTTAAACCAAAAAGGGCTCCCTGATCAATCATTTGGATACTCTGGGGAATTTCTAGTTCTAATACAGCATAACCGTTATTTTTAAAAGCGTCAGTTTCAAGATATTTTACCGGTTTATTTTGATATTCACTCGGGATTTTAACAATCACTTCATTACCGATAAATTCTTTTACTGTATATCCTTCTTCCGGTGTGCCCTCATTTAATAAGATGAAAGCAAAGGAACTGGCCGTGCTTACTTTATAAGCCGTTATTAATTTTAAAGTGACATCACTTGTAACTGTCAAGGTATGTTGATTATCAACTAAAGTAACTGATAAATCATTGACTTTAAAATCAACGACATATCTGGTATCAGGAATAGTAACCCGCACTGTTACTTCCGTGTTTGACTCAATCCTGTTAAGCGTTAAATCAATCGGTGTTAAGACGGCAATACCGTCGGGATAATCACTATCCAAGGTTAATTTATAAACATCTTCCAACACCGCATCAATAGTTGTATTCTTTACTATAACCACAGTAAATTTCAGTGTCTGGGAATCAATTATTTCCGTTCTATCCACACCATCAATTAATAAGGATTTAAACTTTTTGTTTTCGGGAACAACACCGATAAAATGAAACTCAACACTAGTTCCGTGAGGAACTTGGGTTAAATCAATACCGGGAGTTAAAAGCTCAAAAAGATTATTATCAAAAGTAAGCGAATAAGTTTTAATCGCTTTTTCAAATTTAACGATAACATCATGATTAGGCATAGTAAAGCTAATCGTCTTTGTTGGTGACATTAATAAATCAGCGACTTTACTGACGCCGTCAACTGTCAATACTTTAACTTCTTCCGACGCGATATCATATGCTACCGTTAAAATTATTTTAGTGCCTGCCAATACTTTTAAATTATCGCTTTGGTTAGAAACAACATTATTGGGTAATGTTAATTTATAAGTTTTTTGTTGTTCTTCAATATCTTTATAGGTCACTACAACGGTAACATTTTCGGTAACGACAAAGCTAAACTGATTGTCAGTTAAACTTTTATCAGCACCGTTAACTTTAAATGTTGCTACTTCTTTATTAGCGGGAACATTTACCTTAATTGTAACTTCGGTATTCTTTTCCACTTCAGCAAGATTAATTACTTCTGGTGATATCACAACAACAGTATTATCAGTTGGTAAGTTGATACTAAATGTTTCAACATCAGGACCGGTAAGGTCTTTAAAACTGACTGTGATTGTAATATTTTCGGTAATGACAAAGCTAAACCTATTATCAGTTAATGGCTTATCAACATTATTAACTTTAAATGTTGCTACTTCTTTATTAGCGGGAACATTTACTTTTAAGGTAATCGTGGTGTTTTCCTTAATCTTTAATAAGTCTAATTTAGTTGGCGCCTCAACGATAACAGATCCATCGGTTGGCAAAGTTAATGAGAATGTTTCTTTGTTTTTACAAGCCGTAAAAATAAAAGCAACTGCAATCATTAACACAACAAATAACAGTCCATTAAATTTTTTAAGCATATAATCTTGCTTCTCCTTTAGTTATTTTTTCCCAAAAATAATCTATCTAAATTATACTCCTATTCACACACTAAAACAATTATTTTTAAATTAGCATCAACAAATATTAAAAATTGAATTTCATAATATAAATATTTATAAAAAATCAATGAGTTATTTTCTCTAATCCTTTGTTTGTGAAATTAACAATGTCTTTAATTAAAAAATAAATGTTTTATATGTTTTGTTGGAATTTTCCTTAAATAATTTCTTTAAAATCATGGCAACTTTATCCGTAGAATCAAATTCAAACATTATTGATTCAAATTCATTAAACATTTTATTTATCACAGTTAACGCAAAGTCAATAAAACTGTTTTTATCGTTGCTTGTAATGTAGCATAATTCATTCTCATCTATAAATACTAAGTTTTTAACCTTCTTATTTTCTTCTTGGTAAATAACTTTATTGGGAATGATTGTAACAAAATCACTAAAGGTTCCTGTAAAAGCATTAATATCTTGATGGGTTTCTAAATAATAATCAAAGGCATATTTAGCAATCTTTTCAAATTCTTGGCTGTTTCTGGTAAATGATTTAACATCTACTTGTTTATAGTCATGTATAATTAAATCTTCCTTTTTAAACTCTCTTTCGAAAGTTTCTCTTTTTAGTATGAAACCTAATTTGAGGAGATTGTTTATTATATCTGTTTCGGTCGATTCAAGCATTACTTGCAGGGGTTTGTTTAAATGGGTTTTAATGGCCTTTATACGAGTTTTATTTAAATTATTAAATGTTTGTTTTATGGGATATAGATATTGATTATTGGTATGGAAGATATTATCGTATACGACATAATAAATGTCTCTCATATCACTTAATTTATAATATTTGAAGATTTTATTATCCGCTATTTCATTTCTTATTTCTGGAGGTAAATCTTTATATTCAATTTGTGTTATTAGCATAAAAATCATCTCCTACTATTCATGTCAATTATTTTAATTGTATCCTTTACCAAAAAGAGTTAATCTTTGACGACTATCTCTCTTTAAACTTTTAATTGAAGAATTAACTAGATATTCCTGTTGAATTCTTTTAAATTTTTATCAAGCTTTTTAAAAATACATCTATGTTTTATTGTGATTTTAAATAAAATATCACGTTAAATTTTAAGGTCTTAAGCAACCAAGAGGTACAACATATATACCATCTTCAGGTCTTTGATAAGCCATCTCAGTATTAGTTAATATCATTAGAAATGATGGTTTAAGTTTAGAAATATCAGCCAGTTTTAAAAGATTTGCACTTGCTTTATCTAATTCATTACTACCTAATTTAACTTCAATACCGCCCCAAGAACCATCGTTTAGTTCAACAATTAAGTCAACTTCAAGCCCAGATGAGTCATTATAGTGATATACTTTACCGTCTATTTCTTCCGCATAAATTCTAATATCTCGTGTAGCAATAGATTCAAATAAAAATCCAAAGGTTTCAAAATCATTTAGTAATTTCTTAGGAGAAACATCAAGAGCAGCAACAGCAATACTGGGATCAACAAATTGCCTTTTATTACTCTTTCTAAGTCGACTAGCACTCCTAATATTAGGCGACCAAGGTAAAACATCTTCCACTATAAATAATCTTTTTAAGGCATTCATATAGCTATCAAAAGTTTTAATACTTACTATTTCTTTAGATGATTGATCTTTGTAGATAGTTGAGTCCGTAGCTAATGTCGATACATTTCTTGCATAACTTTTAACAAGTTTTTCTAATTTCTCTTTATCTTTTGATATACCGTCAACTTCATCGCTGTCTTTTTTGATAATGCTTTTTAAAAGGTGTCTTGGAAGTTCAAATTGTAGTTCTTCTTCCAAATCAAGACTTCCAGGCCATCCCCCCCGACAAATTAATTTTGTAATATCATCTATGCTAATATTAGACATCGCAACAGAAGGAATTTTATCGTGGTGATTAAATAAATCCTCTAAAGAAACAAGGCCATTAGACTCTCCACTTTCATATAAGCTCATTGGCCTCATATAAACTGAATTTATTCTTCCCGTCCCAGTATGAAGTGTATTTATGTTTTGTTTTCTTGTTGATCCGGTTAGAAGATATGCTCCTTTATAATTATGATCATCAATATCAATGCGAATAAAATCCCATAATTCCGGAACATCTTGCCATTCATCAAACAAAACCGGTTTTTCTCCTTCTAATACTTTTTCTTTTGCAATAGTGGCTAAAGTTTTATATTTTTCTCTTACTATTGGGTCTTGCAATTTTACTATTGTATTCGCAAACATACTAGCCGTTGTTGATTTACCAACCCATTTAGCACCTTCAATAACTACACCACCACTAAAACTCATAGTTTTTTTAATTCTTGATTCAATTAATCTTTTTCTATAATTAATATTCGCCATTTTCAGCCTCCATAGCCACATTATATAACACTATTCCATAAATTGCAACGATTAAATTCCATAAATTGCAGTGGTTTAATTCCATAAATTGCAGTGGTTTATCGTTGAACTTAATTCTATGTCTTCCTAGATGTCCTCTTTAATATCAAATATATTTTATCGTTGCCTTTATAGCAACCAAGAATCATAAGCATTCAAATTGACACTTTAACGGCATATCATTTTTATATAAATAGTTTAATGAGATGAGTTCGAATCCACGGGATGAGAAATATAAAAACAATAATGATATTAAAAAATCCTTGCTGGATGATTTAATTGTTTTATTAGCTTACTAATTAAATATTTAAATGCACTGGTTTTAACAAATAAAGTATAATATTAAAATGTTAAGTCACCAATGAGGGAATAGTAGGAAATTAAGTATTCTTATGATTTTGCTGTTTTGTTATTAAGAAACATAAAAAGAGATAATCTTTTACGACTAACTCTTCTAAAATTTCGTTTATTTTGGTTTGCTTTTTTACTTTTTTAATTCCTATTTACTTAATTAGTTTTCCTATTTTCATCTGTCGTCTCCACTGAGGAGCAACACCGTCATCTTCCCAATATTCATCCATTTCGACAATCAATCCGTTTGCAAATTTTAAAAAGCTAACAACATGAAACAAACAAGCCTTATCTACCGGATTAACTTTAGTCACTGTAATCATAGTATCGTTCATTTCTTCTGTGCATTCAATTTCGCCATCCCAATCTCTAGGATATTCGCAATTTGCCTTAATTATTCCGCAACAGTAAAAATCTCATTGCTACAATACCACCCTATAACAGCATCAAACTATTCATGTTGTAACTCTTTCTATGCTTTACTTGTCCTTGTTTTTGAAATAGTCCTTAACATTAAACAAAGTCTTCTTGTCATAGCTTCGAACAAAGTTAAAGCCCCTAGAAAAGCCTAATTCAATTATGTCAATCAAATAGTTTAATTCTCATCGCCCATCAACCATCTAGCTAAATCAAATACTTTTACACCATCTTTTATTATTATCGGATGTGTTGTATTTGCTAATATAATTTTAGGATAAGCATCTTTTATAGCAATTAAAGGGGCAATTTCTCTTTTTAATGTTTCTTCTCTACTCATATTATCTGATACTTGAATATAGATTTTTTCACTACCCTTAATAGCGATAAAATCAACTTCTTTTTCATAAAGTTTACCAACAAATATATCATATCCGCGTCTTAACAACTCGATTGCTACAATATTTTCATAAGCTCTTCCATAATCTATATTCCTAACCCCTAATATAGAATAACGAAAGGACAAATCAGACAAATAATATTTATCATTTATTTCTAGATACTTTTTACCTTTAATATCATATCTTTTTACTTTATAAAACATAAAAGCATCACACAAATATTTTATATAATTTCCTATGGTCACATGATTTGTCTTAGTTTTGGTATTGTTTAATATGTTTGATATATTATTAGCAGTTGTAAGATTGGATATATTGTCCATTAAAAATTCTGTCAGAGTATCTAACAGTGAGACATCTATGATATTATATCTATCTACTAAATCTCTTTTAATTAACGATGTATAAACATCTTTTATGTATGCATTTGCATCTTCTCTGTTTTCATATAAATATGAACCGGCTAGGCCTCCTACTTTTAAGTACTTTTCTAAATGATTAGAAAAGTTATCTTTTAAATCAAAATATTCCAAATATTCTTTAAATGAAAATGGAAAAATGGGAATTTCTATGAATCTTCCTGTAAATAAAGTAGATAAATCCGAGCTCAATAAAAAAGCATTAGATCCGGTTAAATAAATATCATATTTTTTACTATTATGTAGGCTGTTAATAGCAATCTCAAATTTAGGACAAAGCTGTACTTCATCAATCATTAAAACATTTTTCGTATTAGGTTTATAGTTGTTTTCAACATACGAATAAAGACTTTTATAATCTTTTATATCATCATATTCTAAATCGCCATAATCAATTTCTATTAAATTTGTTTCAGGTTCAGTTTCTTTAATATACTTAAAATAAGCTCTCATAAGTTCAGATTTACCAGATCTTCTAATGCCAGTAATTATTTTAATATCAGGAGTGTTTCTAAGTCTTTTAAGCCTATCTAAATATAAAGTTCTTTCTATAAGCCTCATAACTATACCTCACTTTCAAGAAAACAATAATTTTGTTATCTTGAAAGTATTATACTCCACACTTTCAACTTTTTCAAGTTTTTTAAATCTTGAGATAGTGTCAAATTGTTTTGGGTAAAAATAAATAAATTAAAAAATGGTGAAATTCACCATAAATTATATATACTT
>MVZM01000020.1 GCA_002068415.1 Tenericutes bacterium ADurb.BinA124
AAGTTCTAAACTATAAAAACTCTGACAGCCTTTATAATTTAGAACTATCTAAATTACAAATATGTTTATCATAAATTTTTTTTCTACTTTCTATTTACAATCTACCTTTTAAATTCATCAATAATAAATTGAACCATATCATTGCTTTCTATTAATTTACACGATACTATAGGTTTATCTATAAATTGAAACCCTTTCATTTCTTCAATCTCATTTATATTTTGTATGCTTTTTGGCTGTCTAAATTTTACAAAGGGTACTTTATGCAATTCCAATATCATCTCATATGGCACATTCAGAAAATAAAATCTTGTATCATTTATTTCTTCATAATCTGCTAAAAATGAAACTCGAGTTGCAGGACTGATTATATATATTTCTTTGGGTGCACTTCTTCCCAATGAACTTGATAAATTTTTCAAATAAGTAATATCAATTTTAGTATCTTTATATTTATTATAATTAAATATTTTAACAGGATACCTACTTTTATATCCATCGAATTCAACTCCATTTATTATGTTTTTTTCCATTTTAATTTCAAATAATTGAGATACAAAATTTTTATATTTTTCCCATTCCATAGATAATGTTTCTTTCAAATCGTACATACCTAATTTACAAGACATAAAAGGCTTTGGTTCTTTCCCATATTTTTCTCCATTAATTAGATTATTACTATCAGCTATATTTAACAATCTCTTTTGCATTGTAAAATAAGATAGTTTGCCTAAATCACACATTATCCATCTACGATTTAGTTTTTCAGCAACAGCCATTGTTGTACCCGATCCTCCAAAAAAATCAAATACAATATCTCCCGGATTTGTTGAGGCTTTTATTATTCGAGCAAGCAAGTTTTCATTTTTTTGTGTTGGATATCCAGTCTTTTCAGTCGAAAAACTCATTATTTGTATTGAGTTTAAATCATCTAACTCACTACAATTCCAAGTATCTTCAATGGGCATGCCAATTCCTGTGGGTTTCTTGCCATCTCTTCGAACATAATTATCAGGATAAGGTATATATCCTTTGTTAAAAATAAAATTGTTATTATTTTTTGAATAGTAATAAATTACATCATGATTTCTAATCCAATTGTTAGCCTTTGATTTATAACCTGATATCCATCCTATTCTCCAAATAATTTCTCTTTGAAAATTATTCTTTCCAAAGACTTCATCTAGTATAACTTTAACATAGTGTCCCATTTTTTCGTCCATATGAACATAAATAGAACCATCATCTGCCAATATTTCTCTAGCTAAAATAAGTCGTCTTCGTAAAAATTCTAGAAATTCGGCTCCTTGTTTTTTATCATTATATGCTTTAGCACCAGTCTTACTAGAAAATTCATCTTGTGTAGCAAATGGTGGATCTATGTAAATTAACTTTACTTTCCCTTTAATTTTATCTTTAACTAATGGGTCTTTGTTTTCGTAAATTGTCTTTAAAAATTGCAGATTGTCTCCAAAAACTATTAAATTTCTCCAGTCATCAGTCCTATTCTCACTTTTGACTTCTTTATAAACTCTATCTTTTTGTAATGGTAAAGGAAATGTTCCATCTTCGTTTGCAAGCAAATCTTCTTTTCTCATTTTACCTGCATATACCAATTCATATTCTTCTTTAAGAGTTGGAAATAACACATATTTCATATCTTCTGGAATTGGCATATCATTTTCCAATAATTCAATCAAATATTTTTTTTGTTCATCTGTCATAAGAAATCTCTCCCTTTAATAAATTTTCGAAACCAGTTTTCACAAAGGTACACCTTTATGAACTTATGAAATAAGCTGTAAAAGTTTACTTTTTATAAAAAAACAAGTTGACAAGGCTTAAATATGATGAAACTGTGGCATTTTTTTACAATTTAAGTTAAAATATAAGAAAGATATAAAGGTGTGGCTTTATGAACGACAGTTGATTCTTACAACTGTCTTTTTTCATAAAAATGAGGGGTATAATACTCTAAAAGGAGTTGTTTTTATGATGAAATATGGATATGTTAGAGTTTCAACTGTTACACAAAACATAGATAGACAAATGGATGAAATGTATAAACTTGATTTAACTGATAATGAAATCTTTATAGATAAACAAAGCGGAAAAGATTTCAATCGTGAAAAATATCAAGAACTAAGAAACATTTTAAAGAAAAACGATCTATTAATAATAAAATCAATTGATCGTTTAGGCAGAGATTATAATATGATAATTGAGGAGTGGCATTATATTACTAAAATTATTGAAGCTGATATTTTAGTAATTGATATGCCACTTTTAGATACAAGAAATGATGCGACAAATTTAATAGGTAAATTCATAAGTGATATTGTCTTACAAATACTTTCCTTCGTTGCTGAAACAGAAAGAGAAAATATTAAGCAAAGACAAGCTGAAGGCATAAGGCTTGCAAAAGAAAGAGGCGTACACATGGGACGCCCAAGATATGTCTTACCAGAAAATTTTAATGAAGTTGCTAATTCATATATAAATAGAGAAATAACATCTAATGAAGCTGCAAAAAAACTTAATATGGCAAGGAGTACTTTTTTAAAATATGTTAAACAAAAAGAGTTCGACTCCCTACCGCATAAAGAATTTTCATAGAGTTCGACTTCCTACCACGTAAGGAGCTAAATGCATAAAAAAACTGCTTCAGATATGCAATTTTATCTAAAACAGTTTCTATTTTTATTTTCATTTTTGGCTTTATAAAGCCATTTTTATCATCTTACTAATCAAAGATAAGTTTGGAGCCAAGTTTTACCTTAAAGGGATTGCTTTTTCCGTTCCAACTGTGTAAAGCTCTAACATTTATTAAAGTCAATGTTAAATTCACCAAAAAAGACAAAGTTAATTTCACCAATGGGGGGATTGGGGGAAATGTGTTCCCCCTAATTAATAACTAACAAGCGCCAATTTTTACCGATTATCTTCCTTTCATTTAGTCACTAAAACCAATGGGTTTATGCCCATTCATTCGCATAATATAATTAGACACTAATGCATCTTTTAAAATTGATGATGATTAGTTATTAAAATCAATACACAGTTTCTAAAATGTCTTTATTTAATAAAAAATCTTTTAAACCCATAGTAATTATTCCGTAATCATCATTTCTTATTAAAGTCTTATCTTTTACAATTAATATTTTCTTGAAAGAATCATTAACATTTATAAGAGGTCTAATTTCTTGATTATGTTTTTGACTGTCATAAATGATGTATGATGATTGTAAATAGAACTGTTTCCTGCCTTTTCTTGCTACAAAGTCGATTTCTAGTTGTTTTTTAATATACTTACCATCTTTTTTCTCATTTATCTCAACTATTCCAACATCAACATTAAAGCCTCTAATAATTAATTCATTATAAATTAAGTTTTCCATTAGCTGAGGCTCTTCATATTGTCTAAAACCTAGTCTTGCATTTCTTAAACCAAGATCCGTAAAATAAAGTTTAAATGGGGTATTAATATATTTTTTCCCTTTTAAATCATAACGTAAGCTTTTAGAGATTAAAAAAGAATCTAAAAAATAATCTAAATATTTACTAATAGTGTTAGGTGATAAAGTAATATTAGATACACTCTTAAAGGAGTTTGAAAGTTTTTTAGGATTTGTTAATCTGCCTATATAGGAAGCAACAATACTAAATAGTTCTCCTATTTCTTTTTGATTAATAACATTATTTCTTTCAATTATATCCTTTAAATAAATAGTATCATTTAAGTTTTTTAAGAAATTCTCTTTTTCTTCTGGAGTTTTCATTTCTGCTATATTTGGGAGTCCACCATAATGCAAATACTCAGATAAAGCAGTTTCAAAATCTAATTCCTTATAGTTATAAAATTCATAAAAACTTAATGGTGAAACATGAATTTGATATCCACGACCTCTAAATTCAGTAACAATATCCGAAGATAGAAACTTAGAATTAGAACCCGTAACATAAACATCAAAGTTTTTAATACTAATAAAACCATTCAATAAATCTACAAACTCATCCACTAATTGAATCTCATCTAAAATAATATAATACATATTATTATCTTTGATTTGAGACTTAATAAAATTATTTAAAGTAAGCGCATCTCTTAAATGTTTGTTTTCAATCGTTTCTAGAGAGACTCTAATAATGTGATTTTCTCTAACACCACTCTCTATTAAATAATTATAAAAAATTTCATTTAATAAAAACGATTTTCCACATCTTCTAACACCTGTAATAACTTTTATTAATTTATTGTGTTTACTAGATATTAACTTTTTTAAATATTCATCTCTTTTAATATACATTGTATCACCATTTCATTTTTTTTCAATAATTGAAAAAATATTCAATATTATTTTACTATATAATAATAAGTTTGTCAAAGAGGTATCATATTTTACTATCAACCTAAAATCTCATTAAAATTATACACGTATAAAAGGTGTTTATAGTAAACGGAAATTGACCAGATTTTAAGGAAAACAGCGATTTGAAATTGACCACCCCTTGTGTTAACATTCATAATCAATATATTTGTTTAAAAAATTCTATTAAGAAGTAAATTTAAAATATCATAAATTGATTTCAAAGTGACATCAAAGCAACATCGAAGTGACATTCAAAGTGACATTATTATATTTTAAAATCTTTTTTTAATAATTAACATATGGTTATTTATCTTTTTTATTTGCTTCGTATTGTTCTTGTAATAGTCTTACTGCTTTATCAAAATCACTTTCAAGTTTTTTCATTTCTCTTTTGCGATATATTTCAAATTCTTTTTCTGCTTTCTCTATTGCTTGTTTATGGCTTATGTTGCCTTTGCCTTCTAATAGTTTTCTTTTGTTTGATATGATTTGATTATCAAGGGCATCTATCCAATTTTGCATAGTCATAGGTAATTGTTCTAAAGCTTGTAATTCTGCAAAATCCAAGAACTGAGCAACTAATAAATTTAAGCGTTGTAATTCTGTTTCTGATAAATAATTTTTAGCAATCTTAACATCGTCTTTAGTAATATAGTCACCTTTAAAATTTGTCATACCAACAAATGTTTTTTCATTATCAACTCTATCATAAATAACTTCTGCTGCAGTATGTTCATGTACTGCATAATGAAGTTTATTTTGCACGGTGGCAAAAAAGGCTTTTGTTAGATCTGATCTAGGATCATAATCAATGGATGTTGCATATATATCGGTTACTTGTTGATAGAAGTTTCTCTCTGAAGAACGAATGTCTCTGATACGTTGTAAAAGTTCACGAAAGTAGCGAGAGCCTCCTTGTTTTAGTCTTTCATCATCAAGAGTAAATCCTTTTTGAATATATTCGTGTAATCTCTCGGTTGCCCAACGGCGAAAACGAGTAGCTACTTGAGATTGTACACGATAGCCTAATGCAATAACCATATCTAAATTATAATGAGAAATGTTTCTTTTTACCTCTCTTGTCCCTTCTAATCGAACTGTCAAGAAATCCTTGACAGTTGACTTTTTTTCAAGTTCTTCATCTCTATATATACCTTCTATATGCTGACTAATATTTTGTTTTGTAGTGTCATATAATTCTGCTAATTGTTGCTGTGTAACCCAAATGTCATCTTCAAAAAAACGCACAGATATTTTGGTTACACCATTATCATCTTGATATATTATTAAATTATTATTTTTCATAAATTAACACCTCATTATAATTTTATCATATAATTCAATAGAATATTTGTTACCTTATTTCTATTAAATATCTAATTTTTTCATATACACCAAGGGCAATTGAATATTCATATAGTTTTTCATAATAATTTACCTCTCCCTAAAGTTGTTGGTTTAATTCATTATAACATGACTAGTCTCTATATATAAACTGCTTTAATTATTGTAGCCTATCCATGAACTTCACTACCTATAATAGTATAGTCTCTATGTACTAGTGCGTTTACTATCGCTTCTTGAACCACTCTTTCTGGATAGTCCGGATACTCAACTCTATATACAGGGCCTTTCTTCCACATCTTCCTATTATTTCTTTTTACAAAATCCAAAGAAGCTTTTAATAAATATAATAAATTACCTTCATATTCTTGATCATCTAAAGCTTCCATTATGTTTATAGTATGCCTCAAAAATATTAATTTCTCACCAATAATTTACCAATTTTTAATATTAAATACAAGTGAATTATTTGAATTTTATTTTTTCCTTCTTTTTATAAAGCAAATACTATGTCAAAAAAGGTAATTTCAATAACAGGGCAGTTACTTTTTCAATTCACCTTTTCTTTATTAATAACATTAATAACTTTTTTGATTTACTAATTGTTTGAAAAAAGCGAAATTATCAACAAACTGATAACTTCGCTTATTTATATAAATTATTTGAAAAATTTTGTAATTATAATTATATATCTCAACTTAACTCACTATTAATCAATTTTTATGAAAACAATTATAAAAGACTCATTTTGGTATTATTTTAAATGATCCAAACTGTTGGGGTGCCGTTGACATAACGCCAATGTTTACCATCAACGTTAGAAGTTTCACTATACCAATAAACTGGACAATTGCTTGAATTCCAGTCTTCATGCCAACTATCTGGTTGACTAGTAGCTTCAGCGTAAATTTGAAGATTTTTGCAATTATAAAAAGAATCTTCGCCAATAATAGTAACACTGCTTGGAATAATAATAGTATTTAAATTTTGGCATCTATAGAAGGCTCTGTCACCTATCGATTCAAGCCCATTTCTCAAAATTATTGTTTGTATATTAGAACGATAGAAGGCATATCTACCAATTGATTTTATGTTATCAGAAAGTTCAATATTTTCAATTCCTAAACTATAATAAAATGCATAATCACCAATTGCAGTCACGCTATTAGGAATTATTGTCTTTTTATTTCCAAAAATTAAGGTGTTGGTTTTGGTTTCGATTATTGCGCTACAATTATCTCTTGAATCATAAACTTCGTTTTCATTATCGATTATAATTGTTGCTTCATCGCATGAATCAAATGGCAATATTCCAATTATTTTTACACCACTACCAATTGAAATTGATGTAACTTTTTCACATCCACTAAATGATTGGCCGCTAATTACTTTGACATTATTAGGAATTACAATTTCGGTTAAGGCGCTACAATTCGTAAAAGCTAATTCACTAATTACTACCACATTGTTGCCAATGGTCAGATTTTCAATCATTTCACAGCCATAAAATGCCGAATAGCCAATATAGACAACTGAATCCGGAATTATTAATGATGTAACTTTATAACAGCGATTAAAGGTTGATTGTTTAATTGAAACAAGACTATTTGGAATTGTTATTGCCTTTAAATTATAACAATCCGAAAATGCATATTCACCAATACTAATAACACTATTTGGAATCGTAATTGATTCTAAATACATACAATACATAAAGGCACTTTCAGCAATCGATGTAACACCATTAGGAATTGTTAACGATTTTAATTGATCGCAACTATAAAACGCATATTCGCCAATACTAGTTACCCCCTCAGGGATGATTGTATTGCCAAGTCCGACCACAAGAGTTTGACTAGCTTTTTCAATGATACACGTTTGATTTGGCGCCGCGTAAGTAACATTATTAGCATCAACGATAATTTCGGTTAAGTTTTTACAATTATAGAAAACATTATTTCCGATATTTATAACATTTTTCGGAATAGTAATGGTTGTTAAATTGGTACAACCATTAAAAGCGACACTACCAATTATTTTCGTATCTTTATGAATTGTAACGCTATTAATTGAAGTATTGTTAGCTTTTTCTAAAAACAAATATGGATTATCACTATTACCTAAATATGAACAATTTTCATAATCGGTTCTAATTAACGCATTACAATAGTCAAAGGCATAACTACCGATAAATTCAATATCGTTAGGAAGTGAAATAGTTGTCAATGATGTACAATTTTCAAAAGCGTTAGAACCAATATATTTAACGTTGCTGCCCATATTAACTTTAGTTATTGATGAATTTCTAAAAGCGGCATTTCCAATTTTACTAACACTATTAGGAATAGCTATTTCAGATAATGATGAACATCTTCTAAAGGCGCTGGCGCCAATTATTTGAACTCTACTACCAAAATTAATCGTTTCAATCACCTTGTTTTCAAAGGCAGTATTAGCAATTAACTTACAATTATTATGAATTGAAATTGTTGTTGCGGTACCGTCGATCATTTCAATAAAAACTAAATGTGGATTACCTTCATTTCCTAAATATTTCCCATTTTCATATTCGGTATACCCATTAAATTCGGTTTCCTCAAACAACGCACTTCCAACACTTTCAATGCTATCTGGCAAACTAATTGACTTTAATGACGTACATTCAAAAAAGATTTGTGGTCCAAGGGAAGTAAGACCTTCAGGGAGATTAATTGATTTCAATGATGTACACCCAAAAAAAGCGTGAAGTTCAATTGATTTTACATTTTTCCCAACAGTAACCGTTTCTAAGGCTTCGCATGTGGAAAACGCATCTTCTCTAATATAAAGCACACTTTCAGGAATAACGACTGATTTCATGGCTTCAATTTTAAAGAACGCCCATTGTTCGATTGAAACTACTGGTTTTCCTTCATATTTAGCAGGAATTACCACATTCTCTTGATTACCTAAATATTTTTGAAGTGAATATCCGCCATCACCTTTATCAACAAAAATAAAATTATCGTGAGATATTTCAATACTAGTAAATGTCGCAGTATATTCTATATTTTTGGCAACTGGAGCTAATTGTGGTGACCATCCACTAAATTCATATGTATGATTAGCCGTTGCCTCTTTTGTAGGTTCAGCACCATCATAAGATGGCATCGTTCCTTTGGCCACATCAACATCAACTTCTAATACTGTTCCATCATCATTTTTCCAAGTCACAGTGTATTTATCCGGTTCTTCTGAACCAAGATCTTTGAATGTGACTTTAACATCGTGGTTACTCGTAACAATTAATCGATAGTATTCATTCCCTTCTAAATCAATAACTTCACCATCAACTGTAAATTTATTAATTTCTTGATTTGTTGGCACACTAATTCGAATAAATAGCGCTGTTCCATGTGGTAGATCAGTCAAATTTTTATCAGCTGATAACCTTTCACCTAAAGTTACAGTATACTTATTAGGATTAATTATTACTTTATTTTTATATATCGCTGAGATCGTCAAACCTTCAGTAATTTTGATTTTAAATTTACCATCAATTACCATCAAGGTTTTATCGACTCCATTAATCATAAGTTTTTCTAACTCTTTTCCTACTGGTGGATCAACTAAAAATTCAACTTCACTATCTATAGTCAATTTTTTAACATTTAAATTTTCATCAGCAAGATAAATCCCTTCAGGTAAATTAATATTAATCGTTCTTTCCTTTTCACTACAACTACTCAAAAAGAACGCTGACAATATAATTACTAAAAATATCGCTATTCTTTTCATATTTTTTTCCTCCCTTTATAACTTTTTTAATTGAATTTTATCTCAATTTTAATAAACTTAAATTTAAAAATACTTCAATCGCTTTTATTACATTTTTGTGTTTTTAAATAATCAAATCCAAATGCGCAATCAGTTGTTTTTTAACGCATTTGTCAATCATAAATCTTTAATCGCTAAATTTAAGAATCAAACTTTAATCCAAGATTATTCCTCTTCATCTGGAGTTCATGGATGGCATTCATCAAATGTCCAAAGAACATGATTACCATGCCAATATCCATAGGCAGTTCCTAAAACGCCACGAGGATAATTAGCTGGATCTCCTTCATAATGGTAATGGACTGTACAGTTTATCGCAAATACTTGTTTATAGAATCCACCTGAATATTGTGGGAAAGCATAGGCAAGACCTTCAGGGCATTCAGCTCCGGTGCGAATTGTATAATCAACACATTTATCGACATAGATACAATAATATCTTTTCCACTGTCCTTGTTCTGGAGTGTAATCAAGATAAAATGCGCCTGATTGAATGACTTCTACCGAACTAGGGACAAAGACCGATTTTGGACAATGTTCATAATGTCGGTCGTGGTCGGTAAAATGGACTGTTGTTGGATCAAGTGATGGAAGACCAAGACATTGATAGAAGGCATAAGATTCGATTTTTTTAATATTATCTGGAATAATTAAAGTTTTATTAAGATTAAATTTTTTCGTCTTATAAAAAGCACTTGAACCAATTACCGTAATAGTGGAATCAGTTGGTATTGAACCCGAACCATTACATCCAGCAATAATCTTTTGGTTTTCAATATCAATAATCATATTACTTTTTGACATATATTTTTGATTGCCCGGCATCACTTCTAACGAATAAAGGTGTTCACAATCACCGACAATTCCTTCTCCAATATAGGTCACACTTGCTGGAATACTTAACCCCATTAGACTCGAACATCCTAAAAATGCCCATTCATTAATCGATTCTAGTTGTGGGTTATCACCAAAAAAACTAACTAATAATAAACCAGTGCAATTTTCAAATGCCTTTTTCCCAATCGTCTTCAGTGAATCTGGCATTCTAAGAGTTACTAATGCTTCACACCCTTTAAATGCATAATCACTAATATGTTCTAAGTTGAATTCATCTAAGTTGATATGTTGAAGTGCTATATCCCCATTAAAACAACTAGCGGCAATTCCAATAACTCCAGCACCAAGATTAACCGTATGAAGTCTAATACAATCACTAAATCCTTTAACCCATTTAACTTTATCAGGAATCGTAATTTCAGTTAACCACTCACAACCACTAAAGGCTCCACTTTCGATTGTTTCTAAATTATCTGGTAAAGTGACTGCCATTAAACTTGTACATCCACTAAAACAACCATATCCAATCTCAGTGATTTGTTCTGGGATATCGACTCGATTTAAAGATGTACAATTTTCAAACATATCTTCACCTAAATAAGTCATGTTTAACCCAAACATGATAGATGATAAGTTGTTACATCCCGAAAAGGTATTATATCCAAGCCGTCTAACATTATCGCCAATATATAAATTTATAATTTTATTATTATCCCTGAACGCATCCCTTCCAATCCCGATCACCATATATCCATCAATCCAAGTTGGGATATATAGATCAGTCATATCATCTCCGGTATATCCAGTAATAATACAAGCCGGATAATAAAAATCATCATAAATTCGGTAAGTAAACTTATCAACTTGATTTGGATTATCTTCAAGTGGTATACATTGATAAGTGGCTAAATACTCACGTTCTAGGGTTTTAGTCATAGGAAGATCATTCCATGAACGAGACTCATCATTTGAAAACCATCCTAAAAATTCATACGAATAACCGTAATCATCAAAAATTCTTGGTGTTTCTCCTTCATAAGGAGTTTCATCAGGAATTCTAACGTCTTTATAACCGCTTGGTCTAATGTATTCTTCCATTTTATATCTTTCTTGTTTTAAAACTTCTGGTTCATTATACCAGTTGTACCATACGCAATCATAAGCCCTCTTATAGACAGTCTTAAACTCCATATCTTTAGTGAGGTGGTCTGGCACTGGATCCCATCCTTCAAAAATGTATTTATATCCCCAGTCAACGCTATCTGGTTTATTTGGCTCTGGGCCAGAATAAATTGGAGTAGTCCCAGCTTCAACCTCTTCGGTGTAAAGTACCGTATAACTATTGGTAGTAGGATTAAATATCGCTGTATCAATCCAAGTTACCGTATACTTTCTTTTAATCCCTGCAAATTGGGCCGTGTAAGTTCTTATATGGTTAGCTGGTTCTAATTTTGGCGACCAACCAATAAAGATATAGTCATAATAAACATCTGATTCTTTCGTTGGAACCGGCCCCGAATAAACTGGCATTTGGGTCCCGTAAACAACAGTGGTTGTTATAGTGTAACCATCTGAGTGTTTCCAAGTAATTGTATAGGTAGGTTGGTCCGCTTTATATGTAGCCGTATATGTTGCATCACCAACAACTGGGACAACTTCAGGATCCCAACCTTTAAATTCTAAGCCCTCATGTGATGGAATTCTTCTGTCAAAGGTTGGCATTACCCCCTTCGGGACATTTTCATCAACTTCTAAAACTGTCTCGTCACGATCTAGCCAAGTAATAGTAAATGTCTCTTCTTCTGCTTCAAGAACTACCATAACTTTAATTTTAGTTTCTAAATCTCCGCTTTTAACTAAAACATAAGTGACCCCTTCACTTACAGCATGAAATACTCCGTTTTCAACCGTAACAATACTAGGATCTTCAACTTCCCAAGTTACATCAAAGCCTTCTTTAGCAAATACTTCAACATTAACTTCTTTTCCTACTTCGATAGTTACTTCATTATTTTCAAGTGAAGTTTTTAATTCTTCTAAGCGGTTACAACTAGATAAAAAGCATGCCGCAAATAAAATAATTGCTAGTTTCCATAAATTTCTCATCTTATTATCCTCCCATTTTTATATTGTTTATTTTTAAAACGATAAATTATTAAATGAAATTTATTCTTTCGACTCTCTTGCTTGATAAATTTCTAAATCTTTATTCATTTTTTCAACTTCTTTTTTCCAAATTAAATACATTATTAACCATATTAAGGCATAAATGATAAGAACGCTAGCGGCAATAACCAAACAACTAACCAATGTGAAAGGGACCCATTGTAATACCATAAACACAATAATAAACCCAATCATTACCGATACCGAATGAGCGATTGTCGCTTTTAACAAACTCCATGATTCAATATCATAAAAACAAATACCACCGATACTCACTACCCCAAGTAAGCCTGAAAATAACGATTGAAGAACTATCGCTAAAACTAGTCCGATTGCCTCGATTTGATGGGGTGAAACGATACTTAACCCCTCCCCATAGCCGAGATTAACCAAAAAAGTGATTAGATTTCCGACAAAGGATCCAACAATAAAACCAGCAACTATTCTTATAATTAATTTCTTTTTCATTTTCGTTGTTTCCCTCCTTTTAACCTTCCCTTAATTGGTTTAGTGCCTCACTTTCGAAACTAAATTAATTAACGCTCCTTGAGTTTATCAATGTCACGATAAGTGTTTCTACTTTTGGGAAAATAAGAATCCCCACTTTTATTCAGTTACAACATTATTTTATTTTATCTTTTCTTAACAATCAATTCAATTTGAGTAATCGGTTAATTTTTGACGCATTCGGTATTAAATCTAAACTTATCTCTTTTTGAAAATAACTCAAAATTGTTCAAAAAAATAAAAATGCGAAATTATCAAAACAGATGATAATTTCGCATTTTTAAATTGATTTTTTAAGTCATAGAGTTCTTTACAAAATTATATATTTTATTTATGACTAATTTTAAGATAATAATTTTTTGTTTTATTTCGTTATTCAACCCATACGGTTGGGACTCCATCAACATAATGCCAATGGGCTCCATCATAAATTGGAGTTTCGCTATACCAATAAACTGGGCGGTCATTATAATTCCAAGTTGGTGCCAATTATATGGTTGTGTAGCGGCCTTAGCATAAATTTTTATACTATAACAATCTCTAAACACATAGTAACTCATACTAACTACACTTTCTGGAATTACAATTTTGGTTAAACCATTACATGAAAAGAAAGCATATTCACCAATTTAATTGAGTTTATTGTTTAAACCTAAAATCCCATTAAAATTATACACGTATAAAAGGAGTAGTTTGCTCCTTTTTACATTTTCGGTTCTTTCATATTGAATGCTTTAAATATTTTTCTTTGTGTTCCTGATATTTCTGTTAACATTGCTAACTCATCACTAAATTTAACAAAAGATATTTTTTGCATCTCGCTGATGTTTTCATTTACGGAATATTTACAGATTGATCCGTTCTTAACAATAGTATTAAAGATATGAGTTTTCATTATTAAGGCAATAAACATTTTCTTCGATAAGTATGAAAAACATCGCTTACATTCGTTAAATCATTACTAATGACAACTATGAAACCTTCATTCTTCATTTCATCTAATATGACTTCATCTTTAAGGGTGCATATGATAGTGCCATTATTTTGTTTTATTTCAAAATAGTGTTCATATTGTTCAATATCTTTCGGTAGTCGTTGATATTTATTGATATAATCATTAAACTCTTTTCTTTGCTTTTGGACTCTAGTCATGATTCGATTCTCAATTTCATTTCGTTTATCATCATCATACATGATATGATAATAGACTGGCGCTTGCTGTTGTTCGCCTTTATCATCAAGATATTCCCATGTGTCTTTAGTCATTTTCCCATAGATTAATTCATTCATGGCGATACATTTTGATGGTAGTTTAATGGAATCTTTAAACTGTTTTACTTTTGATGTAGCAATCGCACTCTTAAAGGGAATGGATATCGTAAACTTCTTGTTTGCTTGTAGCATTTGGGTAATATTAGAATCACTATAGAAGCCCTTATCCATGACAAACTTAATCTTCTTTATTTTTAAAACATCACAATAAGTAAGAATATTACTTAATGTTTTCACATCTTTAATACTACCGGGATAAAGGTTATAAAAGATGGGAAGCATTGATTCTTCCCCAAAGAACATTCCTAGATTAATTTGGGGGAGTTTTTCTCTATCTCGATTGTAACCTAATTCGACGATATCTATTAGTTCAGAGTAAGATGAAATTGATGTTATATCAAAAGCGATGTATTCGTGTTCCAATCTTTTTGATACCCATTTTTTAAAGAAGGCTAATACTTTTTCTTCTGTAATTGTCTTGAGAAAAGAAGAAATATATTGGCTAGTTAAATCTATTTTGAGGATGGTTCCATAATCATCATTAAATAGAGTCATTAAGATATCTTTAAGCTCTATCGTTTCTGCTAGTTGATCTAAGAAATAGATATTGTCATATGATTTAGAAAGTTTAGGAGTCGGTATTGATATTGGTTTTGAAGCATATCTTATTTCTTCCCCGGCAGGAGTGATTTTTCCAATACATGTTCTCTTATATTCATATCTCTTTGTTTCTTTATTTCATTTAGTGATATTTTCGTAAAGGTAAGTAGTTCCATTAGGGTTTTTGACTTTTACAATCAACAACATAAGTAGAATCTCCATACAGGTATTAATTTAAAAAAACAAGAGAATATTAAAAAAGGTCAATAACGCTTCAAAATCAGTGGTTATTGGCCTTATTTTGCCTTTATCATATGTGTATAATTTGAATGGGATTTTAGGTATAAAAGTAAAAAAGTCTATCTTGGAAGTAATTTTACAACCTTGATAAACTCATTATTAAAAAATAAATGGCTTTATTAAGCCATAATTCCAATTATATTTAATACTAATACAAAATCAAATTGGAGCAGGTGACGGGAATCGAACCCGCATGGTCAGCTTGGAAGGCTGATGTTCTGCCATTGAACTACACCTGCAAAATGGTCGGGAAAACAGGATTTGAACCTGCGACATCTTGGTCCCAAACCAAGCGCTCTACCAAGCTGAGCTATTTCCCGATAATCAGCTTAACAAAAAAAAGTTTGTTAAGAGGGTGATTTCTCACGCTAAAGTATTATATAATATTTCCCCGGCAATGTCAACGAAAAAGAAAGTTTTAAAAGCACCAATCAGGCTGCCAAAAAGCAGCCTGATTTATAATTTCCATCTATTTTAGTTTGAATTGTTGGTAAATCGCATCAAGCAAAGTCCCGCCTTCTTGGTCATGACCATAGTCCCAAAACATTACCCCAGCGATGCCTTTTTCAATCGCATATTCACATTTATAACGGATGGATGTCGGATTATCATATGAAGCAAATTTAGTCCCGTTGTAGGAATAAAAGACCTTGGCTTCCGCATCATAATATTCCACCATCCCATTTTTATTATAATAGTCCCGCATAAATAAATTATTGCTGATGGAAATAGGGTTTGTCAATGAGGCGCCTAAAACATTCGTCGGATTACCAGCGACATCGCCAATCTTCACATAAAACGGGATGCCAAAGACAATTTTATTTAAGTCAATGCCACCATTGGCATACATCTCAACGGAAGAGGCTATCGCATAGGGGGCATAAGTTGACCTAATTAAAGCCGACTGATGTTTCGCAACATAACTTCCACTCATTCCATAGGTCATGATATGTAAATAATCGAGATATTTATTGAGTTCCACCAAATCATAATGAGAGCTATAACTTCCGGAAATAACCGCCGCACTTAAAATAAGATCTCGGGATGAACGATCAAGGGCCTCCCTAATTTCTTTCACCAATAATGTGAAATTATTTTTTTGCGTCGTCCCGCTTGGGAATTCCCAATCCAAATCGACACCGTCAAACTGATACTGTTCCAACACATTGGCAATCGAATTGGCTAATTTTTGCCGGTTTTCTAAAGTGCTGGCGGCCAAAACAAAAGCTTTAACCGTTTCTGTTGACACCCCATCGATGACAACGACAACCCGAACACCTTTTTCACGGATTTTCAAAACTTTTTCGAGATTTGATAAATGGGAAACGCTCAATTCACCATTCACGATTTTACCGAAAGCATAGTTTAAAACATCGATTTTCATATAATCCCGTTCCATTAAATTAGTGCCATAGGCGGGATTGCGAAAATAAGCAAAAGTTAGTTTCTTGTTGGGATTGATTGTTGGCATATCGACCACCCTTGTTCCGCGGACCACCAAATTGATAGTAATCGTTTTATCAATGATTTCACCTTGAACCTTTGCTGTTAAAGTAACATTCGTATTTAATAAACCTCGTTTGACCACTCCAGCACTACTAATAGCTGCCGAATTGGATTGCCAATTAATAGTTAATTGCACCGACCCTTGTTGATAAGCCACCGGCAATTCCACATCGTCCTCTACTTCTTGATTGTTTAATTCGTCAAGTAAAGACGATAACTCAATAAAGCTCAGTTCTTCTTGTTCTTCTTGATGAAGGTAGAGCAACATCGCTATTTTATCTTGGTAATAGGGAAGCAAGAGAATTTCCCCATTTACCAACTGTTTTTGGCTAGGAGTAAGCTTAAGATATCGTTGATCAATTTCAATAATAAGGGATTGATAATCCAAGGTAAAATCATCAAGCGTAGGGAGATTTAAGAGCAATTGATTAACTTCTTTGGCGGCAGCCAAGTCTAATTGGTAGTTTTTCAAAGTTGTTTTAAAAAGTTCATATTGGTCCAGCAAAGATTGGTCAATTAAATAAAGATAGTCGCTATTTATCGAATCAAGGCTTCTATCTATCGCCTCAATCGTTTTTTCGTCATTATTGGTGAAATTATCCACTGTGGGCAATGAGGCGATTAAAACGGAAATATTGAGGGCAATTGATTTATTTTCTTCTTCCAAAACAATAACAGCCATCCTTGTTTCCAATTCATAAAACCTAAGTAAATTTGCTTCCAAAACAAGGGCTCGTTCCTTATCATCGAGTTCATCAATTTTTTCTCGAATCATTGTTATTTGATGTTGATGATAGATGGTTAAGTCGGACACTTCCGGTAGTGCTTCAATCAGTAAATCAACTTCCGCTTTCGGCGTTTCGGATTGACATCCAACCAGAAAAATTACTATTAGGCATAGAGCCAAAATCCCAATTTCTTTCATACTTTTCCTCGCTATTTCCCCCGCAAGTATTCTATCATAATTAGATAAAAAACCCAAGCAATAAAAAAGTTAGCGAATTTGCTACCTTAAAATTTCCTAATCCACCCAAGAAAAAGATTAAATAATGGGCTTGTTATAAGAAAAGCACCTTAAAAGGCGCTATGACTTAATTATGTTGTAAATTATTTAATAGGTCGTCCTTCACGCCAAGCCTTACGAGCTTCGTTAAGACTCATTTCGTTTGGTCCGCCGCTTGGTTCATCGGGGTTATCATGGGCAACTTCATCATTTTGCCATTTACAAATTTCACAAATTTCAAACTTGCTTTTTTTTGGCAAAGTAAAATTATGACAAACCATACATTCTTTCATTCCGTCTTTAATTCTTTGTTCTTCCATGTTTTCTCTCCTTCCCAATATAAAATTCCCTCTTTTTTTATCCAATCTCATTTTGATACATTTGTTTTTAAAAGGCTTGCAATGAATAATCATTCCATATCATTATAAAGGCTTCGATATTTGATGTCAATTAAAATTAATTTGTTGCATTGAAAAATCTTAACACCAATTTAAGGCATAAGAAAGATACCTTGAAGATGAAAAACCCAAACAATAAAAAAAGTTAGCGAATTTGCTAACTCAAAAATTTACTGGCACGCCCAAGAGGATTCGAACCTCCGACCACCTGATTCGTAGTCAGGTACTCTATCCAGCTGAGCTATGGGCGCATCTGGCGGTCTCAACGGGACTTGAACCCGCGATCTCCAGTGTGACAGACTGGCATGTTAACCACTACACCATGAGACCAATCCTAGTCATTTGACTATGTTATATTATACAAGAAAAGCCAACAAAATGCAAGGTTAACAGATAAATTATGTCCTAAAACTCCCTTCGTTTAGAAATTGTTTTTTGTTGTTTCATAAAGAGCAATGCCCACCGCCATCGGTAAATTCAAACTGTCAATTAACGAACTGTGATTGATTTTAATGCTTTCACCGACTTCTAAAAAATCATCACTTAAGCCGCTGGCTTCATTCCCAAAAACCAAAGCATAGGGTTGTTTAAGTACAAGTTGCGATAAAGCATTTTTTCCTTTCAGCATAAAGCAATAAGGATGGTGAGAAAAAGCTTTTAAATAATCTTGAAAGCTTGTGAAAAGGGCAAACTGAAGATGGAAAAAAGAACCCATGGAAGCGCGTACAACCTTGGGATCAAACAAATCAACACTGGGAGTGATGATGGCTAAATTAAACATATTAAAACCAACCATTGTCCGGATAATGGTTCCTAAATTGCCGGCATTGGCGGGATTGACTAAAACTACATGGTTAGCTGATGCTTCTAAGTTGGAACGAAATTTAGTAAATTCGCCAATATAATAAACATTTTCCTTATTGGAAAGAATATTAAAAGCTTTATTGTTTTGACTCATGGGAATTTGGTAACGAGTACACATTTTCGCAATCAACCAATAAGTATCATTGCGTTCGGTGTCAGTATGAACATAAATATGCTTAAGCAATTGGGGTTTGGTTTGCAACAGCTCAATCGTTAAGCTTGCTCCTAAAGTATAGGAAACAGATAATTGTTTGGAATATCTTAATGGATTCATCTTTTTCACCCTCCACATTGTATCATTTTATGAAATATTTGTTAAGAAAAAGCCTTAACTTTATTTATCGCTTTCCTTTTACAATATTTAAAATATCTTTGATTTTTTATCAAAACATGTTAGAATTAATCAATAAAGAAAAAACATAGCGTCTTTACAAAAACGAAACGACAATGTGAATCTTTCTAGGCAAATTATCTGTGCTAAAAAAATCAAAAACTACTTTTGCGAAAGGAGAACATTATGGAATATGCGCTTTTTCTGTCCATAATATTATACGTTTGTAGTTGCTTCTACTTGTTTTTTGGTATATATGCCATCATCACCAATAGAAAAAGTCGGACCAACAAAATGTTTTTATACTTAACAATCTCAATGATGGTTTGGGCATTTACATATTCCATTGCCAACTCGGCATCGACAGCGGAAAAAAGTGCTTTTTGGAAGGCTACCTCCGTTTTCGGTTCAGGGGTTTTTTTTAGTTTGTTCCTTCAATTTATATTGGTGTTAACCAAAACTCAAAGTCACTCCCAAAATAAGCGCCTGATTATTGCGCTCATTTATTTGCCAGCATTGATAAACATTATTTTGTTTGCGCCCTTTGGTTTGTTAGTAAAGGAAACATACCAAATGGAGCCGAGTAAATACGGGTGGATCAATATGGCGCCAATGAATTGGGGCAGAATTTGGTTGGTATTATACTACCTAATTTATGCAAGTATTGGCACTTTAATCCTTATTCGTTGGTGGAAAAAACTTGAACCTCATACGATTATGAGACGGCAAGCGACATATTTTCTCATATCAATGATCATCTCCTTTTGTATTGGTGTTCTAATCGATATTTTACCCGACCTTTTCGGGATAGGACTTTTCCCAAAAATTACCATTATCTTTTTGATAGGTCCGATTCTGTTTTTGTTTTTATCATTGAAAAAATTCGGTTTACTTCTTGAAAGAAGCAAAACCGTAGTATTATTCCCCAAATCCGATTATGATCTAAACAAAGACCGCTTGCGTTTGTTTCAATCAACCGCCGTTATCTTTATGGTCGGTTCAGCAGTATCTTTTTTAATTGGCTATTTTGGCATCAACGAGCCAATGAAAACGCAACTTTTCCTTGCGTTAATTATTTTTTCAATTGGCGTGTTTTTAATATTTTTACCACGGATAACAAAAAACCATTCTACTCAAAATACCATTTTCTTAATCCTGTGCTGCATCGGCATGTTCTTTTTAATGCTACTAAAAGCCAATATGGCAACAATAACCGTTTGGTCAGCGTATATCATCTTTCTTATGGCGACCGTTATTCTTGAAAGCCGATTTCATGCCCTTTTCTATATCTTGTTTTGTATCGTACTACAAATCTTTTTTTGGATAGATATGCCAATAGCCAATGTCATTATTGACGAAAATGAGTATTTAACGAGGATTTTCATCATTCTTATTTCTTATTATTCGGTAAAATATCTAACGAATGAGTATACTTCAAAGTTGCGTGGATATCAAGGCTTTGCAAAGGAACAAGAGACACTTGAAAGAATTTCCTCCAACTTTATTTCGGTTAACAACGAAAATGCACAAGAGAAAATTAATGAAATGTTTAAAATGTCTTCTGAAGTGCTTGATTTTGATCAAGGATATTTGGTTGAATTCAGCGAGGATTTTGAAAAGGGCTCGATTATAAATGCCCATACCAAGGAAGGAACTATTGAAGCATTTCCTTTTTCCCCGGGTATGCAGTTTAAAACCATCGCCTTCCCCGAGGCTAAAACACTGCTTACTGAAAAACAGTCCATCGGATGCACGGACATCACTAGTATTCCTATTGATGAAGGCAATGAAGAAAGAAATTTCTTCATATTAAGAGGAATGCTCTCTTATTATGCATTGCCCGTAATACTTGATGACAAAGTCATCGGCATGCTGGTCGTTGAGGATCGTAGAAAAGCTAATTTACGCCTCAAGGAAAGTCACCTCAACTTTTTAGGAGTGATTGCCAACATCTTAGCTGATACAAAGAAAAAAATCTTGTACGAAGAAAAAATCTATAATTTCGCTTATTTTGATGAAACTACAAAATTAGCGAACAAAAATATGCTTAAGAAAAACTTAGAGCAATTTCTCCACAACCGCAAAGAACAAGAAAAATTAGTGGTCTTTGATGTTGAGTTAGACAATCTAAGGATGATTAATGATAGTTTCGGCCACATTATTGGGGAACAAATAGTAAAAAAATCAGCCTTAATTCTTAAAAATCTAATGAAGGAAGGTTGTGTTCTCTCCAGAATAGCTGAAGGAAAATTTATTATTATTATGCCGATTGCGGAAACTGTTGAACAAATAAATGCTTGTATAAATCAAATCGTTGATGCTTTTTCCGAACCTATCTCACCGCGAGGAAAAGAAGAATCATTATTTGTTACTCCCATTATCGGTGTAGCCGTTTATCCGGATGATGGAAGCGATGCTGATACGCTTCTACAGAATGCCGATTTGGCGGGATATATGGCGAAAACTGCTGACAATAAAATTGCCTTCTATTCACAGCAACTAAAAAGTCGAATTGCGGAAAACACTTTACTCACGAACAGACTTTTCCAAGCAATGAAAAATGAAGAATTTTCCTTGGAGTTCCAGCCGCAAATTAGCAGTAAAACAGAGAAAACCGTCGGTGTTGAAGCCTTGCTTAGATGGAATTATAGCGACAAAAAAAGAATACCGCCCGATGTCTTTATCCCCATCCTTGAACAAACAGGGTTAATCCACGATGTCGGTCTTTGGGTGTTGGAACAAGCGCTCCAAGAGCATAACCGCCTCATTGCCAAGGGCTTTCCGCCCCTACGCTTTTCTATAAATCTATCGATTGTCCAACTCCGAAAAGACGATTTCGTGCGGGAAATCATTAAACTAATTGAGGAAAGCAAAGTTGAACCGAAATACATTGAACTGGAAATTACCGAAAGCTTTTTGTCGCAAAACTTTGCGGACACCATTGAAAAACTAACTAAATTGAAAGAGTTAGGGATTGGAATTGCCATCGATGATTTCGGTAAAGGCTATTCATCACTACATCGTTTAGAACTGGTGCCTTTTGATCGAATAAAAATCGACAAAAGCATTGTTGATGATATCATTTTAAAAAAGAAAAAAATCGTTATTGTGAAGACCATTGTTTCCTTGGCGAAAGCACTAATGGCCAGTATTACGGCAGAAGGTGTAGAAACAAAGGAGCAGCTCGATTTTCTAAAAAACATGGATTGTGATGAAATACAAGGGTATTATTATTCAAAACCTTTGCCTAAAGAAGCATTGGAAGCCTTCCTTAAAAAGGAATGATGACACTATTTAAACGGTAAGCATTGTAAATTATAAGACCTCCTGCAGACACTAACAAACCTTGGTTTGACCGTTGTCTGCATTTTTTAAAACAAAAAGGTGTTGAAAAGAAAAAGACTCACTGGGAGTCTAAATTTAAATTGGTGCGGATAACAGGAATTGAACCTGCACTCCGAGGAACTAGATTCTAAGTCTAGCGCGTCTGCCTATTCCGCCATATCCGCTTTTATTGACTTAATAATAATACCATATTTACTATTTAAAAGCAATGTTTTTTTGTTTAAAGAGGGGAACCGCTTGGTTCCCCTAATTCATTATTATGAATAATTTGTTTGTTCATTGGCTTTCGCTAAGATTATTTCTTTGCTCTTCATTAAGCGAATAATGTTACTGCGTTCATTGTCCTCTAATTTCATCTGAATGTAACGAATCGAATCATCCATATCCGGAATCATAATGAATTCGATGGCATTGACACGGCGTCTTGTCTTTTCAATTTCATTAGCCAGCATATCACATGATTTATCCAACTGTGCCAATTCCACTAATTTTGGTAACAATCCCGATAAATCAAGAATCGCCTGATCAAGTTCACTCGGGGTAAAGGCAAAGCCATAAGTCAAATCAATCGCTTTTTGGGGTTCGTAATTAACGGTCGGAATTTTAATATTCATGACGGATTTGGAACCGACTTCCATTTTCGCAGCTTGGGAAGGAATCATCATCGCTTCAAGCATCCCGATTCTGCTCATTTTCAGTTTGGCTAAACCAAATTGCTTCATGATGCGGCTCAGTTCTTCTTCCACTTCAATTCGCAAACGGCGATTCTTTTTAATCAGTTCCATGAACTGACGAATCATTTCATCCTGTTTATCTTTTAATAGTTTATGTCCTCGTTCAGCGGTCGCAAGTTGTCTTTTTAAACGAGTCAATTCCATTCGGGTCGGATTAACACGCAAAATGGCCATAGTTAAACCTCTTTCGGAAGGTATTTATCAATTTTCTCGAGACTGATTCGCTTCAATTCCGTTCTCGGTAAAATCGTTAATAATTGCCAACCGATATCCAAGGTTTCTTCAATACTGCGATTCGTATGATAACCTTGGGAAACATAACGAAGTTCAAATTCCGTTGCAAATTTACTATAGAGTTTATCGGTATCGGATAATGCCGCTTCACCTAAAATAGTCGATAATTCCTTCGCTTCCTTACCACGGGCATAAGCCGCAAATAATTGGTTCATCGTTTCCGAGTGATCTTCTCTCGTCTTACCTTCGCCAATGCCTTTGTCTTTCAAACGGCTTAGGGATGGTAAAACATCAATCGGCGGCGTTATCGCTTTTAAATAAAGATCCCGTGATAAAATAATTTGTCCTTCCGTAATATAACCCGTTAAATCGGGAATCGGATGGGTTTTATCATCTTCCGGCATGGTGAGAATCGGAATTTGGGTAATCGAACCTTTTTTACCTTTAATGCGTCCGGCCCGTTCATATAAGGAAGCCAGGTCGGTATACATATAGCCGGGATAACCACGACGGCCGGGGACTTCTTTTCTGGCAGCGGATACTTCCCGTAAGGCTTCCGCATAATTGGTAATATCCGTCAAAATAACCAAAACATGCATATCTAATTCGTAGGCTAAGTATTCAGCACAGGTAATCGCCATCCGTGGTGTCGCAATTCGTTCAATGGCGGGGTCGTTCGCTAAATTCATGAACAGAACGGAACGTTCAATCGAGCCGGATTTTTGAAAGTCTTTAATAAAGAAATCGGCTTCCTCAAAAGTAATCCCGATAGCCGCAAACACGACCGCAAATTTATCATCGGTTTTCTTGACTTTAGCTTGACGAGCAATTTGGGCGGCTAACTGGGAGTGCGGTAAACCGGAACCCGAGAAAATCGGCAATTTTTGACCACGAACAAGCGTGTTCAAACCGTCAATGGCACTGACACCTGTTTCAATAAACTCTTTAGGATAATCTCTAGCGACGGGGTTAAGCGGTGTCCCGTTAATATCCAAAACTTTTTTGGGAATGATGTCGCCACCACCGTCAATCGGTTTCCCCATCCCATCAAAAACACGACCAAGAATTTCAGGAGCTAATTTTAATTCAATGCCATGGCCTAAAAAGATGGCTTTGGCATCGATGATTTTTAAACCTTGAGAAGAATCAAAGAGCTGAACTAAGGCCTTGTCTTCATTGATTTCCAAAACCTTACCAACTCTTTCTTCACCGTTGGCTTGTTTAATGCGGACCAATTCATCGTATTTGACACCTTCGACTTGATCGACCAACATCAAGGGTCCGACAACTTCACGAATGGTTTTATATTCTTTAGGCATCGAACTCATCACCTCTTTGCAAATCTTGATATTCTTGATCTAAAGCTTTCATTATTTGTTGGTATTCTTCATCAAAATGCTCTTCTTTTAAATATTTCATCCGCCCAATCCGTTCAAGAACTTCCATTTCGGTTAGCTTATAGAAACTTAAATTTTCTTGCAAGCCTTTTTTTGCTAAATGATACCATGTTAAAATGGCTTTTAACATCCCGTATTGTTTGTTTAGGGATGTGTAAGTATCGATTTCATGGAAAGCGATTTGATGTAAAAAGTCTTCACGGATACTTCTAGCGCATTCCAAAGTCAAGCGATCTTGGAATTCCAGTGAATCCACCCCCACTAAACGAACAATTTCTTGTAATTGTGCTTCTTCTTGTAAGATTTGTTTCGTTTCCTTAACTTGTTCGGACCAATCTTTTTTAACCTCGGTATCAAAATATTCATTTAAAGCATCTTCATACAAAGAATAACTCTTAAGCCAATCAATGGCCGGGAAATGGCGGCTATAAGCCAACTGAGCACTTAAACCCCAGAAGACTTTCACAATCCGTAAGGTTCCTTGCGAAACCGGTTCGGAAGTATCTCCCCCCGGAGGCGAAACAGCACCAATGGCACTGATGGCCCCGGTGCGACCCTCTTGGCCTAAACATTTAACTAAACCGGCTCGTTCATAGAACTCCGCTAAACGCGAAGACAAATAGGCGGGATAACCTTCTTCGCCCGGCATTTCTTCTAAACGTCCGGACATTTCGCGTAAGGCTTCCGCCCATCGGGAAGTCGAATCCGCCATAATGGCAACACGATAACCCATATCACGGTAATATTCCGCAATCGTAATTCCGGTATAAATTGAGGCTTCCCGAGCAGCGACCGGCATATTGGAAGTATTGGCAATTAAGACGGTTCGTTTCATCAAGGTCTGGCCGGTTTTAGGATCATGCAATTCCGGGAATTCATTTAAAACGTCGGTCATTTCATTACCGCGTTCACCGCAACCGACATAAACAATGATGTCGGCATCGGCCCATTTCGCTAACTGATGCTGAACAACGGTTTTCCCTGAGCCGAATGGACCGGGGATGGCGGCAATACCACCAATGGCAATCGGAAACAAAGTATCAATCACTCGTTGCCCGGTAACCATCGGGGCTTCAGGAGCCAATTTCCGCGCATAGGGACGACCACGACGGACCGGCCATGTTTGTAGCATTTTAACTTCCACCAAACCTTGTTCCGTTTCGATTTTCGCAATCACATCAATAATGGTCGCCTTGCCGGAATGAATCCAGCTTAATTTACCAGAAACACCTTGGGGAACCATCACTTTATGCATAACGGCGGTGGTTTCTTCAACTTCACCTAAAAAGTCGCCGCTTTCCACATGGCTTTTAACTTTGGCAAGCGGTTTAAAATCCCAAACTTTGCTTCGGTCCAATTTCGGCACATCAATTCCTAAAGGAATCCGATCGCCGGATGAATCATAGATAAGTTTTAACGGTCTTTGAATACCATCAAAAATTCCTTCAATTAAGCCCGGTGCTAATTCAACCGACAACGGTTCGTTTGTAAAATAAACCGGTTCGCCAGGACCAATGCCGGCGGTTTCTTCATATACTTGGATGGAAGCCATATCCCCACGCAGTTCAATGACTTCACCGATTAATTTTTTTTCACTGACACGAACGACGTCGTACATTTGCACGTCTTTCATATTTTTCGCAACTACCAGCGGTCCGGAAACCTTTGATATGATGCCGACTTTTTCATTTAGATTCTTTTTACTCATCGACGTCACCCTTTCTAAAAGATATTAATGCCAATTGCTTTTTCCACATTATCCTGAATTTTCTTTAAGCCGATGCCGGCCGAAGCTTGTTCCATCGGCAAAGGCAGAATCATGGGAAACGGTAGCGATTGGTATTTCTCTAATGTTTCCGGAATGTGGGAATAAATGGCTTCACTAACAAAGATGATTTTAAATTTTTGATTGACTAGTTTGAAAATGATATTATCGGCTTCATCGGCTTGTTTGATGACAAAGGTTTTAATGCCGAGAGCATTATAAATTAACACCGTTTCATCAAGGCCGATGGCGGCCATTTCAGTTTTTTGATTCATGGCTAGTCTCCTTAATATTCCAATAAATCATTGGGGTCAAAATAAACACTTGAATAAAGCAAGCGGATATTTTTGGCCTCCGCAACTTTTTGCAGGTAGTAATAAATCATTGGGCCAATGGTAAAGGATTCATTTTTTTCTTCCTGCATCAATTCCAACACCAGTAAATCAAGTTGTTTCTCAATTTGGTTTAAATGGGGGCGTTCAAAATAAGCCTTGAGGGCTTTCGTGATTTTTTCCTGATAAAAATCCATAAACACCCGCAGCACTTGGTCTTTATTCATAGCATAACTTTGGATAAAGACATCAAGGGGAATAAGACCATGTTTAATGAACATAGTAGCAAATTCGCTAAGCTCCCACTCCAACAAGCGACACCGCAGCCAACTGATAACATTGGTGGTATCGATAAGGGCTTGATAGTATTTTCGTAACACCCGGGCTTGCGAAAAACCCATATGCTTAAAAATATAATCATAAACCGCATTATCAATTTTACTGCTGATAATCCTCGCACTCGATAAAGGAAGTATTTGTTGTTCAATATCTAAAAGCAAGGCCTTAACTTCCGGTGCTACTTCGGAATAATCCTGAGAAATAATCGCTTTTTCCAAACTATTTGGATTAATGCTCCCATTGTGAGAATAACGATGGAGAGCTTCCGTAGCAAAAAGCCGCTGTTTAAACATAATCTTAATATTCGTCGCATCATTGGCCATAAAAAACAAATCAGTTAATTTAGGATCGGGGCTGATTTCAGCAAAATATTCCTTCAAGGCCGCCAATTCATCATTAATCAAATCCTCAAGATTATCGCTGGTGACGGAAGGAGCATATCCCAGTTCTTTAAGCGTTTTTAAAAAATCGCTTTTTTCGACCCGAGCCAATTTGGCGAATTTACTTTTATCAAAAAGGCGACTTTCAACAGCTTTAATATTGCCAACTGCATAGGGATAATTCATCTCACTCACCGCCAAACAAGATTTCAGCAATCTCAATCTCGTAGCTTTCTTTTAGGGTTTTGATGTTTGTTTCAAAAGATAAGTCAATATCAAAGGCTTTTCCGGAAAGGATGAAGCCACCCTTAATGTTTGCTGGAACCGATGATAACTTTAATTGCGCTTGTGGGTGAGCTAAGGCTTTGTTTAGTTTATCCAGCAAGCAAAGATTATCGGTAGCGGTTTTGCTTGCAAATAAGCGGCGATAACGATCATAATCCGAGGCGGAAACCATCATGATTTCATTGCCCGCAATAGTTTCTTGATTAATCAAACCAACTGTTTGTTTGACTAAATCTTCATCTTTTAAAGCCAATAAATTGGCTAATACTTGATCAAAGACCTCATCAATGAGGGCTTTTTTTCGAGCTAAGGTGCGTTGCCTGGTGGTCTGTTCTTGTTCGGTCAACTTCATTTTTACCAAGTCCTGCCCCCGTTGCTTGGCTTTTTCCAACATCGTTTCGATTTCTTTGGTCGCCACCGCCAAGATTTCATCACGCATGGCTTGGGCTTTGGCTTCACCAGCTTTAATTATTTTTTCGGCATCCAGGGAACCTTTTGCTTCAATTTTTTGATAAATGGAACTGTTTCCCAATTTAGTCACTTCTTCCTATAGACCGGTTAAGATTAAAATGCTGGCCAGAAGGGCAAGAATAGCATAGGTTTCCACTAAAGCAACCATGGTCATTCCTTTTGCGGAAGCATCCGGTTGTTTTGCAACCATATGAATCGCACTGACAGCAGTTCTAGCTTGATAAATTGCTGAAATTAAACCAACAATGGTAATCGGCATGCAGGCGCCGAAATATGACCAACCTTGGGCAGTGGTCAACTGAGCGGCTCCACCACCAAGCATTCCTGTTTGCACCATCAATAAGATGGCAATTAAGAAACCATAAATTCCCTGTGTCCCCGGTAAAGCTTGTAAAATCAATAATTTTCCAAATAATTCTGGTTTTTCCGCAACCACGCCGGCAGCGGCTTTTCCGCCCATTTGGACGCCGATGGCTGAACCGATTCCCGGTAAAATTGCTGCTAAAGCAGCACCAATAATAGCAATTAGTAATCCGTCACTCATATTTTTCCTCCTAATGAATGTTAGTTATTGTTAACTTGATTGATATGTTTTAATTGTAAAGACAAAGGTTTAAATTCATAACCGCCGCCCTCATAAAATTTTCCAAAAAACTCAATATATTGTAAACGACTGGCATGAACAAAGGCTGATAGCAAGCCCATCAGTAAATTAAACAAATGGCCCACAAGATAAATAACGATGGAAAGCACAAAGCCGATGACGGAGCCTTGAACCATGCCGGCGAGCATATTCATCACCATCGCAATCACGGCCGTTGATAAACTGAGAGCTAAAATTCGTGAATAAGAGAGAATATCGCTCATATATCCCGTGGCTCCATATAATGAATAAAGCCCACTACCCAAACGACCAAAAAAGTTTTTATTTTGACGTCCGGCAAAAAGAACAATCATCGCCGCTCCAACAATGGCTAAAATAATGCCAAGTTTTTTAAACTGAGGCAAGAATAACAAGCCTAAACCGACGATAATTAAAATCCAACTAACTTGATCCACCAAAGCTGCAAAATATTGCTTGCTACGGATGTTGGCATATATTTTCACAAACAAGCCGGAAATAATATGAAGAGCACCGATAATCAAGGATAAAATCAGCATCTCGAGTGGTTCTTTCATCGGTTCGAGGAAGAGCGGTGGCCAAAGGGAAGCACCAAAATAACTTCCGAACAAAATACCCCAAATGACGGTCGTGATGCCACAGAAAATCAACACATTAAACAATTTTAAGGCATTGCCTTTCGGTTTAGTCAGTTTCACCAAGGTCACAAATAAAGCAATCATCACCAGTCCATACCCGACATCGGCCATCATAATCCCAAAGATAATCCAATACCAAAATGACATCATCGGATTAGGGTCAACCTCGTAGGGATTGGGTTTTCCGAACATGTCGGTAATGGTTTCAAAAGCCGTCACAAACCAATTGTTCTTCGTCACCGTCGGTGGTGATTCTTCCGGACTAGGATCGAAAAAAGCAATATCATAAATATCGGTTACGGCTTCCACCGCTTTGATTAAGGCTTTTTGGCGGTCGCTTCGCACCCAACCTTCTAAATAAACCGTCGATAAGGTTTTTTGGACGGGCGCTTTTTTGATTTCACTAGCTGAAGCCATTTGATCGCTAAGCAGTTTTAAACTTGTCATTTCCTTAGATAAGTTTTGCAGATGTTCGGTAATCTCCACCATTCTTGCTTCGTTGTTATCTAGTTGCGCTTGTTTTTGCGCAATCATTTCACTTACCAATAATGGTTCATGAGGTAAATTGCTTTCATTAAAACCCAACAAACGCACTTGTTCCATCGTGGTCGGGTCGTCTTCATAATAGTTGGCAATCATGACCGCTTGACCGTCGGATGAGGTGCCAAGGAATTTCACTTCTCCGCCCCCGTCATTAATTAAAGTTAATAAGGCATTGTTGTTTTTGCTTTCAATAAAACCTAAGTGGATGTTAACATACTTGGAAGCTTTAAGGCCATCTAAAGGAATATCCAAATCGGCCCACGGTTTCAAAAACAGCATCGCTTCTTTTAACGAATCATTGTCATTTTTTAGTTGCTGTAATTGTTCTTCCGCTGTTTCCACCTGCTCCAGTAATTGTTCGTGCCTAGGGTCACGAGTAACAAAGGTATCATAATCGACTTCGTGATAATTACTAAACAATTTTTGTTTTTCTTGAAATTTCTTTAAAAAACGCATTGATTTGTCGGTTCTTTGAATTAAACTTTCTTCCAAAAAGGCGTCTTCGTCCAGCACAACATCTTCGGAGGCTAGAAGCATTAATTCGCCGCTTTTTTGAATCGACATGAGCAATGCTTTTTGTTCTTCTTTCAAGGCCACAATGTGGACTTTTTTCATTGGCACAATCATTTAATAATAACCCTCTTTAAAACATAGTCTGTAGCCGCTTTAAATTGCTTTTTCGCTTTTTTAATCATGGCATCATCTTGAACAAGCGCTTCTTGGTCAATCGCTTTTGTTTTAGTAGCAATTTCTTGTTCAAACTTAGCTTCCAGTTTTTTTAATGATGCCAAAGCTTGCGAGTGCATGGTTTTGGCTTCTTCTTCACTCTTAATCCTTGTGGTTTCTAAATCATTTTTTACTTGTTCATTGGCTGCTAAACGTTTAGCTTCCGCTTTTTGTTCAGCCGCTTGAATTAATTCTAAAATGGACATTTCCTTTCACCACCTTTTGGTCATTACTTTATTCATTCTAACATATTGCCGACTAAAAGTCCATAGCAAAAAACAGTAAAACGCTTGAGGAAAAAAGCAAGTAAAAACCTCATTTTAATAGATTAAATTAAACATGACCTTCTCTCATTTAGGAGGAAGTATTCATTAAATAAAAAACCCTTTAGTTGTCTTAAAAAAAGGTTTTGATTTCATTAAGCAATAAAAAAACGACCCTAAAAAAGAGTCGTTTCGCATGATGAAATATTTATTGTTTAGTTGCTTGATAGCATTCTTGACAATATACCGGTTTATCACCACTTGGTTTGAAAGGAACGGTTGCTTCTTTTCCACAGTTATCACAAATAATGGTGTGCATTTCTCTTTGACCACGTTGTAAACGAAGGGCTTGCTTACGAGCGTAACGGCATTCCGGACAACGATGTGGTTCATTTTGGAACTGTTTTTCTTTGTAGAACTCTTGTTCCCTTTCCGTGAATAAGAATGTCTTTCCACATTCCTTACAGGTTAATTCTTTGTCGGCCATGATTTATCTCCATTTCTTATAGAATTCTTCTTTTTGATAGTCCAATTAATTATTTTTGAGCAAAGAAGACTTCCTTGCATGATTATATCATCTTAATATTAAAAAAACAAGCCCAGAAAACATTGAATAATTTAAAAGTCAAAAAAAAGACATTTCTTTTAATTTCTATAATTAACGCCATGACAAATTAAAGTAGATTACCACCTTTTTTGTAATCGCTTAATCCTTTTAAGTTTGGTTTTTAAAATATGCAAACTAAAAACATCTGTACTAAAAAGAAGAAAAGGATTTGAAACCGTATCAAATCCTCAATCGTAATATCTATCTTTCAGCAATATTTATTTTGATATAAGATAGGAAGATGGTCGTTTTCCATTTCTCTCTTCAAATTCCAATTTGCTTAATTGATTTTCTTATATTTAGTTATTGCCTCCATTTAGGAGCAATACCATTACATGTAAAGCACTTTGATGCTGCAATAAAACATTGTTAAATTGAAATAACGTATTTTTTCCTTAATAAATTGTATTTCCAATCATCGTATATTATAAAGCCATCTTTTTGCAATCTTCCTAACACAATACTAGAATCCCGATTGATACTATTAGCAAATTGTACTATTTTTTCTATCGAGAAATCATTAGCCTCAATAAATCGATGATACTCATCTTGGGGAATCAAAGCATTTTCAGCGTAAAAATTGGCTTTTTCTTCTTCATCACCTAATTCGTTTTCAAAAGAAATACCAAAATCTCCATTTATTATATGTCCTATTTCATGGAATAATGTAAACCAAAAAGAATCTGAATTATTATTTCTATCATTAACCATAAGCATTACATGATTTATTAGTTTTTTAGTAGCTCCATTGATTTTTGAGCCGGAAATATTAGGTAGTACAATTAAATCAACACCAGCTTCCGCAAACGAGTTCTTAATTAATCCATAAAATTCATCATGCTTTTTAGTCAATGTTAAAGCGTAGTCAATTGACTGCAAAAACTTGTTTTTATCATATTTAGGAAAATCATTTTTTTTCAACGACAAATTTGTTGCTATTTGCACCATAATATTGGCGCGAATCATACTAGCTTCGGACTGTTCTAAGGCAGGACGTCTAAAATTGACATACATATCAGTTTTCTTAAAAACAGTCAAAGATGAAACATTTAAAAATTCTCTAACATTTTTAATTTGTTCATTGATTTTTTTAGGGATGTCTGGCAAAGCGAAATTATCTCTAAAATATGAATATTTAATGTGTTTGAACACTTCTTTTTCTGCTTCCAGCTCTTTTTCTTGATTAAACTCAACAATCAAACTATCATATTCGGTTTGTAAATTTAACCAATATTTAATGGATGTTCCCATCATTCGTGATAGTTTATTGGCAATATCTACAGAAATACTTTGTTCACCCCTAACTATATAACTAATGTTTTTAGGTGTCGTCCCCAATCTATTGGCAAAGTCTTCCTGTGTTAAGCCCATTTCGTCAATATATTCTTTGACATAGTAGCCCGGATGAAAGGCAATTTTATTTCCATATTCAACATAATTACTCATAATGATCACTCACCTCCTTAATCTCAACAATTCGAACATTCATAGCAATCTCATCAATGTTACAAGGAGCAAAGACTTGTTCATTTTCATCCAACGGTTCTAAAACAATGCGCCATTTGTCTCTTATTGTCTTAACATCAATTGCGAAAAAACCTTTTAAGTTCTTCCCTTTGCCTTTATTAATCAACTTATGAAATCTCATTTGTTTTTGTACAATAATATCTTTTATGTTTTCTGCTTGTTTTAATGCATTTATTCTAGCGAGCAAAGATTTGGCCATTTCTTTGTTTCCACCAAAATATTTAGTAGCCTTGTTCAAATCTTGGCAAATTCCTTCAACTTTAGTGTCTTTATAGATAATTTTCAAGAAGGCCACCCCTTGCTTAACGCCATTATAAATTACCCGTCGGGTAATTTGATTATATCATGTTACAACAAAATTGTCAATGCCATTATACCTAAAATCTCATTAAAATAATCAACATATGACAAAGGCGAACAACAACAAGCGACAGTCTATTATCATGTCATGTATGATGATGATAAACGAAATGAAATTGAGAATCGAATCATGACTAGAGTCCAAAAGCAAAGAAAAGAGT
>MVZM01000021.1 GCA_002068415.1 Tenericutes bacterium ADurb.BinA124
TTTAAGGCAGGCTTAAAAATGGCATACATAAAAAGCTGTTTTTTTCTATGACTGCCCTGCAGCGGACAATCTTATAAGCTTTTCGTGTATCCCCTTTGTTTACTTGGCGCCTTATTTCAACAACGAGAATTGTGGCCTCTCTTTAACCGGCTGAGTGCTTTCCGGCATCTATGAACTGTCAATTTCCTACTTTTGCGATATTTATTTCAAATTACGCATTATAATTTGGCAATTGACTATTCAAATTGATGGTTTTGTGATATAATTAATGGAGAATTACATCACGGTTCCATTATATTTTTTATCTTATGAAAAGTACTGGACCTTGACTTGACTCAGACTTGACACAAAAGGAAGGGGTGTGTTTTCGACGGTGCTCAACTACTCGTCATTTATGACACTGCTAAAGGAACATTATCTGGCCACGGTTACCGCCGAGGAACTGGCTAGAAATCTTTTGGAAACCGCGACCGGCGAAGACGATAACCCGAATTTTGTGGATTCGACTTACTTGAGCAGAATATGGAATGGCGAGCGTGAAATCGCGAAAGATATCAGAGAAAAGTGCGAGTTTCCGTCGAACAAAAGAGCCGTATATGACCTTTTTAAAACAGTGATTGTTGATGATCTCGTCGAACCTCTGAAAGATGATTACTTCGATAAGCTGGCTTCGCTCATAGATAACGACGAGACAATCACCGCCTCAAAAAAGAAAAGCCTCAAGAATCAATTCGAATCCGGAGACCTTGGTAAATATCTGGCGAATGTGTTCATGTATGCCTTGAATAAGCCTAACAAAGGATATGTCACAAAGCTTGATTTTGATGATGGGAGGCTATTTGAGGAAGTGGACCAGCGCTGTCCTTTATGCGATGAACCGTTATTCAAAAAGAGGACTGACCGCACGCTGTACTTCTTCTCAATTGTTAAAATCTTCCCAGATATTGCTTCAGAAACGAAAAAAGCTGACTTCGAGTCCATTCACCCAAAGCCAGCTGACCAAAACGATATAAAGAACAAGATCTGCCTATGCAATTCCTGCGCGGAAAACTACATGTTCAATCCAACTACAGATATTTATGACAGATTGTATAGATTCAAAAAGAGAGCCATTGTCAACAAAGGCATCGTCGCTTCTGCTTCCACAAGACTCGACGAAGAAATAAAGGATATTCTTGGGAATCTCAAGGAATGCGATACCGAAGCAGATTCCTTCAAAAGACTACGAATGAAACCGCTGAAGATCGTGAATAAAATATATCCAGACAACCGCCTGTTGATCAAGGCGATAAAGGACGACAACAACGCCTACTACAATTACATCAAGGAGAACCTGTCCCAACTTGACTCCTATAAGATATCCTTCAGGAAAGTTGCCCACGAGGTTGCGGATTGTTTCCTAAGCCTTGCTGAGGCAACCGATGATCAGGATGCGATATATAACGGGCTGATCCAGTGGATATTGGATACGCAGATGCTCCCTGAATCCTATAGAAACGCCGCACATATAGTCATTTCCTTTTTTGTGCAGAATTGCGAGGTGTTCGATGAAATTACCGAATAAAGTCACTTCATTTAAGGACAGCACCCTGGCCAAGTTTCCCATCGTCTTGGGAGAAATAAAAAAGAAGGATTACCCCGTCGCCATCCTCTATAAGGAATTGGAAGACAAGATAACCCTTCAAGATTTTATCGATGTGCTGGATTGCTTATTTGCTTTAGGTCAAATCACCCTAAGAAAGGAGATCATCCACTATGTTAAAAGAGATACGTTCTGATGCATTCAAATCACATGGTCAAATAAGACCGGCTATTTCCTTTCATAACGGTTTAAACGTTTGTAAGGGACCGGATGACTACCCAAACTCCATAGGAAAATCCAACTTCCTGATGGCGCTTGATTTTGCCTTCGGCGGCTCCGATTACATTGAGAAATTAGACGATGTGATCAGACATGTAGGCCATCACGAAATACAGTTTGCCTTTGAATTCGATGGGGTTTTGCACTATTTTTCGCGTCCTACCGCCAATAAGGACATTGTTTATATCTGCAATAGCAATTACGAAAAAATCGGTGATCCCATTACGCTTTCCGCTTATACCCAATGGCTAAAAGAAAAATATCTGATCAAGAACTCTTTGACATACAGAGGCATCGTCAGCAGATACTTCAGGGTATACGGTAGAGAAAACGGGGATGAAACCTTGCCATTAAGATCTGGCAAAGGCGAGCCCCTTTCCACTTCCATCATTTCCGTCCTCAAGCTTTTTGATTTATACGGAGCCATTGAAAGAAACATTGAGGAAGAAAAGATCGCCAGCGAAAAGAAATCGGCATTCTCCAAAGCCCAGGACTATGAATACATCCCAAAAATCACAAAGGCTCAATACAAGGACAATTTGAAAAGGATCGAGGAACTGAAGCAAAGAAAAGAGGAAATGGCCGAAAAAGCCGGCAGAAACCTCTTAGAGCTCGATTCTGAGAAAGCCGCTGCAATGGCCAAGCTGAAAGGAGACTTGAAAACCTTTAAAAGGCAAAGAGCGCGTTATTACAGCCAACTGGATTCCGTCAGGAAGAACAAGGATATTGATGCCTCTTCCATTCAAAATGACTTTTCCGCCCTGCAGGAGTTCTTCCCCAACGCAGAGATTAATGTTGAAAGGCTCGAGCAAATCGAGGCATTCCATAAGGATCTCACAACCATCCTGAAAAACGATTTCAAAGAAACGGAAGCAAAGATATGGAATCTCATAAATCTCATCAACATCCAAATAGAGAACATCGAAAAGGAAATCGACTCCATTGAAAAGGCGGATGGATTATCCAAGGTCGTCCTTGAGGAATACGCCAAAATTGAAAAGGAAATAACCGCCCTTGAGGACCAAAACAAAAAATACGACCTTAACGCCACTTTGATAGAGGAACATAAAAAGAAAACAGACGAATTGACGAAAAATCAGCTCACCCAAGAGGAAACGCTTGAGGAAAAACTAAACAGTGAGATGGCAAGGCTGAACAGCCTGATTTTCGGTGAAAACAAAAACAGCCCGGCCATTCATTTCGAGTCAACAAAGTCTTATACTTTCTCAACCTTCGATGACCATGGCACGGGCACGAATTATAAAGGGCTCATAATGTTTGACGTCGCTTGCCTCAAGTTGACCGAACTCCCCCATTTGATACATGACTCCTTCCTTTTCAAGAACATCGGAAAGGACACCATAAGAAAGATCATTGAAATTTACAGAGATGCCGGATACCAAATTTTCATCTCCATCGACAACGTAAACAACTACCACCAGGAAACACAGAAAATTATAAACCGCAACGTAGTGATCGAACTTTCCCCAGGCGGCAATGAGCTGTACGGGCAAAAATGGTAATGGAGGTATTTAATGATGGTCAGCTACAACAAACTGTGGAAGCTCCTAATCGACAAAAACATGAACAAGAAGGATCTGATCGCCCTTTCCGGGATCTCCACCACCTCGATGGCAAAGCTCTCCAAAGGACAGAATATCCAGACCGATGTGCTCTGCAAGATCTGCAAAGTTCTGAACTGCGACTTCAAGGACATCATGGAGTACATCCCCGACTAAACATAGAAAAAGCCTAGGCCCCAATAGAGTTTTCGTGCTCTACTCGAGTCTAGGCTTTTGTGTTTCTCTTTATTGCTTATTAATCTCTTCTAAACAAATCCCTTGTATATACTTTGCTTTCTACATCATCCAAACAACTATCATATCTGTTAGCGATGATTGCTTGAGATTGCTTCTTAAACTCATCCAAGTTATTAACAACTAGAGAACCAAAGAACTCATCTCCATTGGGCAATGTTGGCTCATAGATAATTACTTTAACTCCTTTGGCTTTGATTCTCTTCATGACACCTTGGATAGATGACGCCCTGAAGTTGTCGCTATTAGACTTCATGGTAAGACGATATACGCCGACGACTATCTTATTTGCTTTTTCTTCACTGAATCCTGCGATTTGAAGGACTCTATCAGCGATGAAATCCTTTCTGGTTCTATTAGATTCTACGATAGCGCTGATTAAATTCTCGGGTACATGTTCAAAGTTAGCCTTCAGCTGCTTTGTATCTTTTGGTAAGCAATATCCACCATAGCCGAATGAAGGGTTGTTGTAATGGGTGCCAATTCTAGGATCCAAACAAACTCCATTAATGATGTCTTGCGTATTTAGGCCTTTGCTTTCGGCATATGTATCTAATTCATTAAAATAAGAAACTCTTAATGCAAGATAAGTGTTAGCAAACAGTTTAACTGCTTCCGCTTCAGTCAATCCCATGAATAGGATCGGAACATCCTTCTTGATAGCGCCATCCGCCAAAAGCCCTGCAAAAACCTCGGCTTTTTCTTTTTGCTCAGGTTCGCACCCTACGATGATACGGCTTGGATAAAGGTTGTCTTCCAATGCCTTTGACTCACGCAAAAACTCTGGGCTAAACAAGATATTGTTTGTCTTATACTTTTCTCTAATTGATTTGGTATAGCCAACTGGGATGGTCGATTTGATGATCATCGTCGCGTTTCTGTTCACAGACAACACCAATTCAATAACCTGCTCCACATATTTGGTATCGAAGAAATTCTTAACTGGATCGTAGTTAGTTGGAGCAGCAATTACAACAAATTCAGCATCCCTATATGCGGATGCGCCATCTAATGTAGCTACTAGGTCGAGTTTCTTCTCTTTAAAATATTTTTCGATGTAGTCGTCCTGGATTGGCGAGATACGTGCATTGACTTTCTCTACTTTTTCAGGTACTACGTCCACTAATGTAACTTTATTGTTTTGGGCAAGCAATGTCGCTATAGATAAGCCAACATATCCTGCGCCAGCTACCGCTATTTTCATAAATTACCTACTCTCCTTTCGGTTAATCTACCCATCCCCATTGTTTTGGCAATGATGGGTCCAAATCTGATTCTGTTATAACTTTGCACTTGAGAAGCGCTGTTTCATCAATTGTAGATACAACAAGATCCTTTTTGTAAATGTGATGTATCTCCCCAACCACCGAAGACATATAGTCAAAAGCGACCAAACACTCGCTCAATATCTCATTTTTAGAAATGCTGTCGACAATCCATTCTCGCTCGACACCAATCTCTTCTCCGATAGCAGAATGGCGTTCATCCAAAAAACCAAGCTGTCCAACAAAGACCGGAATCATTCTCTTCAAAATTAAGGCAGAGTTCTCAAAAACATCAGTTGCTGGAAATGATATTCCCATTTTATGACTCTTATCTCTGTAAAGACCGACAATAGCCGTACTGGATAATCGCAAGTTATGTTCGTGAACAACTTCGTTTCTTGAATCGAACATCCTTTTAATGAACAAACGGTCTTCGTCAAAATTATCAAAACACTTGTGAAAAATATCGTTTACAAAGCTATCCTCGTTGGCTTTCGATTTTATTAAATACTTCAAGCTTTGAATTGATGATAAAAAGGCATTTAGTGAGTAACGAAAGAAAGCTGGAATATGATAAAACTGAGACATTTCAAATATATGAAAGTAACACTCGTTTAGTCTATCATGAATATCCATTACAGGACAGTTTCTTTCATAGTTCTCATCGTTGCATCTTTTATATCGCATTTCTTCTCTTCCATTTCCCCTCCACCACTACCATACTTCGAGTGCGCTGGTAGGTGGTGTCAGTTCTCCCACTCCTGGCATTCTTTGCCTTCTAGAATATCCGCTGTTCTAAAATATGTCTTTGAATTGAAGCGCAATTGCAATCTTTCACACCTTCTCTTTATTATTTTCAAGCAAATTCAAGAACTCTTCTAAACAATACAGCTGCCATTTTTGATTGCCTGTTAAGGAAGACATTTCAATATGTTCTCTAAATTCTTTTCTAGTTGGACCAGTCCAATTTTTAAAATATTCGTCAACCGGTCTAGGCATTGGCGTTTTGTTTGGAACAGGTATTTCCGGATATCTTAGAGCCATCAACTGTCTTATGAGATATTTTGGCTCACCATTTCTAACTCTAACAAGGTCGAGTTTGTTGCCCATTTTTAAATGCGCATATGGATCGTAATAATCAATGCCAGCAACCGCAAAAGCATTCCAGTAAGATCCAGAACTTTCAATTGAAAAGATATCATCCATAAATTTTTGAAAATCTATCATGTTATTTGGCAATCTATATCTTTCAAACAAATAATTCATCGGTTCTGGTTCTTTTAATACTAGTGCTGGATTTAAGAATGTATATCGTTTTACAAATTCATCAAAAGTCCAGTCTTTAGCCAGCAAACCATCCATTCCTCCAAACACCAAATCACTGCTCTCACCAACGAGTATGCAATCGCAACCATCTTGCTTCGCTTGAAGCGCCGCCTGGAGAATTTGTGGTTCAATAGAATGAACAGGAGCTCCTTTAGCAAGCATTACAGGTTTAAGGTACTTTTTAATGGTATCCCAGTCTATGTCTACATAATGAAGATTAAGGCCGTAATATTTTGCATAATATTCTGCTCGTTTAAGTTCTTCTGATTGATACCCACCCCCGAGAAATCTAAACGTATAGGCATCACAACCGCTCATATAAGAAGCTACAATAGCGCTATCCATCCCTCCGGAAAGTAGAATACCTAATTTGCTATACTTGCTCTTCAACATGTGAATTTGCTTTTCTATAGAGTCATGAATATCGTTTGATGTATAACAAATAGTCTTTTCTGAGTCATTTAATGGCTGAAAATTCTTGTGCACCAAGCCTTTTGCAAAATTCTTTTCGGGATTTTCAATATATCTAAATGCCAAATATGATGACATACAATATTTCTTGTCAACCATGTATAATATCTCCTTATTTTGAATCGGTTAAATCGTCTTTTCGTACACTATTTAATGCTTCTGTAATTTTTGTTGAAGAAATACCTTTTGTGTAAGGAAAATAAACTATTTTAATTCCTTCTTTTGCAAATTCTTCTTCATACTTTTTCCACTTTTCAGTTCCGTACCAATCATCGCCAACAAATAATATCGATGCACCTAATTTCTTACATGCAGTCAACTTATCCATATCGTATTGAGGAACCGCAGCATCAACATATTTACAAGATCTAACCAATTCGATTCTGTCTTCAAAAGGAATCATTGCATGCTTTCCTTTATAAGCTACAAGTTCATCAACTGTCACACCTACCACTAATTTATCACAAAGCCCTTTTGCGTTTTTAAATAAATTTAAGTGACCTATGTGAAATAGATCGTAGACACCTGTAGTATAGCCAATTATGTATCTTCCTTCTTGTTTTTCCATTCTTATTCTCCTTTCAGTTTGCCATCTATTCCGTATTTCATAAAACTGTTTTCCAAATCTACTACCTTCACATAATGATCCGATACTTGTTCTTCGACAGGTGGTAATTTCAAATAATCTCCAAACTGCCTTTTAAGCATTTCTTTGTTTCCTCTGCAACAACGCATAGTCGTATCTTCAAAAGGCAAATCTATGAAGTCATTGAACCATTCTCTTTCAAAAACCAATTTGTCATTTAGAGTATGCCAAGTGTAACCAACTTTTTTTGATTTATCGAAATCATATTTTGCTTGGTAAATATCCATTTTTCTAACCCAGTAGCTTCTTGGAAATAAAATAAGGAGTGGCGTAGCAAAAGCTTTAGCCAACTTTTTCTTAGCCGATAATTGCTCAAAGGAGTTCTGACGGAGGGTATTTAAGATTCGAAACATCTTAATTTTTCGATTATATTCTTCTATATCATCCGGAACCCCATACATAGGCATAACATCGACAAAGACGCCATAATGATAATCTTTATATTTATAAGTGTTTTTTTCTAAAAATGTTGTATTCGAATTGTGAATTTTATTCCAGTAAATTAAGCAGTGCTCAGATTCGTGATAATCAAATATCCTCAAATAATCAGGCAACGAAGTCTTACAGCAATCAACAAACTTTTGATAATCTGTATTTGGAATAGCAATATCAAGATCGTCATCCCACGGAATGAAACCTTTGTGTCTTTCTGCGCCAATAGATGTGCCACCTATAGCAAAATATCTTATATTATTAGCGTCACAAATCTTTTTTATTTCCTTATAAATATCTAAAATTACTTTTTGCAAGTCTGTCATGAGTGTTCGTAACCTCTTAATAATTCAATTATCAGTTTTGGATTTAAGCTTTTGAGAATCAACATATTGTTATGTTTTAATGGCCAAACAATCGCATTCATAAAAATATTTGTAAAAACTTGCGTAATAAGCGAGGCCACTGCCGCTCCGTATATTCCCCAAAAAGGAATCAATATAAAGTTAAGAACAATATTTGCTAAGGCTCCACCTAAGTTAAGTATCCAAAGATATTTTTGCTTTCCTTCGCCTAAAATCCACACATTCCTAACAGCACCCATATAGGAGAATGTCGTATACCAAACAATTATTTGCAAAGCAAGTATAGAAGCCTGGTAATCCCCGCCATATAAAACTCTTATTATGAAAGGCGATAGAATTGTCATTACTATACTTTGTAAAAGAGCGAGGTAAATAACAATGCTATATAGTCGTTCGATATTCAGCTCATAGCCTGTTTGGTCACCATTCTTTTTATGCTCAAAAATAACTGGTCTAAATGAGTCAATGATAGCGGTAAAAACAAAAGAAGTCATGCCCGCACAAGATACGGCTGCCGAATAATATCCGACTGCAGATTCATCAATCATTTGCTTCAACATTATTTTGTCGGTTTGGGCAAATATCGTCACCATCAGACTAGAAACAATATAATGTCTGGATTTTGCAAACATCCTTTTTCCAATTTCACCTGAAAAAGATATTCTTTGCCCACCTAATTTTTTGTAAAAAACTAATAAGAATACTGCAATTAATAAATAGTCTATTGAATTGGCTAAAGCAAATAAATAAACATCCGCTTTAAGAATCAATAAGACTGTTTTATATCCAGATACCAAAATATAGGCAATTAATGAAACTATCGCCATATACTTCGACAAAAGTTTTGCTTGATACCAATACTGAATAAGTTCAAAAGCTTGCGTTATCAGCATTAAACTATACAAAAGAACAACAATATTGGTTACTTTTTGTCCGGCATCTGCAACAAGCGTAAAAGCAAACACACCCCCAATACATGCTATCGATGAAAAGAAGCTCAAAAGCACTGACGTTCCAAGAATCTTTCCTTCTTCTTCTGGATGATTAACGTATTCTTGAACCAATACATTTGCAAATCCCAAACTCATTATTGGTGTGGCAAATGCGACAACCGAAGCAGCATAGTTAATCAAGCCATAATTGGACGGTCCAAGAAACCTTGCTGTCAACATATTGATAACAAGGGCTAAAACAGCTTGTATTATTCTTGTTATGATTATCCATCCTGCGTTTTTAGCAACTTTATTCTTAAATATGTTTAATTTCACTGATTACCACTCAATTCCTTATACAAATCAATGTATTCCTTAAATCTTTCGTTCATGTCAAATAACTTCGCACGCTCTAAACATGCTTCTTTAGAATATGGCTTTTTTTCGCAAATTCTAATTCCATCATTGTTAATAATATCTTCACAATTATTCTTTGAACTCACTCCAGTGCTTATAAAAAAAGAATACTTAACTTTTGGAGTTAACAAATTCAAAAAGCCCGATAAAAAACCTAGCAAAAATCTTTTAATCATAATTTCACCAACTTTTAATTTGCAAAAACTCGTAACCCCCAATTAAGAGTCGTTAGTTACAACTAATTGTTCTTTAGGATGTTAAAAGTTCTTCTTAATCCTTCGCAAACCGTATAAATAGGTTTGTATCCAAGATTTTTAATTTTCTGATTATCTAGCAAAGCATTCATGGCTTGGGATGCGTTTGGATTATCTTCAATATCATATATTACTTTCTTTCCACCCAATGAAGCTATATATTCAGCATATTGCCCAAGAGTCATACCGTCATAATCAGCAGAGACGTTATAAGCTTCTCCGGCACAACCATCTAATAATACCTTAAGAATTCCAGACACAGCATCAGCAATATAAACATAAGAGTATTTTTGCAAGCCTTTACTTTTTAAAACAATGTCTTCTCCGTTGACGGCATTTCTAATAAATTGAGCCATCGCTTTTGAGTCTTTTTTTGTTTTATCAGGTCCAAAAACGCGCGCCAATCTGAAAACACAAGATTCTATTCCATATTGTTGGGCAAAAGACTGACATAATGATTCTGAAACACGTTTAGCTTCGTTATAACCAGCACGGGCAGTATTGGAATTGATATAGCCACAATACAACTCATCCATAGGCTCGTTTTTTCCGTCACCATATATCTCACAAGACGAAGCCAAAACAAATCGTTTCGCATTTTTTTCTTTTGCAAGCATCAACAAATTATAGGCACCAAAAACATTTCCTGTAATCGTCCCAACCGGATCTGACTTGTATTGTTCTGGATGCGTATTTGAAGCCATGTGCAAAACATAATCAATATCAACATTCAAATTTATTGGTTGACAAATATCTTTTTTTAAATATGTCACAGTATCATCATTTTCAAGTTGATTGAATGCTATGCTGATAATTCTAATTTTTTGATGATAGTGTTCATTTCTATATCGAATTACATTACAAAGAAAAGAGCCAATAAACCCTGTGCCACCACTAATTAATAGTGTTTTATTCGTTAGTTTATCCCAATTGTATTCTAATTCGGCAACAGACTTTATATCCTCGAATTCTAAACTAGTCATTTGTTTTTCTCCTTCTTTAACATCGCTTCGAAAATTTCAAGATCACCAGGCGTCGTTAATTTTATGTTTCTATCAGATCCTTTTGCAAAATATAATCGAACTCCCAGTTCAACCATCATTGTATTTGTGTAGGAAGAACCATAAATACCTATTCCTTTATCAAAGGCCTCGTGATATTTTTCATTAAGCAACTTATATTTGTAACACTGAGGAGTTGCAACCCTTCGCAATGTTTCCCTAGGAATATATTTAATCGTCGATATTTCATCATCAACCAAAAAAATCTGTTCATTATAAGGCATAGATGTAACCGCATTCCCATAACGATTGCATTTTTCAATCAGGTCATCAATAACAGTATCATCCACCAACGGCCTAATCCCGTCATGAATAATTATATTATCGGCATCAGAGGCAAGACCTTCAAGATTATAGACACCATTCCTGATGGATTCTTGCCCAGTATTACCACCAGGTGTAATCCATTTTAATTTGGTAAATCCATATTTCTCCTTATATGCCCAAACATCATCTTGCCATCCGTCTATACAAACAATCTCGATTGCATCAATCAAAGCGTGATTTTGAAAAGATTCAATTGTATATGCTAAAACATGTTTTCCATTAACTTCAATAAACTGCTTAGGAATATTGGCCCCCATTCTTGAGCCAACACCACCAGCAATAATAATTGCAATATTCATAACTATTCACCATCAAGATAAGATTTCTTTAAATCTATCAGCAGATAATCATGTTGTATTCCACGCTTTTCTATTGGTGGCAAGGATTTCCAATCATGATATATTTGAGTTAAATACTCGTCGTAATGACTTGGTCCGTAAATATTTATCGTTTCAAATTGATACTTTGTAGGCATCTCAAAGAGTTCCTTTTTGACTATTTCCCTTTCTCGGTAGGCACCATTAAGATTAGCAATGTAAGTAGAGTCGTCATACAATATTGCTGACGCAAGAGAATCTATTTTTAACGATAATTTTTTATTATTTATAAATGGAATAATCCTTGAAAGGATAATTGCTACATTTTTATACCATTTCCTTTGTTTTCTAATAGCGCATGTTCTTGTCATCAAAAACATATTTTTTTGATCGACTTTTTTAAATGCTTTAATAGCTTTCTCATAATCTGTTCCCAGACCATCAAGAGGAAAAATATCAATATAAATGCCCCTTTTAACATTTTTTTTCTGTTTTTCAATCAAAGTAGTACTTGTATCATATAATTTACTAAATGTGTATAGAAAATCATTGTTGTTTTGATATGGGGTTTCCAAAACATACTTGCCAATTCTATTACCGAAAATATTGATAAGCCGGTCATAATCTGGCCTTGGGATTGCAATATCAACATCATCATCCCATGGAATGAACCCTTTATGTCTAATTGCGCCGAGTAAAGTTCCGCCAACAGCATAATACCTTATGCCGTTTCCTTCCAAATACTCAGTCAGCCACTTGAGCATTTCCAGCAATTTTGTTTGCATTTCTGTCATAATATTCACCTAAATTCAAAAAAATAATAATTGCAAAGAACTTCACTTGTGTGCAAGCTCCCCATATACTTTGATTATTTCGCAGAGTATTTTTTCTTTTTCATATCTTTCAAAAGAACTTTTTCTCGAAGAAACAGATAAGCGTTCGGCCTCTTCTTTCATTTCAAATATTTTTATGATATAAAACGCGAGTAACCTAAAATCGCTAAATGGATACAAATAGCCGTTTTCGCCGTGTCTAATAAAGTCAGGGTTACCTCCAACATAAGAAGCAATTGTTGGCACCCCGAGAGTCATAGCTTCTCCTAGTGAATTAGAACTATTTTCCAAAGACGAGGAAAGAAGATAAACATTACTTTGCAAATATTGTGAACATATTTGTTTTTCGTTTAACGGTCCTAAAAAAACGATGTTTTGAGTTAAGTTATATTTCCTTATGAGTCTTTTAATATATAAGCCATATCGCGATAGTTTTATTCTTTCTTTAAAACCACCAACACTTTTAACAACACTAATACCCCCAACTAACAATTTCGCGTCTGGATATTGCTTTACCACCTCAGCGAACGCCAAGACACAGTAATGTAATCCCTTTAGTGGATAAGATGCCGAACTAATAAAAACCGAACGCGGGTTACATTTTTTGTATGCCCATTCTTTGTGATAAAATGAGTCTCGAAGAAGCTCTCCGCAATAATGATAATTCAAGTTAGGATTAATCGCTTTGCAATATGCATAATCCCAGGTGGTTCTTCCAAAAACATGAGAGACATTCAAAAGCAATTCCTTTTCATATCTCCCTCTTTTCTCGAATTGTTTTTTTGTCGATCGAACGTTTCCAAGGTAAAGATCTCGAGGCAAAACGCCATGAATTACATTAAATGGAAGGCCATATTCGTATTGTTCTGCACATGCAAAACAAAATCCTTGTATGTGGACAACAATTTTATTAACATAACCAAGTTTTTTTGCTGCTTTTACAAGCGCAAACGAAAAAGTATTCTCCGTTCCCCACACATGAATAACATCTGGGCAAATAACTTCGAGTAATTTTTCAAATCTCTTTACCACTTCTTTATTTATTTTTGAACTGTTTTTTTGCCGAGACTTGAAAATAAATGTGTTATCACTTTCTTCATCTCGTTTTCCTGGAAAACAAAAATAAAATTCATACTCGTTTAATGCTCGCAAACTTTGGCAAAGGCTGCTAAACCAACCCCCACCAGAACTATGATTTACCAAAGGATCTTTACTTGTAAGCCACAGCACTTTCATATTGTTAATTTCCTAACATTTCAATAATTTTTTTTGTCTGAACAACATTATTCTTATTATTTAGAACAAAAGTTCTGTTTGCGCGTCCTATAGAATCCAACTCACTTTCGGACAATTCCATATGATGTTTTATTGCTTTCATCATGCTTTTTTTGTCAAATGATTCCATATAATATAAATAATCATCATATTCATCTGGAATTCCGGGCAACTTAAAGCAAATAACAGGTTTACCAGATAACATATATTCCATTGTTTTGGAAGGGAACGAATACTTTAAATAATCACTCCCATCATTTGGCCTTGGATTAACCAAAACCGACGCAATTGATTGGTACTTTCTAACGTCAAGTGGATTCAATGCTCCTAGATAAATAATTCGGCTATCAGCACGGGACAATTCAGCAACCCTTTCGACTCCAGTTCCTAATCCACAAATATAGAATTTGCAATTAATGTCATACTCTATTATTGTTTCTGCAAATTCTATAACCCCATAATTGTCATGTATGGTTCCAGAATAAAGAAACGAAAATTCATTTGATGCCTCACTGTGAATTTCATTAAAAACGTCACTCGGATCAACCATACTTTCAATACAAACATAATTATTCTTACCTAACTTTTCTTCCATGTATTTCGTTAAAACAACAAAGTTTTTTATTCTCCGAATATTTCTATAAAAAAGAGAGACATCTATTTTTTTTAATAAACGATAAATAAGACTTTTCCTCCTGCTTTTACCGGTATATTCTGGAAGGTCAGGTACCACAAGACATGTTTTTGCTTTGCTCGAATACTTATTTATGGCATAAACAATCGGGTAATGAGGCGTAACTCCAATTATCGTTTTTTCGCCTTCAGTTTTTTTTATCCATTTTTTGCATTGTCTATTAATTGCTGTCTTCCTAGAAAAAATCGAAAATGGGAAAAAATTTAAAAAAGATATTGAGTAATCACTTATGTTTTCCCTATGTTTCCAGTAATATCCCTTGTGGAATAAAATTTCTTTATTCTCCTGATACGATAAAAGATTTGGTGTATTAAGAATAGTAACAATGCCACCATTGGCTTCTAGGCCATTTATCAAATTCCACATCAGTTTGCTATTTGCCTCTTGATTCGCAATTTGCACATCTGAATAATTTATATCACATTCATCAAACGGTCTTATGTTTAATCCGCCAATTATTAGATAATTCACAATGACACCCCAAACTCAAAAAATGTGATATTCCAAAAAACTCTTCCAAGTCGGATTAGCAAAAAAGGAATATACTCTTAATAAATACACTGTTAGAATAACGAGTGGAAAAACATATCCAAACAAGAATTTTCTCCAACCTTTCTCGTTTTTTAAGTTATATATAAAAATAGATGGAATCGCAACGATTGAAAAATAAGCAAAATATTTGCCAATTCGTCCTACCATTGGAATTTTAAAACCTAAGATATCAATCATTAGAGCAATCAGTGCCAACTTAGAAAACATTAATTTTTTTCCGGTAAGCTTATTAAAATTCAAACAAACATAAACAAAAGAAATTGATGTTAGCAAAGTAGCTCGTAAGGAGTTTGAATTTGTATTTTCAAAATAATAAATATAATTTGGATTTTTAAAATACTCTAATAGCTTCACAATCCATCCAGAAATATACGAATCATACAAAAGCAGAAGTACTACTGGGATTACCAATAATATCCATTCCTTCTTCTTTAAAAAGTTTTTCTCATTGCATAAAAAATACGCAGGCAAGACCAAAATTGCGCTCGCATGAAACAAAGAAGCGAGTGCAACCGCCCCCACAAATAAAAGAATCCTTTTCTTACTGGCAAAATATACAGCCAAAATAAACAAAATTATTGCTATAGATTCACGAATCATTGACAACGACATTAAAAACAAATAGGGGTCAATGATAAAAATGAATAGAGCTAAAGGATATAACTCTGGTTCGACTGAAGTTACAATTACTTTATAGATTGCGAAAAGAAAAACTAAAGATATAAAGGCAATAAGAAGTTGAAAAGAAGGGAAAATTTGATTTAAGTATCTATATCCAATTTCATTAATTCCGGCAATTCTGCCACCCATTTTGACGGTATCAAAAAATTCGTTGTATGAAGAATAATCGTTACCATAATTGTACCTAAGAGCAGCAAATACAAATAAAACCGCGAACGATATTAATAGAAAAAACTTTTTGTTTTCCTTTTTTGGAATAAATGATATTAAACTTGAAAACCCAAGAACAGCAAAAACCATGTTTCCTCCATATCTATTTAAAACATATGATGCCAACTGAGGTTCCTGCCCCATAGCAAATATGCAAAATTAAAAAAATAAATGGCATGATAATATGATACTTTGTAAAACCGCTTTTTATGCCAGAAATTATGGTATTACTGATGGCAAAAATTGAATACGCAACCAATAACCCAATGGAAAAATACCAAAAACCAAAGATGATTAATATGAAAGAAAGAAGAATAGACAGTAGAAAGATAAAAGGAACGAAATGATATAGGGATAGGCATTTTGGACATTTTTTAACTGTTTTTCCTATCCAAAAACCATTTCCGTATTTTTGTTTTATCATTCTTTTAAAACTGCCTCTTGCGTATTGAAAGGAAAGAATACGCGGATCATAACATAATTTATAACCAGCTTTTCTAACTCTATAATGATATTCGTTATCTTCGGTCCTGAGAAGATTCTCATTAAACAGTCCAACCTTTTCCAGCACCTCTCTTTTGTACGTGGCATGAAACATCGTTTTAACATATTGTTTTGTATCGGATGAACGACTTTTCAGTATACTGCTACCAAAAAGGGAATTCTCGACCTGAAGCAATGTCCTGGCCCAATTGTTATCGTTTTCAATTAAACAAGGCCTTTTACCACCGACAACAAATTCACCAATCTCCAAATTCTCAGCAACAAATTTACAAAAATCTTTATCAATTTTAGTGTGAGCATCGATTCTAGTAAGTGAATCACCGGTAAAATTGTTTATTGCCACATTCCATCCGGCGGATTGAATTCGCCCGGGATTATCTAATACTTGAATTCCGGAAAACTCGGTTTGATATTTATCTTTAAAGTCAAGCATCAATTGTTTCGTTGCATCCGATGAACCACTATCGATCAACAAAACCTCAATGAGAGAATGATCATACGTTTGTGCAAGAATGTCTTCGAGTAAATTTGGAAGAAACTTTTCTTCGTTTAAAGCAACTATGCCTATCGATAATTTTTGCACTTCACTCACTCCTTGCTATTGTATTTCTTGCCCAAAACTGCAAATACAGTCATAAACATAATTTTAAGATCTCGCCAAAAACCAAATTTCTTGATTTCGGAGATGTTCCACTTCATTTTTTGTGGGAGAACTTCTTCAATATATGCTTTATCAACATCTTTTTTTCCTTCGAGCATGGAACCTTCGTCCTTAAACATTATCGACGCCATCGAGGTAACGCCTGCAGGAAGAAGCAATGTTGCCAGAAAATCATCTTTATATTGGTCTACATATTTCGGGACCTCTGGTCTTGTTCCAACAAAAGTCATTGTTCCTCTGAACACATCGATGAGCTGGCTCACTTCATCCAACCTTAATTTACGAATGAACTTACCGACTCGAGTAATTCTCAAATCATGGCCAACGGTAACTAACGTGCCTTTTTTGTCAGCACCATTTACCATTGATCTAAATTTAAAAATTCGGAAATGTTTCCCATACTGTGTAACTCTCTCTTGTCTATAAAAAACAGGCCCTCTCGAATCTATTACTATTGCAAGCGATAGAATCAAAAAGAAGGGCGAAAGAATAAGTAGCATTAATCCGGAAACTACTATGTCAAAAACTCTTTTCCAAAATAGGCTGAAATTCTTCTTTCTAAGTTTCTCCCAATACGGCCTGATTTCTTCTTTTTGCATTGCACTAGGCAATTTATTCCATTTACAAACCAGCATATTCTTTTACCAGTTTGCTGAATAATTCTATAACGTAATCTACCTCTTCGTCTTTTAGGCAAGTATGAAGAGGCAATGTTATCTCATTTTCATAGTGAGCATAAGCATTTGGATAATTTTCAATATTAAATCCCAACTTTTTATACGCTGTATGCATCGGAAGAGGTTTGTAGTGAACATTGCATGCCACTCCTGCTTCTGCCATTTTAATGATGATTTCTCTTCTTTCTTGATCACTAATTGGAGTTCCATTTTTCCTGAAAACTCTGGTTATGTATAAGTGACCAGATGAAGAATAATTTTTAGAATAATGGTTAAGTACTTCAACGCCCAGTGGCTTAAAAGCAGCATCATATCTTTCGACAATTTCTTTTCTTCTCTTAAGCATTCCAGGATATCTATCGAATTGGACTAGTCCAATAGCACCCATAATGTCAGTCATGTTGCATTTATACCAAGTGCCAACAATGTCGTATTCCCACATACCAGGTTGGTTCTTCTTGAGGGCATCTTTCGACTGGCCGTGAAGAGATAATAATTGAAGCTGGTGATAAATCTCAGCATCATCGATTCCTTCAATATGCTTCCAGGTTAAGCAGCCGCCTTCAGCAGTGGTAAAATTCTTAACAGCGTGAAAACTGAATGATGAAAAATCACAAATATTGCCTAACATCACTCCGTTTTTAGACGCTCCGAAAGCATGTGCCGTGTCTTCACACAAGGCAATTCTTCCTATGGCTTTTTGAATATCATTGTTCGGCTTAAACAAACTCTTTTTCTTTTCAATTATTTCAAACAATCTATCGTAATCGCAAGGAACGCCACCTAACGAAACAGGAATGATGGCTTTTGTACGTTCGTTAATCGCCTTTTCGACCGCTTCATAGTCCATCTCAAGACTATTTTTTTGACAGTCAATCATTACGATTTTTGCACCTACATGGGCAATAACTGATGCAGACGCAGTATAAGTATACGCAGGCACAATTACTTCATCACCTTTGCCAATCCCCAATAATCTCAAAGCAAGTTCAGCGCAAGCTGTTTGAGAATTAAGGCAAACACAGTTAGGCGCCTCAGTAGGGACGCCGATGTACTCTGCAATCTTCTTTTCTAATTGTTTAACTCTAGGACCGGTTGTAATCCAACCTGACTTAAGAGCCTTAGCTACTTCTTCGACTTCAGCGTCAGAAATATCTGGCGGAGAAAAAGGTATATTCATTTTTTTAGTCATCTTTAAAGCCTCCTATAGTTGGTGGAGAACCATCAATTCTTTTCTATCTCGCCCTGTATTAACTCTTATGAGGGTCTATCGTGTTGAAATCAAATAATCAATTATTCGTTTTATTTAATCGACTTTTCGTACTAAAAACTCTGCAAATTTCTGGTAAACCGAATTTGGAAAATCTTTAACCCTCATGTTCATTCAAGTTTACCGAGTGAAAATGGGTTCGAAATGTAACGTGGTACGATACATATGTAACGTGGTACGTTACATGGCTTGCCCAAGTGGACATCGAAGTTCTTCATGTTGATACCAAGGAACATTCTCACCCAATTGAGTAGATCATTTTCTTGCTTTATTTGCAACTTCTAAATCGTTTGTAAGCAAACAATCACCACCAACCAGTGATGATTTTATTTCCATTGTATGAGATTGCAGCATCATCGCCGAAACTACCACATGGTTTACCGTTTGGAGTAACTCCCGTTGCTTCTGCGGCATCTTCTATTAAAAGAGCCTTATGTTTAAACAGATTTCTTTAATTAAATCTATTCTTCCAAGGGACCATAAAGCTCAGCATAAATAACGAGTCTTACATCTAGATATATTTAAAATGCTTTTTCAAGTGCGACTGGATTTACTATCGCGTTAAAAGTCATATCAGAGCAAAAAACTCTTTTTCCTTCAAGAGCACCATGAGAAATCATCGGTTTGCCATAAAGTTTTTCGCCAGCAAACTTAACGCATAAGTGTAAAGCTGATGTGCAGTTACATAATGCGACAGCATATTTCATTCCAGCTTTTTCGGCCGCGATTCTTTCGACTTCGTTTATATTTTCGCCAATGGTAGACATCCAATTGGTGTTATACGCCTCGGTCATATATTTAAGTTCTTCCCCATGCATGGTAGGAGAAGCCAAATAGATTTTATGATCAAATGGTTTCAAATATTTTCTTTTAAACATATTTTTAACTCTCCTTTTTGACGAGAAACATTTATCTCAATTCAAAAATCTTTAGTTTCAAACACCAAAATTGACTACTGCATTGCAATCAATTTTGCAGAATTCATTCACCACAGCGTGATGATTAACTACGGCACCAGCGCAAACGAATGTGCCTTTATTTATTTTTGCCCCAGTATGCACAACAGCCATTGGCTCTATCACACATCCCGGTTCTATTTGAGCAGACTTCGCAACGAATGCTCTAGGAGAAATGATAGAAACGACAGAGAAACCAGCTTTTATCAATTTCTCATAGATCTCTTTTCTTCTCGCAAAATCTTCAAATGCAATGACCGCTTTGTAGTCCCGAGCAAATTTTGCCAAGTCACTTAACTTGCCAATAGCAGTTTCTGATTCATCATCAAGAAAGGCAATGGTTGGATATTTAACAGCTGCAATTTCCTTAATCACTTGTCCGTATGGAGTATCGCCTAAAATCAATAGTTTTGCCCGTTTATCGACGTTGCTCATAAATGGCCTTTCTCAATTTGATTCATCCCCCATAATACCTGCGTTCCTGCTAATGACAATATCGAGGGTGTTTGCTATGTTCGTCTGGATTTCGTGAACGTAATACTCATCGTACACACCACCACCGATATCGGCACGATCATTAAACGATGATGAAGCCCATAGTAAAGAATCAGAGTTGCCATCTACCAAATGTGTCAATCTGTAGTTGATGAGGCTCGCATTCCAAAACAAAACCTTTATATCCTTGAGTTTGATACTCATCTCGTTTTCCCTCAAATTTCATCTACCCCAAACACCGATTGACCTCGAGGACCCGTAAGTGATTGTAGGAAATAGTCCTTAAAGACTAAAATCCTGGGGTGGTCGCTCTCAGTCGGTGAAGAATAATCTTGTTCGACCCATTTCGCGCTTTGCGTTCAAACGAGTCGTTCTATACAAGTTTTATACGACTTTGCCCCGGTTAAAAACCAAGACCCTCATGTTCATTCAAATTTACCGAGTGAAAATAGGTCCGAAATGTAACGTGGTACGATACAAATGTAACGCGGTACGTTACATGACCGGCATGAGTGGACATCGAAGTTCAGAATGTTGGTAATGCCTTGCTTTATCTCTGGCTTGTGTTGACCAAAAGCGGACTTTTTGGATTCTTTCTTCATCATTGGAAATAAGCATCCCTCCACCTGATGTGGTGATAATTTTATTCCCATTGAAACTGAATATTCCATAATCTCCCAAAGTTCCGGTGTATTTCCCCTTGTATAATGTACCTAGTGATTCTGCTGCGTCTTCAATTAACGTAACATTATATTTTTTGCACAATGACATTATTTTATCCATATCAGCTGCTAAACCATACAAATGGACGACTAATACTGCCTTTGCATTTGGATATTTAGTCAATGCTTCTTCCAAATATTTAGGGCTCATATTCCAAGTTTCATAATCACTATCAATAAAGACAGGAATAGCTTTTTGATAAATAATCGGATTTGCTGTTGCAGAAAATGTTAGAGACTGACAAAGAACAATGTCACCTTCTTTTACTCCAGCTGCAATTAAAGCCATATGGATGGCTGCAGTACCAGAAACTAGTGCTGCTGCATATCCTATTCCTACTTTTGACGCCATCTCATTTTCAAATCCGGTAACATTTGGTCCTAATGGTGCAACCCAATTGGTATCAAATGCTTCTTTTACATATTGTTGTTCATAACCTTCATCGCTCATGTGTGGTGATGATAAATAAATTTTTTCATTCATTATTATATCTCCTAATTAAGCAAAGTAAAAAATTGAAGGATATTATTATTAGGATATTTTCTATTAATCAATTTTTTATATATTATTTCATTGTTGGTAAAGCTGGAAATTAAAATTCCTTCATGTTTAATTTTGTATAAATCGTCAATTGAAACAATTGGAGTATCCACCAATTTATTCCCTATTTTCTCAACATCATCATCAATTATTGCTACAACATTTATATTAATATTTCTACTCGATTTTATTGTGTTTAGCATAATCTCACAAACTTCTCCTGCTCCATAAAATAAGACATTTAGAAATCCTTTTTCTTCAACTTGTTTTAAGAATTGCTCAATGTTTAATTTGGCAGAATTGTACAAAACTTGAGTCGCATTTAAATAACCCATGTTTAAAACTTTTCTTCTTTCAAGACCTTTATTAGTAATAATGTATTCGACAGTTTTCGTTGACAAGTAATTTTTGTTTATCAATCCTTTATTCTCAAATTCATCAATGTAGAAATTGACCATTGAGACAGATGAACCAATTGATTTGCTAATCTCTCTTTGAGTAATATGGGGATTTTTTTCAATTAAATCAAGAATCAAATACTCTTTAAGGAAAATGGTGGGTTTAAAATAGAAATTATCAATCAACATTTTCACCTTCTTTTGTTCGGTTATTGAATAATTTGATTATACACCAAAAAAACAATAAAAACAACTGTTTTTTAAAATTTTTGTTCGGAAAACAAACATTTTTATACCTCAATTTATATTTTGGTTAAAGTTAAATATTGATACATTATTTCACAAACACCCTATACCCCCATGGTCCAAGCCCAAAACTCTCAACCCCACTTATTTTCACATTCCCACCACCAAAATAATCCACATAACTTCCAGCATAATTACTCAAATCCACTTCCAAACTCTGGCTTTTATTACTCAAGTTAACTATTACAATAATCGTATTATCACCTTTACTTCTTACAAAACATAAAGTATCTTCATTCCCATCAAACAAAAACACTACATTATCCATCGCTAAATGCGATAATGCTAGATTATCTTTTCTTAAAGAAATCAGTTGTTTGTAAAAGAGAGTGCGAGGATGGGAAATAACATCATCCCAAACTATTTCATCCTTTTCAAAGAAAGCTAAACTCTTATCATTATTCACTTCCTGGCCGGAATAAATCAAGGGCATTCCGGGAATTGTAAAAGTCAATAAACTAAAAACATCTTTCGCAGCCCCTAATAACATTTCATCTGGTCCTTCCCAAGAATTAACATCATGATTGGAAGTATAGAGCAAAGGAAAAGTTCCTAAAGGATATCTTCCTTTATTCCTATTCACAAACATTTGTATTTGTGAAGCTCTTTTAACGCCCTTTACGACATCTTTAATCAAATTCATATATTCAAAACTATAATTGGCATGAAACAAATGATTAACTAATGTGATATCCGCATCATCTTCCGCAAGCCAAAACAAGGTTTTATAAGGTCGTAAAGCCAAAATCGCTTCTTCCCAAAAAGCTCTTGGCACCCTTCCCGCCGCATCACAGCGAAAGCCATCAACATCGAACTCACTAACCCAATACTTAAGGACCTTGATTAATTCCGCCCTTAAAGCCGGCTTATCAAAATTAAGATCGGCAACATCGGTCCAAGATGTTCCTTCCGGGATAAGAATATTCCCCTTATCATCTTGAGTATACCAATCACGATGTTCACTAATCCATGGACAATCCCAACCCGTGTGATTAAAGACCATATCCATCATCACTTTAAAACCAAGTTTATGAGCTTCTTCCACTAATTCTTTAAAATCGTTGTGATTGCCAAATTCCGGATTGATGCCATAATAATCGGTAATCGAATAATAACTTCCTAAACTACCTAAGCGATTTGTTTTTGAAATCGGATGAATCGGCATGAACCAAAGAACATCAACCCCAAGTTCCTTGAGTCTTGGTAAATGTTCCTTGAAAGCCAAAAAAGTTCCAGCTTCAGTATAACAGCGAATATTGACTTCATACATCACTGCTTGTCCTAACTCCGACATTTCAAATGTCAAATGTTCTTTTTGATGCTTACAAGAACCTAACAAAAACCCTAAACTTATTAATAATACCACTAGCCAAATTTTCTTCATTTTTCACCTTCCAATAGGATTCCTATCTACCAAAACTTTTTATCTGCGATAATTCACCTAATATTGCTTCCCTACTGGGGTTTTCCCAACTCAACCGGTAATAAACAAGATTAAACAAAAAAGCAAAGCAAGCGAAATTTCAAAAAACCGAAAGAGAGTCCTTTCGGTTTTATATTATCAATTCCTTAAAATGGCTTTGTTGTCCTTCACAAAGACACCTTTAACGGAAGCCACTAATTTACTAAAACGGGTAAAGCCCAGTTCTTGAAAATCAAAATCCGGATTCATCTTTTCCAGTTCTTCTTTGATTTTCGTTAACATCATTTCCTTTTTCTTGTTTCTATTAATAATCTGAATAATGACTTCTCCAATATCTTTTAACGACAATTTAGTCTTTAAAACCACATAGGGAGTTTGTTTCTCCTGAACAATCGATAAATCACAAATCGTATTGACTAAAGCCGATAAACTCTTCGCTCCATACTTCCGAGGATCAAAGTCTGAAAACCGGTTGACTAAAATGCCGCCTAAGACACTTAGGGGGATTTTATTATCTACACCGCTTTCCACAATCACGCCTTTAATAATTGAAGCAATATCGGCATTGCCGGCACAAGTGGTTTCCGTCGGTTCTTCTTCGTGGCTTTCATCTAAATATTCAAAGTATTTAAATTCATTGCAAGCATTCTTAAAAGCCGAAGAAACTTTTTTCTCACTACCAACGCCAATCACATGCATTCCCCCTTCTTTTAACTTCATGGCAAGCGGTGTAAAGTCGCTATCAGAAGTAACTAAAAAGAAGGAATTGACTTTTTGTTGATACATCATTTCCTGAGCATCAAGAGCCATCGCTAAATCAGCAGCATTTTTGCCGGTAGCGACATTGTATTGATGAACGGGCTTAATGGCATAGTCCAAAGCCATTTGATGCCATTCCGCTGATAGTTTTGAAACATCCCCATAAAAACGGGCAATGATGATTTTGCCGTATTTCGCAATCTCATTGATGACGGATTTAACATATTTGGGGGAAACATTCTCCGAATCAATCATAAGGGCAATTTTAAATTCTTGTTTTTCCATGTTTAACCTCTAAAGTCATTATACCATAATAATCCAAAAATTAACATGCATTTTTTCTTTCCATCCAAGCAATTTATCAGTCACATTAACATAAATCGAAGGTTTACACCTTTAGTTTCCTTTTTTTATAAACAAAAAAAAGACTGAGTCGCAATAAGACTCAGCCTTTTGAAAAATAAAGAAGGAATATTTAAAGAAGTTTTTAGTTTACTTCTTTTCTTTGTTGAAACATAAGAACCAATCAAGACAATATTTGTTTTCATCTTGGGATTCCATACGCTGTTTAGCCACTCCGCACGAACCTGCCGTCGGAATAATCGTGTCTTGACCAGGACGCCAGTTAGCCGGGGTGGCGACCGAGTCACGGTCAGCTTTCTGCAAAGCTAAAATAATCCGTTTGATTTCATCAAAATTGCGACCAACAGCAGCCGGATAATAAAGGATGGTTCTGACAATGCCTTTAGGATCAATGAAGAAAACCGCCCGCACCGCCTGCGTTGTCGATTGGCCTTGAATCATTCCATACTTGTTGGCAACATCCATTTTAATATCTTCAATTAAGGGGAATTTAACTTCCACATTCTTCATTCCGTTCCATTCCAATTCTTGGATTTTTCTTAACCAAGCAATATGGGCATAGAGCGAATCAACACTTAAACCGACTAATTCGGTATTAAGGGCCCTAAATTCATCCGCCATGGTGGCAAATGTCATAAATTCGGTGGTACATACCGGAGTAAAATCAGCCGGATGGGAGAATAAAATCACCCATTTTCCTTGATAATCTTCGGGAAAATTAATTACTCCTTGGGTTGTTACCGCTTGAAAAGCGGGAGCAAGATCGCCGATTAACGGCATACGATTATTTTCGTTCATTTACTACCTCCTGAACTATTTTTATTACAACGAGAACAAGTCCCTTTTAAATAAACAAATTTTTGCTTAACAGAAAAACCAACGAGGGGCTTTTCTTTAATCGATGTTTCATCCAGCGGGAAATCATAGATTTCCCCGCAAGCATCACATTGAAAGTGGCCGTGGTCCGCAGTTACCATATCATAACGCATCTGGCGCTCATCAATCCTAAGTGGTTTTACTAAGCCCGCAGTCACAAACAAATTGAGGGTGTTGTAAACTGTCGCTTTGGAGAGAGTTCCCAGTTCATCATATAAATGCGAATACACTTCTTCCGCCGTCGGGTGATAGTGACTGACTAAGTAAGCCAATATTTGCAAACGCTGTAATGAGGGTTGAATTTGATATTTAATTAACAGATTCTGTAAATCTTTTTGCTTCGTTTCTTTTAGACTCATTCTAATTTTATAATCTTTCTAATATTATTCTATCATATTATCAGGCTTTGTCAAGCATAATGCCCACGGCGTTTTTAATTTTGTCAGGGCAGTTTTTATTTGTTCTTCATTTAATCCGGAATAACCGATAACTAAACTTGTTGGGTAATTTGCTTCTTGGAAAGTAAACTCGCTTAAACCGAGAACTTTTATCTTGACCTTTTCCGCCGCTTTGATTAATGCTTCTTCGGTCGCCTTTTTAGTTGTCATCAAAAAATGAAGTCCGGCATCATAACCCTGAAGCAAAAAGCATTCATCAAGCCCTAATTCCCCAAAAACTTTTTGAAAGAAGCTTAAGCGGTTTTTATACACTTTGCGCATCCGATTTAAGTGGCGTTCAAAATGCCCACCCTCCATGAATTTTGCCAACACCCACTGTTCAAAATAAGGAACACTCGAACTATGGTAAGAAAAGCGTTCCAAAAACACTTGCAGCAAAGCTTCCGGTAAAACCATATAACTGATGCGCAGTGATGGGGCTAAACTTTTAGAAAACGAGTTCATGTAAATGACCTTTCCCAAGCCATCCAAGGATGAAAGGGCCGGAATAGGTTGACCAAGATAACGAAATTCACTATCATAATCATCTTCAATAATGAAACGCTTCTCCTTTAGTTTGGCCCAGTTGAGCAGTTCCAAGCGCCTTTGCAAGGGCATCACGATGCCCATCGGAAACTGATGGGAAGGCGTGACATGAACAACATCAATTTGTTTTTTACTTAACTCTTCAACCCTTAGTCCATGATCATCAAGATTGACATAGGAAAATAACAAATCCCAATTCCTAAAAAATTGGCTAATTTTCGGGTAGCCGGGATTTTCCATCCCATAATGGAGGGTGGTGCCCAGTAAAGGAATCAACAAAGCCAGTAAAGATTCCGTCCCCGAACCGACAACAATTTGTTCGGGACGACAGATAATCCCGCGAAAATTTTTTAAGTACTTGGCAATTTCAAGTCTTAATTCCTCAAGCCCCTGTTTATCAAACTGGTTAATGCCGACCTTTTGCGAATTTAGAGTTTCTCTCACCAGCTTTCCCCATAAAGCATGGGGAAAGAATGATTCATCAATCACATTTGTTTGAAAAGCCCATTGATAATCAAATAAGGTTTTTTCCTTAATTAAAGCTTTTGTTTTAAGAAAACTACCAATCAGCGGATGATCATAGGGTTCCACATAGAAGCCGCTTTTAGCTTTCGCTTTCAAATACCCTTCCATAACCAGTTGTTGATAAGCCGTATCAATCGTTACCTGACTGAGTTTTAAATGAGCGGACAAGGCCCGCTTTGAGGGCATTTTTTCGCCGGTTTTTAACTGTCCGCTTTGGATCATCGTCTTTACAAACTCATAAAGTTGCCGATAAAGCGGTTGTTTTGCTTGTTTATCCGGATAAAAAGTTAACATTATTCCTCCAACTGATATTATCGATAAAGACGAAACTGAGTCTTTTATTAATATCAGATTATGATATAATTATAGAGTAAAAACATTTAATAGTCAAATAAGGAGGAGCATATGGATAAAAATCGTCATGAATTTAATAAGCAATTAGCTTTAAAATTAAAGGGGGGCGTCATTATGGATGTTACGACCCCGGAACAAGCCAAAATCGCCCAAGCGGCCGGCGCTTGTGCCGTCATGGCTTTGGAACGTATTCCCGCCGATATCCGCGCTGCCGGGGGTGTATCACGTATGAGCGATCCGAAGATGATTAAAGCCATCCAAAAAGCCGTTTCTATTCCTGTTATGGCTAAAGTCAGGATTGGGCATTTTGTGGAAGCACAAATTTTGGAAGCCATCGGCATTGATTATGTTGATGAAAGTGAAGTTTTATCACCGGCTGACGATATTAATCATATCGATAAAACTGTTTTTAAAGTGCCGTTTGTCTGCGGAGCTAAAGACCTAGGTGAAGCCCTCCGCCGAATTTCGGAAGGCGCATCAATGATTAGAACCAAGGGCGAACCGGGAACCGGCGATATTATTCAAGCCGTTCGCCATTTGCGTTTAATCCAAGGCGAAATTCGGCGCGTGCAATCGATGCGCGAAGATGAATTATTCCGCTTACAAAAAGAATTAATGCTCTCCATGGATTTAATTAAATACATCCATACATACGGTAAACTTCCGGTTGTCAACTTTGCGGCGGGCGGAATTGCTACTCCAGCCGATGCGGCTTTAATGATGCAACTGGGAGCCGAAGGCGTCTTTGTCGGTTCGGGAATTTTTAAATCGAACAACCCGGAAAAACGCGCGCATGCGATTGTGAAAGCAGTCGCAAATTATCAGGATGCGACAATCCTCGCAAAATTAAGTGAAGACTTAGGCGAAGCCATGGTTGGCATTAACGAACAAGAAATTAAGTTATTAATGGCCGAACGCGGTAAGTAAGCTTACAGATGTACTGAACCCCTAAATCCGGACTAACCGGAGGAAGGGGTTTTATTATGTCTAAGTACAACAAAGAATTTAAAAGCTCGTATTTTCCTATATTTAGTTTATAATATAGCTGGGGTATTAAAATGCTACTAAATACCAAGCCAATAATTTCGATAACGGAAGCAAAGCAAAACTTTTCCAAAGCAACTAAATTAGTGGATAGGTATGGTCAAGTTATAATTACCAAAAACAAGAAAGCGAAATATTTAATTACTAATCTAACACACAAGAATATGTAACGGAAGATGAACGAATTGAAATAATCTCGAAAAGAATACTAAATAAACATCTTAATGCTTTTAAAGAACTGGCAAAATAAAGCAATCAAGTTAGTTAACATATGCCCGATTAAAAACACCGATAATTTTGGATAAAGTTTTTATCGGTGTTTTCTTTTAATTCTGGATACTGGAAAAATCAAAATCAATTGTTTCAAAAGGAAGTTTGCTACTTTTCTTTAAAAAAGTAATCATATAAATAGGATAATAAAGGCGATTTTCTTTAACCATCACATTCTCATTTTGAAAAACATATGCTTTTTTGATAGCAAATTGGGGATTTCCCAACAGATTTGATAAGGCATTATGGCGTTCATAATCTTTGCCCGATTTTACTTCAATGGGAATAATTTCTCCTTCGTTCTCAATTAAAAAATCGACTTCCCCTTGAGTTTTACTATTCCAAAAATACAAGCGTTCAAAACCATGAGCATATAATTCTTTCGCAACGACATTTTCATAATATGCCCCAAAATTAATCGCTTTTTCTTTGGCTAATATCTTGATTTGGATGCTCGGATCCATGCTCATATTAATGAGCATTCCACAGTCAATGTGAAACAGTTTAAACAAAGTTCGCTTTTTGCTGATGAGCAAAGGAATAACAGGCTTATCAACATTGTAGACCGGAATAGTAACACCGGCTTTCGCCAACCAAATAAAACTTTGTTCATATTTTCTAAATCTAAAGTTTTCATTTAAATTTTTAAGAATAAAACGTTTGTTTTTACTATTTAATTCCGAAGGAATTAAATCATAAATCTCTTCAATAAAGAGTTTATTACTATCACTGTATTGACTGATGTCTTTTTTATACAGCATATTGATATCATTGATGGTCTCATTAACTTTCTGCATATTTTTGGTTTCCAAATAAGTTACGACTACTTGCGGCATACCCCCGATAATTAAATATAGCCTAAACAAATCCATTATTTTTTCATGAATGAAAGAATCAACAGGAGTCAATTCTTGAAAAGATGTGCGTAGATGGTTAATAATCTGTTCGTTAGTATTAAAAGCCCACATAAATTCTTCAAAATCCAAAGGATGCATTTTGATGATTTTCATATATCCCGTCGGCCATGACTGAACATTTTGCAATTCAACTCCTAATAGTGAACCACTTAAGACAAACCGGTATTTAGTTTGCGTCGCCATAAACTTACTAAAAGTTATCATGTCATTTTCCTTAATCATTTGAATCTCATCAAGAAAAATAAAGGTTTTTCCTTCTTCAATCGGCACGGATGTCAACAAGGATAACTTGAGCATGAAATCATCAACGCTTTTTATTTCCTTAAAAAGAGTTTGCGCTTCTAGTGATGATAACATATTGATTTCAATATAATTGGGATAATGTTTTTTTCCAAAAGCGCGGATAATGTAACTTTTTCCCACTTGTCGCGGGCCGTCAATTAACAAAACTTTGTTGTCAGCATTTTTATCCCATTCCACAATCTCATCATAAACTTTTCTTTTTAACATGATATCCCTCCGTTTACCATATTTTATCACACACTTGCCGTTTTTCCAAGTCTTTTTTTCGCTTTTTTGCAGTTTTTCCAAGTCTTTTTTTCGCTTTTTTTGCAGTTTTTCCAAGGTGTTTTTCTTGGTTTTTGCAGTTTTTCCAAGAAAATAGCCATCTTGATTCCCCAAGATGGCTATTTTATATTCTATTTAATTCCTAATGTTTCCACATGCCCGACCGGAACGGTAAACATAAAACCAGCCTGGCGTTGTTTATCAGCTACAAAAATCTCATTGACAGCCTGCATCGTTTTTTCCAATAAGGCCTCTTCCTTAATCACCGTCATTATGGTTTTGTTATAAGGATTAGAGCCGGCTAAGAGATTTTTCAGCGAGCCGAATAAGGGAATACTGTCAATGCGGTTGTGGACAATCGCTGCCCCCATCCCTTGACTATCGATGATGGTCGCCCCGCCGACGCCCAAATGAACAAGTTTTCGCAAAACATCCTCTAAATATTCTTCTTGATTTAAGATGATAAATAAAGCAACCATATTTTCTCCTTTTTCTTTACTATACATTATTCGGCCTCCGCTTGCAACTCTAAATTAGCTTTTTCAGGAGTAATATTTTCAAGCGGCTCTTGTTTTAAGGCGCCATCAATTTCTCCCGCCTTCTTAATGGCAAACTTTGCAAATATCGGCCCCGTTGTTTCATAGATTAAAACACTGAACATAATAATCGTCGTAATCGCCATGGCATATTCGGGGAGTTGTTGTCTGACCAAGACGGATAAACCGATGGAAATTCCGCCTTGAGGTAACATCGCAAAACCTAAGTATTTCTGGACCGTCTTTTCGGACTTCGTTACCACGGCCCCGACATAACTACCTAAGAATTTGCCACCGGCTCTTGCTAAAATATAAGCAAGACCGACTAAACCGACCGTTTTTAAAATGGCTAAATCCAAACTGGCACCGGCAACGGTAAAAAAGATAACAAAGAAGGGGGAAGCAAAATCGTTAACTGAGCCAAAAACGCGGTGCGATTTACGAACCATATTGACAACAACCGTTCCTAAAACGATATTCGTTAACAGCGGCGAAAAGCCCAACCATTTCGAAATTCCCGTCGCCACCCCAATCGCCGCAATACTTAAAATCTGGTGATCATCACGATTTTCGGCTTTTTTGGAAACCAAAGATAAAATCACTCCTAGGATAAAGCCTAAAATAAAAGATCCACCAACTTCAATCAAGGGTTTAAGAAACATATCGGCTACTTTAACGGGTTCAGCGGAAACCGTTAACTTCGCTACCGCCAAAGCAATTCCAAAAGCGACAATCCCAAGTACATCATCCAAAGCGACGACCGGCAAAATGGTCTTCGTCAGCGGTCCATAAGCCCGGTACTGCCGAATGACCATCAGTGTTGCCGCCGGAGCAGTTGCCGCGGACATGGAAGCAATCACAATCGAAAACGCAAACGGTTGTTTAAACAAAACAAACATAACAAAGAAAACAACCCCAATCGCCCCAATCACTTCCAATAAAGTAATCCAAAAAATCTTCTTTCCAACTTTAAGCATATCTCTCATTACAAATTCCGAACCGATGGAAAAAGCAATAATCGATAAGGCAATTTCGCTAAGAATGGAAAAGTTATCAACATCCGTCGGTGTCACCAACTTAAATAAAGTTGGTCCTAACAACAAACCCGCCAATAAATAGCCGGATACGCTTGGGAGTTTAGCCAATTTAGCTAATTTCCCACCAATGAATCCGACAATTAAAATAATGCCTAATTTAATTAAAACTTCCACGCCATCTTCTCCTTCTTCTTAAAGCTCGCTTTTTGGCTAAAACAAAAAGCGCATCCGACTTTAAAGCCTTATACGCTTGGTAAACTCCTATGAGGTTAGCTGACGGATTCGGGCGACCAAGTTGCCCTACTTGATAAAATCAAGATTCACCCCGTTAGTTGGGTCCCCCACTACCGAAATATTCGGAGATAACTATAGTTATTATAACATAAGTCATTTTTAATGTAAAGAAAAAACGGTTTGTGATAGTGTCAAATTGTTTTGGGTAAAAATAAATAAATTAAAAAATGGTGAAATTCACCATAAATTATATATACT
>MVZM01000022.1 GCA_002068415.1 Tenericutes bacterium ADurb.BinA124
TGTTAGCAACTAATGATAAGGGTTGCGCTCGTTGCGGGACTTAACCCAACATCTCACGACACGAGCTGACGACAACCATGCACCACCTGTCTCCATTGTCCCGAAGGAATAATCTATCTCTAGATTAGTCAATGGGATGTCAAGACCTGGTAAGGTTCTTCGGGTTGCTTCGAATTAAACCGCATGCTCCACCGCTTGTGCGAGTCCCCGTCAATTCCTTTGAGTTTCAGTCTTGCGACCGTACTCCCCAGGCGGAGCACTTATTGTGTTAACTGCAGCGCCGAGCTTCTGCCCGACACTTAGTGCTCATCGTTTACGGCGTGGACTACCAGGGTATCTAATCCTGTTTGCTCCCCACGCTCTCGTGCCTCAGCGTCAGTTCCGGCCCAGTAAGCCGCCTTCGCCACTGGTGTTCCTCCAAATATCTACGCATTCCACCGCTCCACTTGGAATTCCACTTACCTCTACCGTACTCTAGCTAGCCAGTTTCCAATGACCTCCCACAGTTAAGCTGTGGCCTTTTACATCGAACTTAACTTGCCGCCTACGCACGCTTTACGCCCAATAATTCCGGATAACGCTCGCCCCCTATGTATTACCGCGGCTGCTGGCACATAGTTAGCCGGGGCTTTCTCATCAGGTACCGTCAATTATAGTGCATTCCCTCACTATACCTTTCTTTCCTAATAACAGAACTTTACAATCCGAAGATCGTCTTCATTCACGCGGCATTGCTCGGTCAGACTTCCGTCCATTGCCGAAAATTCCCTACTGCTGCCTCCCGTAGGAGTCTGGGCCGTGTCTCAGTCCCAGTGTGGCTGTCTTGCCTCTCAGCACAGCTACGCATCGTCGCTTTGGTGAGCCTTTACCCCACCAACTGGCTAATGCGCCGTAAACCTCTCCTTAAGTGTTCCCTTAGGACCTTTAAATATCAATACCTCTGTCTCGATATCCTATCCGGTTTTAGCAGCCGTTTCCAGCTGTTATCCCAGTCTTAAGGGCAAGTTATCTACGTCTTACTCACCCGTTCGCCACTATCCTGTATCGCTACAGAACCGTTCGACTTGCATGTATTAGGCATGCCGCCAGCGTTCATCCTGAGCCAGGATCAAACTCTCATTATTTGTTTATCTCCTGCTCCACCTGTTCTATTTAGTTTTCAAAGACCTTATGCTTAGCTCTTCTTTAGAGCGTGGTATTATTATACAATAATCACCACTTTATTGTCAACAACTTTAACTGCTTTTCCCGTAAAACGGCTTAGTTGTTGTCCTTAACCTTAGATATTATACTACAAACCACTTTTTATGTCAAACAAAATCGTGCTTTTTCGCTCGTGACAAAGACATTAAAAAAAGCGGTTAAAAACCGCCTTTGAACTGTTAATTCAACTAAAATTTATTTAAAGGATTGTAATTAAATAAATCACTAATTGGTTTATCTTCAATAATGTTCATAATGCCTTGAGCAAAAATACGAGCCACCGATAACTGGCGGATTTTCGGAATCTTTTTACATTCCTTCAAACGAATAGAGTTTGTAGTAATCAGTTCCGTAATCTGTGAATTTTGAATACGGTTGCAAGCATCACCAGAAAGAATCGGATGCGTCGCAATGACATAAACATCTTTGGCGCCAGCCGCTTTCAAAGCATCTGCTGCGATGGTAATCGTTCCCGCCGTATCGACGATATCATCAACAATAATACAGTTTTTATCTTCAACTTCCCCAATGATATTCATCACTTCCGCAACATTGGGTCGCGGGCGACGTTTATCAATAATGGCAATCGGAGCATTGAAATTTAAAGCAAATTTGCGGGCTCTAGTCGTTCCGCCATGATCGGGAGAAACAATGACGATGTCCTCCAGCTTTTTTTCTTTAATATAGCGAACCATGACCGGAGCGGCTTCAAAATTATCAATCGGGATATTAAAGAAGCCTTGAATTTGGCCGGCATGAAGATCCATGCTGACAACCCTCGTTGCTCCGGCAACCGTCAACAAATCGGCAACTAACTTGGCCGAGATGGGTTGACGAGCAAGGGCTTTACGGTCTTGCCGTGAATAACCATAATAAGGCATGATGACATTAATGGTTCGGGCTGATGCTCGTCTTAAAGCATCCATCATAATCAACAGCTCCATGTAATGATCATTGACCGGTTCCGATGTTGATTGAAAAACAAACACATGATGTCCACGCACTGTTTCCGCAATATTGATGTTAACTTCACCATCAGCAAAGCGTGTTAAAGTACACTCCGCCAAGGGAATGTTAACGTAATCAGCAATTTCTTTTGCTAATTCCGGGTTAGAGTTTAATGTGAAAAACTTGATTTTCTTACCATTTATTTCCGCCATTCAATCCTCCTATGCTATCAATTTTATTATACATCATCTTGATGCTTGTTTCAATGAAAACCAAAGTAAAAACGATTACGCTTTTTAATAATGATAGTCCCCGGGGACAATCGCATTGCGAATCATATTAACATATGGTCCAACCCTTGAGTTTACTTTGATATGCGAATCCTTAATTTTCGAGTATTTAACTCTGGCCCCTTCATCAATAATGGAGTTTTTGATTTCCGAATAAGGACCGATGATAGCACCTTTTTCAATAATAGAGTTTTGAATGATAATCGAACCCGTATTAATGACTGACCCCGGTCGGCATTTCACATCCATACCGATAACGACGGTTTGGGGACTATGAATGGTGACACCGTTTTGTAAGTGGCGGCGGTTGATTTTTTCAATCAATTCATTTTCCATTATCATCAACTGAACTTTATCATTAACACCGCTAATTTCCCGATAATTATTTGTTTTGTGAGCGCGGACACTTAAACCATGTTCTTTAAATACTTTCACAATATCCGTTAAATAATACTCTTTTTGCGAGTTATTGTTTTTAATAAAGTGAATATATTTAAACAATTTTTGGTTATCCGCAACATAGATAGAAGAGTTGATTTCCGTGATGTTCTTTTGAATTTCATCACAGTCTTTTTCTTCCACAATCTCGACAATCTCATCGGCTTCATCACGGACAACTCTTCCGTAGCCATAAGGGGTCGGATGTTCCGTGGTTAAAACGGTTAAGTCGGAGCCACTTTGTAAATGAAAACCGATTAATGAGGCATAGGTTTCTTTCGATACCAAAGGCATATCACCAATCGCAATCAATGTTAATCCTTCTTCATCCTTCAAAAAAGGTTCCGCCATCATCACGGCATGGGCTGTTCCTAACTGTTGTTCTTGTAGTGCATAACGACTACGATCGCCTAATATTTCTTCAATAACTTCATGACGATAGCCAACAACGGTAATAATATCTTGAATTCTTGCTCCTTTTAAGCTGTCAACAACATATTCAACCATTGTTTTATCAATGATATAATGGGCACATTTCGGTTCTTCCGAGCGCATTCTTGTTCCTTTGCCGGCGGCTAAAACAATTCCAAAAACTTTCATTATTTCCTCCTTATTGTTTATTATATTCTTCTAAAACAGCGGTTACAATGGTGTTTCGCATTTCCGATGTGACCGGATGGGCAATGTCTTTAAAAACGCCGTTTTTCTTGACGGCCGGCATCACCACAAACAAGCCGTTTTCGCCTTCAATGATTTTTAAGCCGTGGACCATAAAAGCGTCTTCGAGCGTAATGGTCGCCGTGGCTCTTAATTTGTCTTTTCCTTCAATTTTGTAAATTTTTACCCCAGTAACATTCATAGTTTTCTTCCTTTCTACTATCTTAAATACTCTCTTTATTATTGAGAAATGGCAATTTTAATACTATCTTTTTTACCAATGTCCGCCGGCACTTTCCACAAAAAAGAAGTGTTAAAAAAGTAGGTGTTCGTTTGCGGATCCCTGCCAATGCCCAATAAATTTTGATTGTGAAATTTGGTTTCCGTTAGTCGTCTTGTAACAGCAAACTCCAAATTGTCCATTTTTGAGCTTGCACCCTTAACGTTTTCTTTTCCAAAACAATTAAGTGGTCGGTTATGATAAATATCATTGAAAATCAAAACCGAACTTTGCGTTTTTTCATAGATTTCCTGAATAATCTTTTTCGAATAACGTCCGGATTTTTTTAATTGATAATAGGAAAACTCGCCATTAATCAAACGATTAAAACCCTTGGCCCCCCTTAATGTGGGATCTTTTTCATCCAAAAGATGAATGCCTAAAATATGGGGAAGAGAACTGGTAAAGAAAATGACTTTTATTTTTTCTCCTTCTTTATCAATATTAATCGCTTTCCCATGAAAAAACTTTTGAAAATAGTGGGCGATGTCCACAAAATCATATTGTTTAAACAAACTTCCGCCACTGTGTAAATATAATACTCCTTCAATATCGGTGGATACGCTACGGTCGAGGGTGCGGATTGTTTTCCGGTAGGCACTCTTCGCTTTGGCTTGTTCTTCCGGAATAATCTCCAAGTCATCATTTGTAAACGGGCTTCCTTCTTGATAACTAGCTTCCTCAAAAATCGGAATCTCTTCCTCTTGGCGACTTTTGATTTCTTCTTGAATTAAATATTGTTCCAACGAATGTTTAATGTTTTCTTTAATCGGGGTTTCTTCAAGCAAAAAGCTTTGAATCGGCTCATGTTTCAAAGAGCTTTGAATGCTGGTAACAAAGTAATTGTTCAGCCGATACTTTTTTTGCAGATTACGACCAATGGCTTGCGCTTGTTGTTGATAACGGCACAAACAAAGGATTTTCGGGGTTTCATGGGTCAAGATAAAACCGCTGGCCCCCAAACGCCAACTAAGTTCTTGCGCTTTATCAATGATGGAAAAACGGCGATGCTTTTGAATAGCGCTCTTTTCAAAACCGCTAATCCCATTATAAGCATTTGCAGCCATTTCATAAAAATTACGGTTGTGGATGGCTTGTTTAAGGCGGTCCGCTTCCGGTTTTTTCTTCGCCGCTTGCGAGGTATAACGCGGAGAATTATAGCCTTTTAAATCTAAAGAAGCTACTAAAACATAGCCGAAAACCGCCTCCCCCAGTAATTGGTATTGGTTGGTTTTGGAATCAAATTCAAAACTTTGTTCACTGGCATATGCTTCGATAAGGGCGGGGAAAAGCGGAAAGATTTCTTGACTGTTGATTCCAACCGCATCTAGGTTTTTAATGATGGCGGCTAAATAATGGTCGGGGTTAAGCAAACCTAACAGTTTTTGGTGTTTGGCATTGATATGAATTCGTAGTCCCTGGCCGGTTTTATCAACGATTTTTTTGATTTGTTCAAACAAATCGTCTTTTATATCCTCTTCCCCGTACTTAATTTCACAAACCGCGACATTTAATTTTTGGATTAAAAAAGTATTAGTCGTGCTAACGGGGGTGGCAATAAGACGGTAATGATCCCAAATACGGTGATAACCAAGGGCAATAAAGGCAGTCGCCTTCCCTTCCGTTGTGGCAAGGATTTGCGGTTTTTTGGGGATTTGTTCCCAAGTAAAGTTCGTTAAATTGGGTTTCCGGTGGGAACGAATGCTCGTTAAAATGATTTCTTGGTTGGTTTTGTTTTTTAATTTGGCCTCCGCATTCCGGGCCTGTTTTTCGTTAAAAAAGATTCCATAGACGGCCGAACCGCTCCCGGTTAATGAACTTCCTAGTGCTCCCGCTTGTAATAGCATTTGTTTCGTGCGGTTAATTTCACTTTGCCTTGGCCCAACTTCCAAATCATTAAAAATTTTTTTCGCAATCAAATTAATGTTGCCTTCTTTTATTTCTGCTTCCAGTTGCGAGATTTTACCAACATTACGATGATGAACAACAAAATTTTGGAAAACTTCGGCCGTTGAGTTGCGGTATGAAGGGATGACCAATAATAAATAGGCAAAGGGGCAGTCATCAATAAACTCTAAATTTTCACCGCGACCACTAACTTTGGCCGTTTGATTATAAAGGCAAAAGGGCACATCACTTCCCAAAGAAAGGCCCAGGCTTGCCAGTTCCTCCAAACTAAGTTTTAATTCCCATAATTCATTTAATCCCCGTAAAGTAGCTGCAGCATCGGCACTGCCGCCCGCTAAGCCGGCTTGTTCGGGAATCCGTTTCACAACGCGGATTTTTACGCCTTTTTTGATGTTATACCGGTCTTTAAGGAGTTTCGCGGCTTGGTAGATGAGATTGTCTTCAAGCGCAATATGGCTCATTTTATCGCAATCGATTTTCACTTGTTGAGAAAAAGGATCATCTTCCAAATACAACTCATCAGATAATTCAATTGAGGTCATAATCATGGCTAAATCATGGTAACCATCATCCCTTTTATTGACAACTTCGAGGCCTAAATTAATTTTTGCATATCCTTTTTCAACAACCATAGCATCCTCCTAGCGAATTAATTTAACTGATGTTCATTTTTTGAAATAGATCGTGGATTTGTTTTAAATCTAAATTTTCACTCCTAATATTGATATTGATATGAAGCTCACGGAACAATTCTTCCAACTGATTACGAGTAGATGGATAAGTCCTTAATAAATTGTTAAGCAGCGTCTTGCGACGGTTGGCGAAAATGTTTTGTACAAAGGTGAAGAACTGGGCTTCATTTTCTTTCGGTTCTTCGTTTTTGGGAATTATCTCCACAAGCACGCTGTCAACTTCAGGCTTAGGGATAAAACAATGGGCGGAGACATCAAAAACTAAACGAACTAAACTCTTAGTTTGTACAAACACAGAAAAAGCATTATAGTCCTTCGTACCTGGCCTGGCAACCAATCTTAAGCCGACTTCTTTTTGCATCATCAATAAGATTTTTTCAAACCTGAATGATGACTTAAGCAATTTGCTAATAATCGGGGTCGTAATATAATAAGGGATATTGCTGATGACATAAACTTTAGCACAGTCCTGAAAATAATCCTTAGCAAAGTCTAAATCCGCTTTCAAAAAATCTTCATGTAACAGTAATAACCGCTCTTGCTGAGGCAGTTCCTGTTTTAAAACATCAATAAAGCGTTCATCAATTTCATAAGCCAAAACCCGTTTTGCTTGGGATAACAATCTTGCCGTCAAAGCCCCAAGGCCGGGACCGATTTCGATAACGCCATCACAAGCGGTAATCCCCGCGGCTGCAATTGTTTTTTGTAAGATGTTGTCATCAATCAAAAAATTCTGTCCGCGTGCTTTTTGGGGGCGGAGCTTGTGTTTTTGTAAAATCGCTTTGGTGCGATTAAGTGATATCGTCATTTTATTCCTTATCATAGTTATATTATACCACAAGGATGATTTATTGAAGTAAATTTGTTTTTTTTCAAACAAAAAAGAACGAAAACCGTTCTTTAAAACTGCAAAAAAGTCATTTCTCGTTTCATTCTTTTCAATTCATCGGGAATTTGGATATGTTGCGGGCATTCCTCAACACATTTTCCACATTCAATACAACTAGTTAGCGAAGTAGAATGACGGATTAAATTATTAAACTGCCAATGGGCATCACTTTCGTTATTATACATGCCAAAAGAATTGAAAATGCGAAAATTACCGGGAATATCAATACCGACGGTGCAAGGCATGCAATAACGGCAATTGGTGCAATCGACTTTAATCGCTTTTTCCAAACGAGCTTTGACTTCTTTTACGGCCTGGTATTCCAAGCTTGTCAGTGCTTGAAAAGAAGAACAAGTTGCTAGATTGTCCACTAATTGTTCCATCTCGTTCATGCCGCTTAACATCACCTTGACACCGGGAAGACTTCCAACCCACCTTAAAGCCCATGAAGCATTGGAGGCCGAACTTAAACGGCGGAACGGTTCCGCAATACTCGATGAAAAGGTCGCCAGTTTTCCGCCCTTAATTGGTTCCATAATAACAACCGGAATCTTTCTTTCGACTAAATCTTCATAACCTTTAATGCCTTGTTGGATGTCAGTATCCATATAGTTTAATTGAATCTGGCAAAAATCCCAATCATTCATCGCCAGAATTTCTGTAAATGTTTCATAGTCGTCATGAAAAGAAAAACCGATGTTGCGGATTTTTCCTTCTTGTTGCCAGCGCTTAACAATCGTAAGGATATCCCATTCCTTTATTAATTTTACTCGTTCTTTATTTAAAGCATGCAACAAATACATATCTAAATAAGAGGTTTGTAAATTCTCCAGTTGACGGTCAATAAACCCTAACACTTCCTCTTGGGAATTAAGCATCCCCAAGGAAAGTTTGGAGGCTAAGTAGAAGGAATCTCGTGGATATCTTTTTAAGGCTTTCCCAACAAAGGTTTCGTTTTTTCCTTCCGTATAAGGCATCGCCGTATCATAGTAATTAATCCCATGTTTATAGGCATAATCAAAAAGCGCCAGCCCCTTGGCTTCGTCAATTTCACCATTAACGGTTTTTAGACGCATCGCTCCGAATCCCAGTAAAGATGTTTTAATATTACGTTCATACCAACTTCGATATTCCATAAACTCACCTCTAGCTTTATTTTATCATACTTCTTTTGTTTTAAGATAGCAAATTTACCTTTAACGCTTTAAATATCGTTCTAGTAGCTTTACAATATATTTTGATGCCTATACCAAAGATGAAAGCTGAGTTTAATTTACCATTCAAGACAAAAGAGAGTAAACTTAACTCAGTTTGCTCTCTTAATTAAAATTACCAATACCATCCTAAAGCTCCATTGCTAAAACGGATATAACCGCCTCGATACCAATTATAACCATATTGACCCGTTGACCAATTAGGCATTGGTGGTTCATTACTTGAGGCATCGGTATGAACACAGTAGTGTGAACCAGTTATTGATCCTCCGGCACCATAGCCCGGATTAAAAACAAAAGCTTCACATTCAATTGTTTCAACAGTTTTGGGGACAAAAACAGTAACTACCTCCCCAAAAGGTTTTGGATTGTTTCGATCGATTAAATCGTGTGGTAATTCATTACACAAATAGAAGGCAAGCCTTTCAATATATTTAACACTTGCCGGAATTGTTACTTTTTTAATATCAATTTTATAAAAAGCACAGGAAGCAATTCTTACAACACCATCAGGAATGGTTGAGTTTTTACAAGCTACAATTAAAGTGTTGGTTTCGGTTATGATAATCGCATTACAAGCACTTCTTGAATCATAAACCGTATTATTTTCATCAACAGAAATACTAGCAATATTTTTACAATCTTCAAAGGGAATTTTACCAATTTTGCTAACAGCTAACGGAATTTCAACTTTAGTTATTCCCTGACAATTTCTAAAGGCATAATCACCGATTTCTAATAATGATGACGGTAGATCAAAATTGCATAATTCGACACAATCTTTAAATGCGGAACTGGCAATCCATTTAAGACCCTCATTGAAAACAACGGAGCCTAATTTACTGCAACCACCAAAAGCGTTATTATAGATGGTTTCAACGGAACCCGGTATTTCAATTGTTAATAAGCTAGTACATTCACTAAAGGCACTACCCCCGATATACTCTAATTTGCTATTTTGCGCAAATTGAACTACGACTAAATTCGTACAACTAGCAAATGCACATGTATCAATTATTTGAAGAGATTCCGGAAAATGAACTCGGTCTAATTTTATACAATCTTCAAATGCACCCCACCTAATCATTTCTAGACTTTGAGGAAACTCAACATTTTCTAAATTTGTACAACCATTAAATGCATTCATTTTAATTTCCACAATTGGTGCGTCAATATCAATAAATGATAACGCCGTACATCCAGAAAAAGTGTCATGTTCAATATGTGTAATTTTAGGTCCGAATTTAAACTCTTCTAAGGCGATGCAATCTTCAAAAGCCCCCGAATTAATCCAAAGAAGCCCATCAGAAATCGTTACTTTTTTTAGCTTTTGAGACTCTTTAAAAGCGTTATAGCCAATTTGAGTAATTCTTTCACCGTTATACCATAGTGGAATAACTACTTCGGTTCCTGAATCTTTTAACTTATAATTAACTATTTGCAAACCACCATAAGTCCAAGACTCTTCAAATTCAAATTCTTTACTGGGATCCGAAAAACAATCATATGTCGCATCATATACCACATCTACATTTTTAACGACATCAATGGCTGGCGACCAATTTTTAAAAGTATAAAGATATTTTGAATCTCTTGGTCTAGTTGGTTCAGCACCATTATATTCCGGAGTATCTCCCTTAAAGACATCTCCTTCTTGGAGAATAACTCCCTCATTCATCCAAGTAATTTTATGAACTTCTCGAAATTCAGCTAAAAAAGTCGTGTTTTTTAAAATTTTGGTGTTGTTTGCATTTGGCGACCAACCATAAAATTTCTTTCTCACACCAGTTACCTTATCATCAGGAAAAGTTGGTTCAGCGCCGTTATAAACTGCGTAATCGCCGGCATTAATTGTTTCAGTATAAATAACACCATTAAGGGGGTGTTCCCAAGTCACGGTATAGATCTTTCTTATTCCGGTAAATTGAGCGGTATATGTTCTTATATGGTTAGCTGGCCCTAATTTTGGTGACCAACCAGTAAACATATAATCATAGTAATCATCTGATTCTTTAGTTGGGACTGGTCCAGGATAAACTGGCATTTGTGTTCCGTATACGACACTAGTTGTTAGGGTTTGACCATCTGCATGTTTCCAAGTAATTACATAAGTAGGTTGGTCCGCTTTATATGTAGCCGTATATGTTGCATCACCTTCAACTGGAACGACTTCAGGATCCCAACCTTTAAATTCTAAACCATCGTGTGGGGGAATGTGTCCGTCAAAGCTTGGCATCGTTCCCTTTAAAACATTTTCATCAACTTCTAAAACTGTTCCGTCACGGTCTAACCAAGTTATCGTAAAGGTTTCTTCAACCGCTTTTGGAATGACCGTTACTTTAATTTTAGTTTCTAAATCACCGCTTTTTACAATAACATAGGTCGTTCCTTCACCAACCGCAGAAAAAGTCCCCTTTTCGACGCTAACAACACCAGCATCTTCTGTTTCCCATATAACATCTAATCCTTCTTCAGTAAACACTTCAACGTTAATCTCTTCACCGATTGTCATCGTTACTTCATTATTTTCAAGTGATGTTTTTAAATCTTCTTTTTGATTGCAAGCTGAAATAAAAAAGGTAAATGTGAAAATGATTGCCAATATCCAAAAATTTCTCATATTATCGTTGTATACTCGATTAAATAGTAAGTAGTTAGATTGAGTATACTTGTCCTTTCTTTAAATTTTAAACTACTTATTATAAAACGGGAAGCTGCGACAGTTTTTTTCTAATGACATCTTATTCCCTTTATTCATCTACAACCATAATATAATTTGTATTTTAAAATTAGTCAATTTCAAATGCATATTCGGTCATTTTTTAGCGTATTTGGCAAAGTAAAGGGGTATATTTTATTACACCTGGACACTTTTTAAAATCACCTTTTTGAAAATATAAAAAAGCCAAGCAAACTTCAGATTTTATCTGACATACTTGGCTTTTGATTGGATTGTTCTTTGTTTGCTGTAATAATATTTTCGCCATTGTTCTTGAAAAGAAGTAAGCTCCTCTAAACATCAAGTCTTTCTATATTCAACTAATGATCAATCATTTAAACCATATTGCTATGATAATTACTAATTAAATTAAGAAATCTTCTTTTGTCATCTAAGAAAAGAGAGGAGTTAATATCTTCTCCCGGTTTTTCACTTGGTTTAAACTGTGGTAAGTTGTTGTATCCTCGAACAAAGCTTGCTTCAATATCCGCATTTCCTACAATAATATCTTTAAATATGCTTCCCACTTCTTTTTTAATGAGGGAAGAACCCACCAATGCTTCTTCATAAATAAATTCATAGTTTTGTTTAATGTAATCATTCAACACCACATTAGCGGCTTTGGAATAGTGAACTTTGTTGTCGCTTGGATTAGTTAAATATTCAAGATATTCCGTTGTTTCATAAGCGGATTTGCGTCCCGGAAAGTAGCCACCGGTTGCCATCGCCAATTGCGCGCTGTTTTTTGGTTCCATTAAGAATTTAATGAGTAACCAGGCAGCTAATTTTTCGTCTTCGGTGTTTTGGTTAAGCATCGCAATATTGGTCCCTTGTTGGATGACATCTTTTTTGTCAGCGGAGTAATAAGGAATGGGAGCGACACCAAGTTCATAGGCATATTGAGAAGCTGCATTATAGCCAACTCCGGCACTCGAACAAATCGTCATTACACTTTGGATTAGCTTAAAGGCATCGAACATCGAATTTAAACCATATAAGGCAGGAGTCCCAAACACACCATCATCCCTTAAACCTTTAAAATAGGCCATGGCATCTTTAGCTCGTTGATTGTGGAAGCGAACATAGCCGCGTTCAACATTAATTCTTTCTGTATATGCTGCCCCGAACTGACGCGTCAAAGTAATGAAGGCATTGTCAGCTGAGTCATATCCCAAAGGGATAAACTTACCCTCATTAAGGTAATTCGATAACTTTAAATAAGTTTTGGTTTGGGTTTGGGGATTAATTGATTGAACAAAAATATTATCAGCTTCACCATTTCTAACGCGTGTCATAATATCAGCACCGATTGTTTCCAATTCCGGCCATGTTTTTGGAATCTTGGTTTCCCAGGTATCGCCATATAAACTTTCAAAGAAAGTTTTATTGTAAACTAATACTTCCGTTGCTTTATTGAATGGTAAACCGTATAAATCTTGGGGCTTAGTTAGGTCAAACCCGCGATTTTCATCTAAATATGATTCAATAAAGTCGGCTATTTCCGCTTCATTATATCCATAAACTTCATCATTTATATAGGTAGACAAATTAACTAAAGCCCCTGCAGAATAATACTCCGCAAAATGGTCGGGATAACCGATGACTAAATCCGGGGCGCAATTGGTGTTGATATCCATCATTATGGTGGAACGAATTAAATCATCACTGCCCGATAAAGCTTCCACATGAACAGTGATGTGGGGATAAAGCGTTTTAAATTCATTTAATAAATCAATAAGGGCTGTGGAAACAAGCCCGGAACGAACAACGAACTTAATTGTCAGCTCTTTTACTTCCCATCTTGCATAAAGGACAATGTCTTTCGTAACTCGTGAAGCGTTGGTAAATTGAGCATCATCAGCTTCCTTCCCCGTCCACCAACCTTCAAAAGTATATCCCACTTTTGTTGGGACCGGTAATTCAATCGTCTCACCATCATTAACATTCTCCATTGGCGAAACCTTTGATCCACCCATCGAATCAAAAGTAACCGTGAATTTTTGAATTTCCTTTTTAAATAATTTAATATTGAGGGTTGTTGTTTTTCCTTCATAACTAATAATGATTGCATGTTCTCCCGCTGAAGAAAGCAAAGCCAAATGTTCGCTACTAAGCATTGACGATTGCACATTTAGTTGTTTATTTGTTCCATTGGAATAATTCACTTTAATTTTAATGCTTGTTATATCAAAGGTGTCGATATCATACGCCTCTTTGCTTGTTGATGAATCAACTTCAATGGAAGTAATCGTCGGTTGAACAAAACTTATTAACTTAATATTAAGAGTTGTTGTTTTGCCTTCATAATTAACAATTATTTCATGCTCTCCCGCTGAAGAAAGCAAAACTAAATGTTCGCTGCTAAGCATTGATGCTTGCACATTTAGTTGTTTATTTGTTCCATCGGAATAATTGACTTTAATTTTAATGCTTGTTATATCAAAAGTTTCAACATCATACGATGCTTCCAGCGTTGAAGAATCAACTTCAATGGAAGTAATTGTTGTTTTGCTTGAACCAAAATGACATCCTGAAAATAAAAGGGTCATGACTAACAAAAAAATCATTCCCATTATCTTTCTTGACTTAAGCATATGTCCCTCCCATATATCAATACTATTATAGCACCATTTAAAATATAGGAGTAACTTTTTTTAATAAAACAAATAAAAACACCCTGATTTATAAAACCAAGGTGTTTCGTAATTTTTATATCGTATTTTGAAAAAGATTAAATCTTCCCCCAAACGACTTAAGTTTGTTTATTGAGCAGGGCTTGTGGAATTCTTGGGAACAGGTTCCGCTGTCACAAAGTCCGCAGCGTTATCATTCGTATCCGTTAAGGTTGGGCGAACAACCGCTGTTGAATTAGATGGTGCAGGTGTTGGTCCCGATCCTTCGTATAAGTCAGCTGCACCATAGCCAACAAAATCAACGACATTCGGACTACTTGCATCAACCGGTTTGTCACCACTGTTACATAAAGCTAGTTTTCCTTTAGTTCCGCTTAAATTAAAGGTGGAGGTAGCATCGGGAGTTAAAGGTAGGGGTTTATCGGTAACGGTTTTTCCGGCACCGCCTTGAACTAGATAAAAGCCGTGTGCCGCAATGGAACCTGACAATTGGGCTGATTGAACATAACCGGAGAGTTCTGAATCTAATTTGAATTCACCAGTTGAAGATGCATAGAAAAGCACCCATCCAGTTAAATCAACTGCTTTGTCCGTTGTGTTGTAAAGAACAATAAAGTCATTGGTATAAACAGCACCTGAGTTCCCGCCACCACCATAAATTTGACTGATGATAACCGAAGCCGGAGCTTGAACAACAGCCGCTTTAGCTGTAACATTAATCTCCCACACTTGAGAAGCTGTTCCGGCCGTGTTCCCGTCTAAGAATAAACTAACAGTAATTTTAACGGCTTTATCAGCTTCAGGAGCAGTAAAGACACCGGCCGCAGTAAGGGTTGTTAAATCATTAGTCGTCCAAACATATTTAGCGCCCGGAATTGTTGCTTTAGCAGTTTCCGTAATGAAACCTAAATCCTTGGTAACATTATCGCCTTCTTTTACAATCGCATCAATTTCGGTTTTCGCAATCGCCACTTTTTCCGCTTCCGTTAAAGTTTCCGGAACTTCGATATCACCTTCACGACCTAAGAAGCCTAAACTCCAACCGGTCGCAATCACATAGTTATAAATAATACCCGTAACTTTTACTTTGCTTCCTTCCAATTTTTCAATTTCGCTTAAGTTGGCGGAATTGTGATGAACTTTTATTTTGGCAGCGCCTTCATCCATCGACTCGGCAAGATAGTAATTAGTATATGAGCCCTCAACAACTTTCTTAACAAATAATTCAAAACGAACTAATTTTCCATACAATTCTTCGGCCGGAACCGCAGTTAAGAAATTATCTTTCGTAATCGTAAAATCAAAATCCGTTAAGGCGACATCGATTAATGTTAATGGGCATGCATGAGTTTGGTCATCAAGTTTCACAACTTTATAATTGCCACTGATTTGACGGGTGTATTCCTTATCAGAATTAAGGTAAACTTGTGCTTTACCGATAACGCGAACGGAATCACCGACTTTTAAATTGTCAGCAGATAATTTTTGACGAACATAAATCGCCGCATCCGCATCCGCAAGATAATAATAATCACTCTTATCCTTACCAACAATAATGCCCTCAACCAAAACAAAGTCAATGGTTTTACCGGAAGCAGCGGCAGTATTTAAAGCCGTGATAACTTGGCTAACGCTTTGTTTAGTCAAGGCTTTGGCTGTAACTGTTAAGCTTAAGTTTTCACTAACCGCATTGGAAGTAACTTTAACCGTCAAAGTGACAGTTGTGTCACTGGTTGGCATTGTGAATTTGCCATCATTGGCAATAACTCCGGTATTGCTTGATGTCCAAGTTAAGGTGGCACCGGCTGATGCTTTCGCCGGGAACACTAAATCAAAAGCAAATGATTTGTTGTTAAAGGCGGCGGTTAATTCGTTTTTGCTGTTGGTAACAATTTCCGCATCCGAAATAACCGGGGCTTCAGCATCTTTAACGGTTCCCGCAACAGCCATATATCGCCATACTTTATAGGATGAATGGAATTCATAATTAATAACAACAAGGCTAACAAAACTGCCGACTTTTGCCGTTAGTTCATTTAATGCTGCTTCGGTGGAATCATAATGAATATAGATAATGCCATTAGTGGTTGTGTCCTTAATAGCAAGTTTACAAGAATAAAGTTCAACGGACTCCACTTTCCCGCTTACTTTATAAAGTTTGGTAAAGTTTAGTGGATTAGTTGAGGGTTTGGCTTCAACGGTCGCAACATCACTTTCAACAGCAATTGAGTAATCAAATCCTGTTGCCGGGGCCGGCGTTTTAACCTTTACAGTTGGCGAAGCAATCTGCGGCATTGAATAATAGACGCCTTTTTTGCCTTCTACTTCCACAACCGCACCCGGAACGATACTGGCATTCGGAACTGAGTTGGTATAGACGAACATTGTTTCGGTTTTATCAATAATCATAAAGCCGTCTTTTTTCACATAAAAAACTGTGCCTTCCACTAAAACAGCGGTGTCTTTAGCCATCGCTTCCGCTTTAACTGCTGCTAAGGTCAATTTGTTTTCAACCGGTTTATCACCCGGTTTAATAAACATATCCCAATCCCTCGTCCCTGTTTGTTTGCCGACGGTCACCGTCGCTTTTAAGGTTGCTTCCCCCCACGGATTGTTTTGGACTTTATTAGCATCTTCGGAATATTCACTTCTGGTAATAATGACCATAATTTTTCCGTCAACAGTTTCAATTTTGGCGGAATTGTCTTGGCATTCTACTGTCCAAGTAATGGGCAAGTCATGTTGAATAGTTGTTGCTCTTAATTCAAACGATTCCTTGAGGTTGTTTAAATTACCTACCGCAATCGATGCTAAACCTTCTTGTACTTTTTGGGTATCTTCTTTACTGCTACAAGCAGAAAGAGAAAAACCAACTAATAATGCAAATAATAGCACCGCTATTTTTTTCACATTATTCTTAAGAAAAGTCATAAGTTATTTCCTCCTCTTTCTTTTGACTAATTATTTTTGATTTTCACTTAAAACAAAATCATTCATGGTTTGCTCGGTTAAATTACCGAGTTTTAATTGATAATAAACAGCGTTGCCTTCATAAGCATTAACATATTTGCTGACACCGCCAATAACATCATAACGAGAACCGATTTGCGGATAATCAAAGGCGATTTTGGGATTAGCATCAGCATCAACCCGGACCATCAGTTCCGCACCGTTGCGCATGGTTCCGTAAATGGTAAAAGCTCCCGTGTCGGATTCTTTACCGACTTTATTTACTTTAAAACCTAAAACGCGGACCACAAAACCTTCATAGTTTTTCAAATTAGTTACTTCGTTGCCAATATCGGTAATGCTGTATTCGCTGGTTTTAGAAACCGTGCGTAAATTCTTCGGATTAACCAGTTGGGTTCCATAAGTTTCATCATCCGACGCTTGACACTCAAACGAAATCACATAACCCGGTAAATACTTACCCAAACCACTCACAAAAGAATGATAAAGGAAGATTCCGGCCTTGGTTGAAAGCCCGGTGTCGGCATTTAAAGTCGGCTCCAAGTCCTCTACGAATAAACTATTACCAACAAGGCGAACCACGCGAACCGTCATCTTTAAACGAGAGCCGGTGGAATAACTGGAATAATTGTTTTTTAACTCCGCAATCGTGATTTCACTGACAACGGAGGAATAACTGAAATCCGGGTCGGTTTCTCCAAAAACACGCAGCTTTGTAGCATAAGATTTTAAGAAAGCCGTCCCAAATATGTCTCCATATTTGGTGGCAGGATCGCCGGTAAAATAAGAAAAACATTGTTCAATGATTTCTAAATTCAATAAGCGTAAATCATCATTGGCACCTAAGCGGTACCACACATAGCCTAAATAACGTCCGCCGGTGGAATCAAGCTGTGCTGCTTGATCCAAGACTTCCGATTCTAAAACAATCTCCGTGGCTGCTTGTAGTTTTATTTTGGTATATGAACTGGCTTTTTTCCCCCAAGCGGCAATAACGCCGGTTGATTCCGGGGTGTTGATATTCAAAAAGCGGATTTTAATGGTGTCACCCTTCTTATTCAAAAAGTGAGCGGTATCGCCGTCAACAACCCGAAGGAGCGTCACTTCACCAATGCCATCAGCAAGAAAGTCTTTGTTTTTATAACTGGCTGTTAATTTCAGTTTATCGGTATATTCGGTGGTCAGGCTATCAACCGTAATGATTTCATCATCATCATTGTCGTCATTATCCTTTTGACAACCCACCGCCGTCAAACCAAGCAACAACAACATAACAAGCAACAGCCATCTTGACAATAATTGTTTGTTCATTGTTCACCTGTGAAGGTTTTATTTGCCGGCTTCAACATATGGTTTTAATGTTTTATAAGCTTCATTAATTCGTGCTTCAATGACTTTATTATTAACCATAATATCGTTAAAAATGGCTCCGGCTTCATTTCTAATGGCTGCTGAGCCGACGAAAGCATCGTCAACGAAATAAATATATTCCTGTTCAATATAATCATTCAAAACCACATTGGCAGCTTTAGAATAATGAACCTTGTCATCGGTTGGATTCGTTAAATATTCAGTATATTTAGCTGTTTCATAAGCCGATTTGCGGACCGGGAAGTAGCCACCGGTAGCAATCGCAAATTGCGCACTCTTTTCCGGTTCCATCAAGAATTTAATGAACAACCAGGCCGCTAATTTTTCTTCATCACTGTTTTGGTTAAGCATCGCAATGTTCGTTCCTTGTTGGATGACATATTTTTTGTCAGCGGAATAATAAGGAATCGGAGCAACACCAAGTTCATAGGCAAATCCGGCACTCGCATTATAGCCAACCCCGGCACTTGAACCAACAGACATGACGCTTTGAATCAGTTTAAAGGCATCGGACATATAATCCAAACCATATAGTGCGGAAGTTCCAAAAATGCCGTTATCCTTTAAGCCTTTGAAATAAGCCATGGCATCTTTCGATTGTTGGTTGTTGAAACGAACATAGCCATGTTCCACATCAATTCTTTTGGTATATTCGGCCCCAAATTGACGCGTTAAAGTAATGAAGGCATTGTCGGCTGAGTCATATCCTAGCGGAATGAACTTCCCTGTTGCCAAATAATCCGATACTTTCAAATAAGTTTTAACTTGCGTTTTGGGATCAATTGATTGTACAAAAATATTATCAGCTTCTTTGTTTCTGACACGAGTGACGATATCAGCACCAACCGTTTCCAATTCCTGCCATGTTTTCGGAATCTTGGTTTGCCATGTCTCACCATATAATTTTTCAAAGAAAGTCTTATTATAAACTAATACTTCCGTTGATTTGTTGAAGGGTAAACCATAAATATATTCCGGTTTTTCATCATTAAAACCACGGTTTTCTTTTAAGTAGGTTTCCAAAAAATCGCTCATTTCTTCTTCGGTAAAGCCCACTTTCTTATCTTCAATAAAGCGCGTCAAGTTGACCAAGGCACCGGCGGAATAATACTCTGCAAAATGGTCGGGATAACCAATCACTAAATCCGGCGCTTGTTTGGAGTTAATATCAATCATGGTTGTGGAACGAATTAAATCATAACTACCGGATAAAGCTTCCACATCGACAGTGATTTTGGGATAACGCTCTTTAAATTCAGTTACCAAATCAACTAGGGCGGTGGAAATAACCCCGGAACGAACAACGAATTTAATGGTGATGTCTTTGTTGGCAATTTCTTCAACTGACAAAACTTTGAAATTATCGGTCACTCTTACGTTCTGTTTACAGCCAACGAACATAAAAACACTAAAGAGAAGCACCAATAAAATTAAACTTTTTTTCATTTTTTGTTTCCTTTCTTTTTTATATAACTAAGCCTAAGCTTGGGTTATCTAACCTTTAATACCGCTACGGGAAACCCCGCGCATAATGTGTTTTTTAAATACAAAGAAGACAATGAGCAAAGGAACCGTAACCAGTGTTGAGGCGGCCATCTGCAAATTGAGAATCGAGTTGGGGCCGGTTGATTCAACCGCTCCCGCCAAGCCGACAATTAAGCCGTTACTAACCAATAAATGATGACGATTGGCCGCATTCGTAACAAACGAAGGCCAAATATAAGCGTTCCAAGTCCCTATCATACTTAAGATAATAATCGTTGTTAATGTCGCTTTCGCCATCGGAATCATCACGCGTAATAAATATTTAAAATCCGTCGTTCCATCAACTTTGGCTGCCAAATATAATTCATTAGGGATTTGTTTGAAGGTTTGCCTTAAGAAGAAGGTATAGAAGACACTGGTAATAAAGGGCAAAATAAGCGCTAAGTAATTATGAAAATGATTATCCGTGCGCACCCAGCCCCATTGGGAAATGGTCATATAGTTGGTAATCACAAAGACTTCCCCCGGAATCATCATCGTGGCTAACATGATTGTGAAAAGCACATCACGCCCTTTAAAGTTTAACCTAGAAAAAGCAAAGGCCGCTAAAACGACGGTGAAAACCATGCCAATGGTGGTAAAAAGACCTACCACAATGGTGTTTAAAAACATCCAGCCAAAGGGCATCGGTCGGAATGTCCATTCTCCGCCCACCCCGCTGGTATTAGGAATCCCGACAATCAATTTCGCATAATTCTCCCAAGCCCAATCCCAAGGCCAAGCAATCTTCCGCGTTTCTATATTGTGGGGTAAAAGGGTTAATTCCGGCGAAATAATTTCCCATGTTTCTTTAACCGAACTAATGAGCATCCAGTAAAAAGGAATAACGATGAATAAGGCCATTAAAATTAAGAATCCGTACTGGAAGATATTGCCAATGGCCCGCTTTATTTTAAAGGTCCGCAAGGCTTCTTTATCAAGATATAATTCTCTTTCCATTGCCTACCTCCTAATAATGAACCCGTTTTTTGCTCACGCGGAACTGAACAAAGGTGATGAGTAAAATGATGGCAAATAAAATAAGTGAACCGGCTGAGCCAACACCGAAGGGCGTTCCGCTTTCCCACATCTTATCGTAAATATAACCGACTAAGGTAATCATCATTTTTTCATTGCCGACCGGACCATAGTCCCCGGTTCCGAAAATAGCAATAACGGATGAATAAGCTTTAAAAGCGCCAATAAATGAAGTAATCGTAATATATAAAATCATGGGTGATAATAAGGGAACGGTGATTTTGGAAAAGACGCGCCACCGCGGAGTTGAGTCAATTTGCGCCGCCTGATAATATTGTTTGTCGATGCTTTGCATGCCCGACAAAAAGACAATGATTTTAAAGGCTAGACCGTTCCAAACAGTATAAACCATTAACACCAGCATCGCTCGCCACCAAGTGGCACCATGATTAATCCAAGAAAGACCGACTGTCCCAAACACTTTATTAATCAAGCCGTATTCAATATGGAAAACAGAGCCGAAAACTAAACCAAGGGCAATCGTGTTTGTAACATAGGGAAGGAAGAAAACGGTTTGGAAAAATCCTTGTAATTTCTTGGTTGCGTTTAAACCAACCGCAATCGCTAAACCGATAATGACGGTTAGAGGCACGGAAATGAACACCATCACACTGGTATTCTTAAGGGCTACCCAAAAATCTTTTTCATTAAACACTTGCACAAAGTTGGCAAAACCGATGCCATTATATGTGCCCCCACCAATTACTCGAGCATAGGCATGGCTAGCCATTCCGCCGAATGAATAATCTTCCAAGAAGGCCATAATCAAGGAATTAATAATCGGCCAGAAAGTAAACACTGACATAAGAAGAAGCATTGGCGCCAATGCCAGAGTTGCTTTCCAACCATCTTTCTTATATTCCAGCATTATTTATACCTCTCTCCTGTTTCTTTATTGAAGATAAAGAATTTCGTCGCATTCAATTTAATCTTTTGATTGACAGTTAGATTTTTAGCACTAGGAACAATCACCCGAATGGTGTTTTCCGCATTCTCCAATTGGCAAATAATCATCGTATCCCGGCCAATATGTTCAATCATCTCAATTTGAGCGGTGATTTTGCCGGTGGAAACAATTTTGAAATATTCCGGACGCAAACCAATCATGACTTCTTGGTCAGCTATCTCAAAACCTTTTTCCAAAACAGTGTTGTCAAGTAAGGTTAATTGACCACCAACAATTTTAGCCGGAATAATGTTAATGGGAGGATTTCCTAAAAACTTAGCAACAAACATATTCACCGGTTCATCATAAACGGCTTGCGGATGATTCATCTGCTGTTTAATACCATAGTTCATCACCACTATTTCATCCGAAATGCTCATCGCTTCTTCTTGGTCATGGGTAACAAAGATGGTTGTGATTCCCGTTTCTCGTTGAATTCGTTTAATTTCTTCACGCGTTTGTAAGCGAAGGCGGGCATCAAGGTTGGAGAGCGGTTCATCAAGTAACAGCACTCGCGGTCTTTTTACAAGCGCACGGGCAATCGCCACTCGCTGTTGTTGACCACCGCTTAATTGGCTGGGTTTACGATCCATTAAATCTCCAATATGAACCAGTTCCGCCATTTGTTGAGCCAGCTTTAAGGCTTCTTCTTTAGGAACTTTTAAATTTTCCAACGGAAACATAATGTTTTGGCGAACCGTAAAATGAGGATAGAGGGCATAGTTTTGAAAAACCAAGCCAATGCCTCTTTTTTCCGGCGGCATGTTGGTAACATCATCATCCCCAAAGAAAATGGATCCCGCTGTCGGTTTATGCAGTCCGGCAATCATATAAAGCGTCGTTGACTTACCACAACCCGAAGGTCCTAATAAGCCAATTAATTTTCCGGCCGGAATAAGGATTGAAAAGTCATCAACCGCAACGGTTTTTTTACCGCTTTTTTCAAAAAATACTTTTGTAAGATTCTGTAAGCGTACATCTACACTTTGATGGATGATTTTATCGCCTACATCCGTAACATTCGTGCTTACTTTTTCCATTTCCAACTCCTTTAAATATCTATTTACTTGTCTATTTTATCATGAAGGCCAAATAAAGTAAAAGGTTATTTGAAAAAACGCCCTTGTTGGGTGTTTTTTGTGCTTTTTTATTGTCTCTTTTTCGAAATCAAATTTTTGATTTATCAAATATTTCCTTTAAAAACAAAAAGAACCGCCAAGCAGTTTTCTGCCAAGCAGTTCTCCATTATTTTCCAAATAAAAACCAAGCGCCAACAACGATTCCAAATAAAATAAGAACAAATAAGAAAAATCTCGGCGTTCTCCTAAGCCATGCAAACAATCCAACGAGGATGAGGATCCCCGTAAATAATAATATCAAAGCAAGGGCGGTATCACCGGTATTTGATAAGAATTCAGTAATTTTCGTAACAATCGGATCTAAAATCGGGCCAACTTTGGCATCACCTTTTTCAAATAATTCCTTTACAAAGTCCATTTTTTTCTCCTCTTAAGTAGATTTAGTTAATTATACTACATTTCTTTCCGACCTTCAAGTGCTTTTATTAAAGTAATTTCATCAGCATATTCAACATCACCACCGGCAGGAAGGCCATAGCCGATGCGCGAAACCAAAACATTGCTTGGTGCTAACAGTTTTTTTAAGTATAAAGCCGTCATTTCGCCTTCAATATTGGCATTGGTAGCAATAATAACTTCGTCAATTTTTTCTTCTTCAATCCGCTTTAACAAGTTCGATACATTAATATTCTCGGGCGCAATCCCTTTTAAAGGGGAAATAAGCCCATTAAGGACATGGTACTTCCCGCGGTGTTGCTTCGTTTTTTCAAACGACAATACTTCTTTACTAGTTTCAACAACTAAAATTTGATTTAGACGATTTTTATCTAAACAAATATCACACCAGGCTTGTTCGGTTAAGGATCCACAATTCTCACAATAACGAATTTGTTTTTTTACTTGTAATAGGTGTTGGGAAAACTTGATAACATCGTCTTCCTTTAATTTCATAAAAGTAAACAAGGCTAAGCGTTCCGCGGTTTTGGGTCCAATTCCGGGATACAATTGAAAGCTTTCAATTAATTTTTGTAAAGCTTGGGGATATTTCATGTTAGAAAAACCCGCCAAAGCCACCAAGCATTTCGTTATATACACCCATTTTTTCTTTCGTTACTTTTTCGATTTCTTTATAGGCTTGATTACAAGCGGCGACAACCATATCGCTTAACATTTCTAAATCTTCCGGGGCTTCAACTTCAAAGTCTTCCTCAATGCTCACTTTCACAAGTTCTTTCGTCCCTTTGACTTCTACATTAACAACACCGCCCGCCGAAGCATAGAACGATGTTTGTTCAATTTGTTTTTGCGTGGTCATCATTTCGTCTTGTAACTTTTTGACTTTTTTTAATAACGCTTGTTGATTCATAATATCTCCTTATTCTACTTTTACAAAATCATCGCCAAACAGCGATTTTACTTGGTCAATTTGTTTGTCGATTGCTCGAACTTCATTGTCTTCGTCTTCAAATATTAAACTAGGATCATCAATCTCGGATAAAACGGGATAAGTCGTGCCGATATTATATTGATTGACATATTCACTGCGTTTTTCTTTCCAAAGATAATCGGGAATCGCTAAGTAATCATAGGCATCACCCAAGTAATTATAGAGCATCCGTAAGGCTTCTTTTTTAAATTTCGGTTTCATCACCTGATTGCAAAGCATGGCATTCGGATACACAATGACGAGGGCTTTATCGCCGACAGCAGCCACTGAGCCTTCTTGTAATAACTCGGCAATTAAACGGTAATCGGCATTGGTGGTTTTATCCAGTGAATCCCATAATTTCATGATGCGCGGTTTGTCATGGCGAGCTGCTTCACTACGAGTTTCATGTAAAATCTTCTCCATCATTTTCGCAATCGTCAAGCGCGGTTTTTGTTCTTCCTGAACCACCGGTTTAGTAATCGGTTCCGGTTTTTCCATATGGGTAAGTTTGACATTATCCTCTAAATCCTTGACACTCATATGCTCAAGTTCCGGTTTCTCGGGATTGATTTTCCGAACCAATTGCGAATGAGGTCGATCAATGATTTCTTGATTTTCAAGAATTGTTGTTTGCACCGTCTTTGGTTTAGCTTCTTGGAAATCCGCAACTTTTAGTTCACCCAACACCAAATTCTCAGCTGTTTTCGTTAATGGCTCTTTTTCAGTTTCAACGGTTTCTAAAATTGCTTCTTCCACTTGTTTTTCTGTCGTTTCTTTTTCTTCCGCTTCCGTTGTAGCCGGCGCCTTCACTTCTTCCTTTTGGAGCTCCGCAAAATCAATTTGGATTTTGGTCGGTTTTTCCAAAGCCTCAAGCGTCGTTACTTCATCACCAAACAAAACAATTTGCCCTTCATTGGTCTTCTTTTTGGTTTTTTTCGGCACCGGAGCCAGCACATTGCTCATCAGTTTATAGACTTTATTTTCCAAAACATTAATTTTTGTTTGCCATTCTTCCGTCAGTGAGGATGGTGGTAAGTTTGGGGGCAGGTTGTGGTTAATGCTTTCCAACTTGGTGATTTTTTGTTTGATGCCTTGCAATTCCTCTTGAAGAATCTCTCGTAGTTCATCTTGATCAACGTTCTTCGCTGGGCTGGTGGCTAAAGATTGATTCATGGCAGCTTGTTGCTTCGTTGTTACTTCGTTTAAAGCGCGGATTTGCTCTTGAATTTGATTTAATTGACGATTAATTTCCTCCATTCCTTGGGAAGAATCACTCGGTAAAGACGCTTTTTCTAAATTTCCTAAGCGGTCACTTAGTTTATGGAGTTCTAATTTGCTGAGTTCCTGAACAACCCGATTAAGGCGATATTCGATATCGTTGACTTTGTCATTACTAACCATGGCTTCGTCTTGGCTGGTGGGAGTCGCTTGCTTTAATGAACTAATCTCCTCTTCCAAAACTTTAAAACGTTTCATGAAATCTAAATCCTGCTCCCCAACATTAATCATTTTAATGATGGCAACTTCAAGATAAATATGGGGGGTGATGCTCGTTTTAATTTTAGCCTGAACATCACTGATGGTATCGACATAATAAAAGATTTTGGCTTCGTTAATCTTTTCCGCTAATGCTCTAAAAGCCGGTTTTTCATAAATGTATTTGGAGCTTGTGGAAGTATCGACATTTTTAAATAATAATAAATCACGATAAAACTGTAAAATCCCGCTCACAATCTTGGAAATTTCCTTCCCTGCCGCTAACAAATCGTTAATGGTCGCTAGGGCTTGGTTAATGTTGCCGGCTTCCAAATATTCCGCTAATTCAATGGTTTTATCATAATTCAAATTCCCCGTAACGGAATTGACATCATCAATGGTAATTTCATCGTCCGCAAACGATGCCGCTTGATCAAGATAACTGAAAGCATCACGCATACCGCCTTCAGCGCTCTCTGCAATCGCAATCAAAGCTTCATCGGAAATTTTCATGTTTTCCGTTTTCGCAACTTTTCCTAATTGTTCTTTAATAACTTTAACGGATAAAGATTTAAAATCATAACGCTGACAGCGTGATAAAATCGTCGGAATAACTTTATAAGGTTCCGTGGTTGCTAAAATGAAGATGACATGTTTGGGGGGTTCTTCCAAAGTTTTTAAGAGCGCATTAAAAGCCCCTTGACTGAGCATATGAACTTCATCAATGATATAAATTTTATATTTGGAACCGCCCGGCAAAAATTTGACTTTTTCGCGGATATCACGAATTTCGTCAACGCCGTTATTGCTGGCCGCATCAATTTCAATCACATCGGGATTAATACCTTCCGTAATTTCTTGGCATGATGTACATTCCCCGCAGGGTTCACTGGTCGGGGATTGATCACAATTAAGGGCTTTCGCAAAAATCCGGGCAACCGTGGTTTTACCGGTTCCTCGAGGACCGCTGAATAAATAGGCATGGGTAAACTTACCCGTGGCTAAAGCATTTTGCAGGGTTCTAACAATGGCGTCCTGACCGATGACCTCGGAAAATTTTTGGGGACGATATGTACGATAGAGGGCTTTATATGCCATTTTCATCAGCTCCTTTGAAATAATTATATCATATTTATAAGCGATATTTAAAGGGTTTTTTGTTTTTGATTAAACACTGTGGTTTTGCTCCGATTAAATCTTCACGGCGGCAAAGTCGTAAAGCCTCCGCAACCAATTGGTAGTTGTTCGGATGGCGATATTGGATGAGGGCGCGCTGCATGGCTTTGCGGTGCGGGTTCTTCTCAACATAGACCGCTTCCATTGTTCGCGGGTCCAATTCCGTATAATACATACATGTCGCTAAGGTTCCGGGAGTCGGATAAAAGTCTTGGACTTGTTCCACCCGCAGATGACGCTTATGCAAATATTCAGCCAACTCAATAGCATCTTCCAAAGTACTGCCCGGATGACTGCTCATTAAATAAGGAACCAAAAATTGCTTTTTATGATACTTTTCATTTAACTTTTCATATTTACGGACAAATTGATGGTAAAGTTCAATATGGGGTTTTTGCATATAATCCAAAACCCGATTGCTCACATGTTCGGGAGCAACTTTTAATTGTCCAGAAATATGATGCTCAACTAATTCATTAAAGAAGGTTTCATCTTGATCATACATTAAATAATCATAGCGGATTCCGCTTCTAATAAACACTTTCTTAACTTTAGGAAGACCGCGTAAACTCCGTAAAACAGCAAGATAATCTTGATGGCTGACAATTAGATTCTTACATTTACTGGGCGATAAACATTTTTTATCAACACAAGCACCCTGCTCTTCTTGTTTCTTACAAGCTTTAATATAAAAATTAGCCGTCGGTCCGCCGACATCATGAATATATCCTTTAAACTCGGGGTCTTGGATTATTTGTTTAGCTTCCCAAACCAACGATTCCTTACTTCTGGATTGAATGATGCGCCCCTGATGGAAGCTAAGAGCACAGAAAGAACAACTGCCCATACAACCGCGGTTAGCAATTAAACTGAATTTGACCTCCTCAATAGCCGGGATGGGCTTTTGATAACCGGGATGATAATGACGTTCATAAGGAAGTTCATATACCCAATCAAAATATGCTCGGGAAATCGGTAAACTCGCTTGATTTTGAACAAGCATTACGTCGTTATAAGCCTCCACCAGCGGTTTAGAAGCAATGGCGTCCGTATTATTATATTGTATTTTAAAACTGGAAGCAAAGCTGACTTTGCTTTTTTTCACCGCAGCAAAACTCGGTAAGTGAATAGCATCGCTGGGAAGACGATTAAAATCGGTAGTCTTCCAAACGGTGCCGCGAACATAAATAATATCGGCAATGTTTAATCCGCTTTTTAAGGCATCAGCAATCTCCACAATCGTGGTTTCCCCCATGCCGTAAACCAACAAATCGGCTTGTGATTCAATAAGGATGGAAGGTAATAAGCGGTTTTGTAAATAATCATAATGAGCCAACCGTCTTAGTGATGCTTCTATTCCTCCTAAAATAATCGGCGAATCAGGGAATAATTGGCGAATGATTTGAGAATAAACTGTCGTGGCATAATCGGGCCGTAATCCGACTTTCCCCCCGGGACTATAGTAATCTTTAGAACGCCGACGTTTACTAACCGCATAGTGATTTACGATGGAATCAATATTCCCGCTCGTCACTAAAAACCCCAATCTTGGTCTTCCGAACTGTAAAAAGTCATCCTTGGTTCGCCAATTTGGTTGCGGCAAAACCGCCACCAAATAGCCCATGGCTTCTAAAACCCGAGCAATGATGGCCGCTCCAAACGATGGATGGTCAACATAGGCATCGCCGGTAACAAGCACAAAATCCACTTGTTCCCAGCCCCGCTTATTCATTTCTTCTTTATTAATCGGTAAGAACATAATATCACCATGTAAAATATTATATCAAATTATCCTAAATAATAAATCATTTTTATTGGTGTAGATTCTAATTATTTGTTGACTTCGTTCCTTTTTCTTGATATATATTTATTTATAGGGATAAATAAAGGGGAGAAAATAGTTAGATAATTCTAAAAATCCCCTTTATTTTAAAAAAGGAAAATCATGATTGTTAAAGAACTTATTATTAAAAATATTAAATCACAAAACTAAGAATATATCAAAAAGGCATTATAAACTTATATTTAAGTATAGTATATAATAATTAAACTATTATGAGTAAGTTTTGTTTTTTTCAAATAACTGCCTAATTTAGATTATATTAAAATATGTATGATGATGGCCATACAATAGAAATCATCCTTATTCTCATTATCATTAATTAAATTGCGGAGTAGGTATACATCGTAATAATATTATAAAATAAATGACTTATTAATTTAACTGACAACTTGACATTTATATAAAGTTTTTAAAAAATTGTTTCAAGTTAAATAGGGAAGTAAATATGAAAAAGAAATTAGTGCAACAACTAAAAGTTTTTATTATTTTATCTGTCGTGTTTTTATTGATAACACAATCAATAACTTTAATATCTCCAATAATAATGAGAGTTATTATTGATGATTTCATTCCAAATAAACAAATTGATAAGTTATCCTTAGCAATAATTATTTTTGTTATCATCCCTTTTTTATATGTAGGCATGAATATTGTTTTTAATTATTTCAGTATAAAATATGCGAGGAACAAAGGCAATGATATATCAATTCAAATACTTAAAAACATAGTTAATCAGAAAAAAGTTTTTTCGACAAATACAATTCAATTGAACTACTAACTTATTCAAGTAAGGAAGCTGTTTCATATATAAATTTTTGGATTGCGGAATTTCCTAAATTTTTAGTTTCCATATTAGTATCAATAATTCTTATCGTAATTATTTTTATTGCAAATCCTATAATTGGGCTTATCCAATTATTATATGTGCCTGTTTTATTTATTCCTGTTAAAGTGTATGGAAAAAAAGTCACCTCTTTAATAAAAACTGTAACAGAAAATAATGCTAAAATTTCTCAGGTAAGATCAGATATAATAAAAGGTATTGATTATGTAAAAACTATGAGATTAGAAAACAAAAAAATATACGAAGTTGAAAAAATGAATAAAAATATAGTAAATATATGGGGGAAAGTTACAGTATTAGATTCTTTAACTGGTATATGGAGTAGTGGTTTTTCGTCTTTACTTTTTACAGGATTATCTTTTGGTATTGGAGCTTTTATGATTATTTCTGATAGTTTGCATTACACAATGACAATAGGCTTATTAGTGTCAATATTAGGCTTTACTTCAAAATTTTATGGTAATATAAACTCTATAATGTCAACCAATTTAAACTTAAAAAAGAAAAAGGTAGATTGTAAATAGAAAGTAGAAAAAAATTTTATGATAAACATATTTGTAATTTAGATAGTTCTAAATTATA
>MVZM01000023.1 GCA_002068415.1 Tenericutes bacterium ADurb.BinA124
TACAGGGGGAACACATTTCCCCCTAACCCCCTTTGTTCTTTAAATCTTTTTTCTATTTTCATTTTACAATATTCATTTTTCTCTTGGCAAGGCCACTTCTAGGTTAAATACAACAAAAAAGTAAATAAAAAAGTCCGGATTATCCGGACTAAAATAAGCAAGTTTTATGGTTTTAAACAAGCCGCCATTTGGCTTAAACCATCTTCTAAAGAGATGGTTGCTAAAAAACGAAGCTCGTTTTTAGCTTTTTGAACATTGGCACAACTATACAAAATATCCCCGGTTCGGCCCGTCGCATACTTAATTTGGACCTTTGCTTGGGTGATTCTTAAAACCAATTGGGCTAGTTCCTTGATGGAAACTGCTCGTCCAGTTCCAATATTATAAACTTCACCGTCATTTTGGCAAGTTAAACAAGCTAAAACATTGGCATGGGCAACATCGGAAACATTGATAAAATCACGGGTAATGGAACCATCACCATAAATAAGCAAATCTTGAGCGGATAAAGCTTTCTTAAAGAAAATTGAAATAACTCCGGAATAAACACTGCTCGGATCTTGCTTCGGTCCGTAAACATTGAAATAGCGAAGGCCGACGGTGGGCAATTGATACAAGTTCGTATATAGTTTAGCATAGCATTCATCCGCCATTTTACTTAAAGCATAGGGCGAAAGCACATTCCCGGTTTGCGTTTCTAGTTTAATTAGGTCGGTATTATCACCATAAACGGCGGAAGATGACGCATAAACCACTTTTTTGACTTGGTTGATGCGGCTCGCTTCCAATATGTTAACAAAACCTTTAATATTGATTTCGTTATTAAGTTGGGGTTTTTCAATGGAAAGAGGAACGGAAACAAGTGCGGCTTGATGAATAACATAATCCCTTTGTCGGCAAGCTTTTTGGCAGGTTTCATAATCCGTAATATCGCCAAGCACAAACTTAAAGCGCGGGTTATCAATTACCGAATCGAGGTTTTCTAAGTGCCCGCTGGAAAGATTATCCAAGGCAACCACTTCATGACCCAAGGCAATTAATTGTTGGCAGATTTCACTACCGATAAAACCGGCTCCACCGGTTACTAAAAATTTACTCATAATCCTCCTTAGCCAAGCATTAGACGATTAAAGACATCTAATTGGCGAACGATATTTAAAAAGATAATAAAAAGTGAAACAATTAACATTAATAAATGGCGATATTTAGTCCGGTTGGAAATATAAAAGTAGCCGATTAGGGCATAAGCAAGCACAAAAACAACAAGAATCCAAATTAAATAAAACATCATTTGATAACTCATGCCGTAAATCAATTCCCCTTGTTCCACCATCGCTTGCTTAAATTCCGCCCCAACAACCATCTCCACAAACCACAGCACTAAAACACCACATCCTAAGCCAAAAAAGGCGGTCCAGTTGGCTTTATTAAAACTATGGTCTTGAACATATAGGCTAAAAACAAGCACTGAAAATGCCAAAAAATGAACAAAATCAATTGATGATACCTGATTAACAAACAGCAAATAAACTAAGTTAATGGCATAAAAACTTAAAGACATTAGCGGAAAGAATTGTTTAAACAAAAAATCTTTTGTTGGTGAAGGAAAGGCCGGTTTATCCATGGTGTCTCGCATTTGGTAATGATAAACTAACAAAATAAGCCACGCCACGGGAATGATGATGGCACCACCCCCAAAATAAACAGCCCCAAAAAGCATTAATAAATCACTAAGCCAAGTCGGCAAAAAACTTTCCAACATGGCGTTATGAAAAGCAAGTAGAAAAAATACCGTCAACAACAAATAAGTAATTGATAAAATTAGTTGAATTTTAAAGAGTTTTTTGGGCATCGGATTCCTCCGTGGCGACTTTAGTTGCTTGTCGGTTATTAAAGTATTGGAATAAAACAGAGCCGCCAATAATCACTATTCCACCAATAATCGTCTTTAAAGCTAGGGGCTCAGGAACTAAAATCAAGCCGTATAAGATTGCTAAAAAAGGCGTCAAAAAAGCAAAGTTGGTAATCGTTGTTACCGATGTGGCTTTAGAAACCGCCGTTGACCACAGGATGGTGGACACACCGCTAGACACAACGCCAAGAATAATGACCGCCCACAGTGCTCGAGCAGACGCAAGCCTTATTTCCGAAATCGCCTTAGGAATATACATGGACATTAAGAGCAAACAAGCAATAATGCTATAAGTAATAATTTCTATCGGTTGGTACTTTTTTAATAAGTGCTTTTGGGTAACATTGTAAACGGCTAGCATTAAAGCAGACAAAAAGAGTAACAAAGCCCCTACAGAAATAGAAAACGAGCCCTTATTAGCGAATAAAACAATAATGCCGATAAATTGGATTCCTACCGCCACATAACTACCCAAAGCAATTTTGTCTTTAAAAACAATGGCGGCTAAGATAACGGTCATAATCGGAAAAGTTCCTATAATGATACTGGCTGTTGAAACATCCGTTGTTTCCAAGCCAATATTAAATAATATCGAAAACATGGCAAAACCGGAAAAACCGGTTAGAAAAAACCACGGCACATCCTTTAATTTCGGTAAACGCATTTTGGAAAAAAACGCTAATGTAAAAAAGAAGAGAGCTGTAAAAAAGTGGCGAAGTAAGGCCATGGGAAGAGGAGAAAAACCCTCCAAACCGATTTTCGAAAGAGCGTTGGCAGAGGCCCCAATTAAGGTTGCTACCATCGCTAAAATTAAAGCAACGTTTTTATTTTTCATCTTTGTTCCTATTCATATCAAAGGTATTATACCTTAATACCGCCCTTTCCACAAGAAAAAACATATTGAAAACCAATATGTTTTTAAGTGATGTAAGCCTTTGTTTTTACCAAAAGAATAAAACAATAGCAACTTGGCTCATTTTCCCATTAAGCAAGTTTTGGATTAAAGAAAGAGCAATAATAGTTTATTCACCTTTGTTGGTAAAAAAACGATTAATCTTTTTAGAGGCTTCGTTATGAACCCGAAGAATCGTGCCTAAGGGTTTGTTTAAGACTTCCGCAACCTCGCGTCTTTTCAAATGATAAATCTTGGTCAATCCGATAACTTTATATTCCAATTCATTGAGAATCTTTTTTAAATCCATTTGATATTCCATATGAATCTTTTCATCAAATTGCTTTATATTATTAACTACATCATTATTAATAATCAAATTCAACTGGCGGGCGGATTGCGCCTTAACATAATCAATTGCCAAATTCTTAGCAATGGTAACTAGCCAAGCCCGAAAATTGCTGTTGTTTTGATATTGGGAAATGTTGTTCCACATTTTCAAAAAAACATCCTGCGTGATTTCAGAAGAAACTTCTTTGTTTTTTACTTTCTTGTTAACAACTCCAAAAACTAACCAATAATATTTTTGATATAGTTCTTGGAAGGCTTGTTCATTGTGAGTGTAAAGTTCATTAACCAATTCATTATCGTTCTTCACAAATTACCCCACTATTTTTTTTAACCATTTCGGATCAAATTCATCAACATCCATGATAACCAAAACATCAATGCTGTTAAAGGGATAATCAAAAAAGATGTCAGGTCCAAATTTCGCCCCGATTCGTAGATAGCCCTTAACAAGCGGTGGCAATTGACGTTTGGCTAAGCCTTCATCGACTTCTTCAAGCGGTAAAATATTTAACTTTAAAGGGTTTTCTCCAAGGGCAGGAATAGCAAACTTCGATAAATGATGATAATACAAATACGAAAGTCCATGCTCATAATCTCTCACATTAAGACCGTTAAACGAAGCGGTCCCAAACATATACTGAATATTATTCCGCTTGGCATACTCAAAAATACCGCGCCATAACAACATGATAACCGCCCCGCTTCGATATTCTTTGCGAACAACGGCACGACCTAATTCCATAATGCGGTAGGGTTTCAACAATGTTAAATCATACTCGTGCTCGGTAATAAATAAATCGGTGTTAATTAAGTGTTCTTTCCGAACAAAACGATAAGTGCCGGCGATAACTTCTTCCGTGTGATCAATGACGATTAAGTGCTCACAAAAATCATCATATTGGTCGGTAAACAAGCCGGTTTCATTGGTGTTTTCAGCATTGTAATAAAGCAACAAATCCTCATAGCGCAATTTAAAAACTTCGTTAATTTCCTGCGCATTTCTTGCTAATCTCAGTTCAAAGGGGTCAGAATAAAAAGAAGGAAATTGTTCAGCTTCTTTAAAGTTAGTTTTCATAGATTAATTAACTCCCTTCTTGCTTAGTTAAGTTTAACATCAACAATCCTACGGTAGACAAGCCCGGTTTCCTGTCGTTCCGAGGCAAATAAAACAATGTTTTCAACCGTCGTTGTCAACAACACCGCTTTGTTAACGACATAATCAGTTTTTCTTGCTAAGGTCAGATGAGCAAAATAAGGCCGGTTTTCAAGGAGAAAACCATCCCTCATCAAGCAATCACCAAGTTTTTTATGCAGTTGTTTCAGTGCTAAACTAGGGCTTAGGGTCGCAATAATCATCTCCCGAAAATTAGTAATAGCATTAATTTCTAATGAAAAGCGCGGAAAACTAAAGTTTTGAAAAAGCCTTTTGATTTTCTGCGTTTGCCCTTCGTCAATTTCACCCAAGAAAAACAAGGTGATATGTAAATTATCCGGTTTTGTGAAATTAGCTTTTGTTTGCTGTTTTAAGTCGTTTTGGATGGCGATTAAATCTGCTAAACAGCCATCAGGTTTAATACCAATAAAAGCGCGCATTTTAATCCTCTTCGTTTTTGATGATAAAATCCTCAGGTATCGTCGTTACAACCTGAAGTGGTTTTCTTGTTCGTGGGTGGATGAATTCTAAAAAATAAGCATGGAGCATTAAACGAGAAGACGATTGCCCATATAATTGATCACCAACAAGCGGATGGTGTAAATGAGCGAAATGAACTCTAATTTGATGTGTTCTCCCCGTGTGCAAACTAATCGCCAATAACGATTGATGATTGACTTCTTTTAAAACTCGATATTCAGTTAAGGCCGGTTTTCCTTGTTTGCTGACAATGAATTGCTTTGATTGATGGCGGTTACGGCCAATCGGTAGATTGATAATCCCTTGTTTGTTCGCCATTATACCTTCTACAACCGCATAATAGCGTTTTTGTATGAAGCCTTGTTCCATTTGGTAATTTAGGAACGCATGAGCCAAGAGATGCTTGGCATAAACAACAAGCCCACTGGTATCAACATCTAAACGATGTAAATGACGAGGATTAATAGTTTCGTTTTTTTGTAAGAAATACGCATATACCATATTGTCTAAAGTTTGGTCACTATTACCATCCGAGTGAATTAAAAGTGATGGTGCTTTATTGATAACGATGATGTCATCATCTTCATAAGCAATTTTTATTTTTTGGAAATAGGGTTTGATATTAGTTGTTTCATAATAAGCAACCGTAATGAGGTCGTCTTTTTTAAAAGCCATGTTGCTGTTAATTTCCTGACCGTTAATGGCTAGTTCGTGGTTACGAATCATTTTATTAATTGTTTTCTTCGCAACATGAAATGATGCCAAGAAGGTTTGGACATCACTATCTTCTAAAGCAATAAAACTTAATTCCCGCATCGTTATCCTAGCATCATGGCTAACAATTCTTGTTCATTGATGATTTTCATGCTTGCTCCTTGTTGTGTTAATTTGATTGCGGTCATTAATTGGGCTTTCGGACAATTACCCAAAACCAAAACATAATCTAAACTGCGGTTAATGCTCTTTTCAATAAAAACACCTTGAGAAAGTAGTTTATCAGTTAATTGGGTTTTCGTCATCGTTTTCGGTTTTCCCAAAACACAAATGATTTTATCATTAAGAGCCTTGTTTTTAACGATTGTTTTTGCGGTTTTGCGGACATAAATATAATTGCTTGGAAAAAAGCGATATGAATCATAGCGACCGAAACGAATTCCCAATGCTTCATATAAACTGTTGACATCGCTGGTGCTTGTTATTTTTTGCCCACGAGTAATAATCTCCACACAGACCTTCGCATCACTTAAAGCATCATGAGGTGAATGATTAATTCCCAAATGAGCAGCCAAGGTTGGTAAACGGTGGTTTTTCAGTTCATCTTTCCACAGTTTGGCGGCCATTTTCCAAGTACAGCCAAATTTTACTTGCGGTGGTTCTAATTCATATTTATCAATTAAGGCTTTTAAAACCTTGATATCAAAGGCCACATTATGGGCAAACACCACCGTATTGGTAAAGTAAGGACGAATCTTTTCCCAAACACAAGGGAAGTTACCGGCATCGGCGACCAATTTAGGGGTAATATGATGAACGTTAATATTATAATCACTGAATTCTTCTTCCGGATTAATCAAATATTGAATAGCAAAGGCAATTTTATTGTTGCTTACACCAACCAAACCAATACTGCAAGCACTGGTTAAATTTTTGTTGGCAGTTTCAAAATCAAAGGCAATATAATCCATAAGGTGACCTACTTTGATATATTATAACAAGGAAAAGAGTTTTTGTCTATGTAAGAAGTCGATTAAAAAAGGAAAAACTGAGCCGGGGTAAGGCTCAGTTTTAGGAAGGGGATGTTGTGAATAATTGCTTATTCACTGCTATATGTAGGGGATAAGTTACGCCTCTCGGCGCAACAATAGTATACTATATTTCCTTAATAAATGCAAGTATTTTATCCTTTAAATGACGTTATTTTCGTTTGTGTACATGATCGCTTGTTCAGAAACAAATTTTATGTAAATTCTAATTACTTTGGTCTTTCTTTTCGAGGCTATTTGTAATATAATACTTCAGGTGATAAAATGATGAATAATGAAAAACAAATAATTTTTTATAATGCCAATTCCGCCTATTTTAATGTCCATGGCTTACCGTTTGCCAGTAAAGAACATCCGTTTTGGCGATTACCGGATGATGTCTTTATTTCCCAAACTATCGAATTCTTAAAACAACATCCCAGTGGGGCTTATTTGTCTTTCGCCACTGCTTCTCCTTCTATCCGCATTAAGGCATCCGTTTCTTCAAAAGCCTATATGCCCCACATGACAGCCACCGGAACCTTGGGCTGCGATTTATACATTCGCAAACAAAATAGTTGGGTGTTTTTAGCCACCACCAAAGTTAATGAGGAAAATTATGACATCACAATCGTCGAAGGGCTCCCTTCTAAAAGACGTGAATATCGTTTATATCTTCCTTTGTATATTGCTTTAAACCATTTAGCCATTGGTATCGAGGAAAACTATACCATTGAAGCGACTGAGCCTATTAAACCCGAAAAAATCGTCTTTTATGGTACCTCCATTACCCAAGGAGGATGTGCCACCCGCCCCGGCATGAACACAAGTTCCATTGTCGGGCGCACTGTAGATTATGAAATTATCAATCTCGGTTTTTCCGGAAGCGCTCATCTTGAACCAGAAATGGCGACTGTCATTGCCCAACTGAAGGATATTAAATTGCTCATTTTAGAAGTTGAAGCTAATGCCGGGGATGCTCTTGTTTTAAAAGACCGCTTGGAAAACTTTGTAAACATTATCTCGCAAACACAAAGCCATATGAAAGTAATGCTTATTAGCCATTATCCCTATGCTTTAGCCGCTTACAAAGCCGCAATAAAAGCCCGCTTTGTTGATCATTACCATTTTCAAAAACAATTATGCCATCAAAAAGGATGGGAATTTGTGGACGGAGAAGTTTTATTGAGAAAACTAAACTTTGAGGAAAGCGTTGATGGCGTCCATTTAACGGATTTAGGTTTTTACTTTTTAGCAGTTGCCTTAAAAAAACGAATCAAAAATTTATTGGGTTAAATTATCTCTTTCTTAAAGCGAACTATGTTATAATTTATTTAGGTGATTTCATGAAAAAATATTTCTTTTTTATCTTGTTCTTCAGCTTCGTTTTTTTAAGTGCTTGTAACGATTCCTCCCTTGACGAGCAACCAATTGATGAACAGCCCACTTTAGAAAGCTTAGCGGAAGAAATAAAGGAAAGCATTATCTTTCCCAAAACAACGGCGGAAAATTTGCATCTACCAACAACTTTGACGCTAACAAAAGCGACCGTTTCACTAAAGTGGCAATCCAGCAATGAAGACGCTATCAGTCTAAACGGAACCATCCATCCGGGTTTGGTGGCGAAACAAACAAACCTTAAGGCCACGATGACTTATCAAGGTGAGGATTTATTGATTGATTTTGGTTTTGTTACTGTTGCGCCTTGGGAAACATCCTTTGTGATAGCACAAATCAAACAACAAATAATGCTTCCTAAGACCACCAACACCGATGTTGTTTTACCGACTTCAGTAAGGGTTGATCAAACAAATATCCCCTTAACTTGGCAAAGTTCTCTGCCCGCCGTTCTTAGTAACGAAGGTCAAGTTTTTGCTTTAGTTAACGATACTTCCGTTTTATTATCCGTCTTAGCCGTCGTCAATAATACCACCATTAGTTTTGAATATGGCTCTTTGACCGTTTTAGCTTTGTCAGCCGAGGAGAGGATTGCGAAAGCGAAAGCGCAAATCTCTTTACCTTCCGAAACAAAAACGGATTTAATCCTTCCCAAAAATATTGACGGAGTTGCTATTAATTGGTTTTCCAGCCATCCGAAGATTTTCACAAACAAAGGTGAATGGACTTACCAAGAAACGGATACTACCGTTGCCCTCACCGCCGTCTTTAGTTATGGTGGTCTCTATGAAGAAGAAACTTATTTGCTTGATATTCTTACTTACACTGATGAAGAGCGCTTATCAAAAGCTTATGATCAACTAAGTTTACCAAGCACGGCTGAGCAAAACCTCGAATTGCCAATCGCTTTGGCCTATGGAGTGACCGCTACTTGGTTATCATCCCACCCGCACATCATCAGCAATGCCGGGATTGTTAATTTAAACGAAAAAGAAAACACCGTAACCTTAACCGCCACCTTAAAATCAGGAGCAAAAACCATGGAAAAAGAATTTGAAATTACTACTAAAGCCATTAGTCCCAGTGAAGTCCATTTTAATGGTCATATGTATACCCATCGCATCAATGATTTTATTTTAGATGGAACAAACGGACTGACTATCAACAATAAGCAAGTCGTGCTAACCGATACCAGCACAGCTGGAACTTATGAATCTAAAATCATCAACACATCGCCATTCACAATTTTAGTTGGTTCATGGTCAGCCATCAGTAGTACTGATGCCACTGTTGAATTAAAAGTCCGTGTGCGTGTTAATGGCGTCTGGAGTTCTTATTTATCCTACAGTGCTTGGGGATTTGGTCGCCAAAATGCCATGCTTAATCAAGATGGCGGCGTAGCTTCCATGAATGCTGATGAAATTATGATCAAAAACAATGCGCAAGCTAATGCTTTTCAATTCCAAGTCACTTTACGAAGAAATAATGTCACAACCGCTTCCCCACGCCTGTGGTTGGTTGGGATTGCTTTAACTATTCCTAATTACAGCTTCCCGGTTGATGTTTCCGGATTACCAAACTTTGTTGATTATGATGTCCCGAAGCTATACCAACACGATGTGCCCACCATTGGTAATTCGATTTGCAGTATTGCATCCTCGACCATGTTGCTCTTATACCATGGCCATACTTTCACAAACCCGCTACCTCATCAAGAAACAGCGGCGCTGTTTCGTGATTACGGCAACAAAATTTATGGCAACTGGGTGTTCAATACGGTGGGCATGAGCTCTTATGGTGAAACCAGCTATGTAAAGAAAATATATTCTTGGGACGAGCTACGATATCATCTTGTTCATGTCGGGCCGGTCGCTCTTAGTATTAAAGGTGATACCGGTGTATATAAAACCAACGGTCACTTAATTGTTGTCCGTGGATATGAAATCATCGGTTCGGAAACCTATGTTATTACCAATGACCCCAATATCAAAGGCGTGTACTATAAGTTCCCATTAGCAACATTTTTAAACTTCACCCGTAATGTTATTTATGTGGTGGAGTAAATAGCAAAAGGCCCTCCTACGGGCCTTTTTTAATCAGATATTTGTTTTAATTTGTTGATGATTTCCACCATCGACCAGGTGTCCTGACGACAATAAGCAATCAGTTGCTTACGTTTTTCTTCAATTTCTTCCGGCGACAGTTTACCAAAGGAAGCATAAGCCGCCATGGCCTCGTTACCGTTTTTCACATCCAAATCAGCATAGGAGCGGTTGGAAAAAAGCGGCAACAATTTTTTAATGGAATACTTTCCTCCTAATTGAGTATGGTAATAATTAACTTTTTTGCTCTCTTTTTCAGAAAAACCCAAACCCATAAACAAGGTGCCGGAGGTCTTAACTAAATCCTTCAAATCAAAAATATGATCACAAATCCGGTTCAGTGCTTCTTGATACTTGGGAAACATCCCTGCCAATTTTTGAATCTCCGAATATTCAAAGTTTTGATTGTAAACCAAAACCGTGCCCCCATTCCTTAGGTCAATAATATCAATCAAATTGTTAATTAATTCTTCGCGGTGATCCCCTGAATCACTAACTAAAAAAGAGCGGTGATCTTGAAATTCGTCGGCTTCATTCGGTCCTTTTTCAATATGAATGGAAAATTGAAACAAGGATTGTGAATAGGGAAATTCACCTTTAAAACGGGGCAACGGACAAGGAAAACTTTCAAAATCCAAATGGTAAATGGGGTATTTTACCAATGAAAAGCCGGCTTTAATTTTGTCTTTGTCAACATAGACTTCATTGTTATCAAAACATGAGCGTTGAATTAAGTGATTGTCGTCGCTTAACCATTCTCGGGGAATATCGGTAAATTTCCGATAGCCTTGGTTTATTAAATCATATTTATCATATTGGCGTCCATTCAAATCGGTGAAGGTTTTGCGACCCATATAATCCAAAAATGATGCTTGATTAAATAAATCGGGCCAACAAGTTCTTTCAAAAAAACATGATTCCGATGTTGCTAATTGACATTTTACACCGCAACGAGCTTCGGGAAGTGTTTTGTCCATTAAATTTGTTTCCAAAGCCTGCCACATTTTTCCTATTTTAGTTTGGTAAGCGGCGGTAATGTCCGTAACATCTACAAAATCAATGATGGCGCTACCGTCCGGCAAAAACGGATAATCTGTTTTTCCATTTAAGGTTTGTCCTAAATATTCATAATCATTGTTAATGAGGGCTAAATAATAGGACCGTTTTTTTTCATTAAGATTTTTGTTTTGCTGTTTTAAACTTTGTTCGATAAAAAAGCGTTCCACGGCAATATCAAAGACATACTTGCCGACATCCGAAAAGCGGTCCAACAATTTTTCGTAATCTTTTACATACGCTTTCTTCACTTCAGCTTTAAACAGCTCCTGGCGAAAACGAAAGACATTCCCCTGCTTTTCGAAAAGACAGTCACGGCGGTCAACATTCCTAATTTTAGGTCCCAGTTTTTTAAACTTTCGCGAAGTCGTCGCTTTAACTTCAATCACAATCGCTTGGGACTCATCTTCATAATAACCGTCTAAGTAAGTATAATAGCGATGGTTTTGACTTTTAAAGGCAAAGCAGGTTTGGTCCTTGGTTTTTTCAAAGTAAGGAAAGGGAAGCAAAAAAGTTTCCGAAGCGATTTTTAAGGCCCATTTTTCCACATCCCGATAATAAGGAAGCATAATTTCCATTTGTTCATTAGAAACTTCTAAAAGATCATCACCGGTTTCTTCATCAAACATCAATCTTAAAATTTCCCGTGCTTCCGTCTTTTCCTCATCATCAAATAAGCGAATATCGGAATTAAGACGAAACAAGTATAATTGTTCAAGCGGAAAAATCCGCGGGCAACGCGTGTACTCCTTAAATGCTGTTTTTGAAATATCCATCCTTTCCTCCTTTAAAGTTTATTAAATTGAAGAGCGTACATTTCGTAATAAAGACCTTTTTGCGCAATCAGTTGCTCATGGTTACCCTGTTCGGTAATTTTACCCTCTTGAATGACTAAAATTAAATCCGCATTCTTGATGGTTTGCAAACGATGAGCAATGATGAAACTGGTACGGTTTTTCACTAAAAACCCGATGCTTTTTTGAATTTTGGCTTCCGTCCGCGTGTCAACGCTCGAGGTCGCTTCATCCAAAACAATAATGGGAGGATTCCCTAAAATGGCCCGAGCAATGGCGATTAATTGCCGCTCGCCATGGGAAAAATTGCGCCCGCCTTCTTTCACTTTGGTTTGATATTTCCGCGGTAAACGTTCAATAATGTCATGAACTTGGGCGGTTTGGGCAGCCGCCACCACTTGTTCAAAGCTGGCCTTGGGATGCCCGTATTTAATATTATCTAAAACCGTGCCTTTAAATAAATAAGTGGTTTGGAGGACGACACCCATTTGGGAACGAACGCTTGCTTTGGAGTATTCATTGATATCATGACCGCCAATCAAAATTCGTCCGGATTCTGGATCATAGAACCGACTTAACAAATTAATAATGGTGGTTTTACCACCACCGGTGGGTCCAACAATGGCAATCGTTTTCCCCGATGCAATGGAAAAACTGATGTTCTCCAACACCTTTTGCTTGGGAACATAAGCAAAATTGACCTGTTCAAAACAAACATCAAACTGCTTACTGGGAAGATTGGCGGGGGCATCGTTAAGGTATTCATCGGGTTCATCAATCAAACGAAACACACGGTAACCGCCGGCTACGGCTGATTGTAGCATATTATATGTTTGAGCAATATTACTGATGGGACGAACAAACATGCGCGCATAATTGGTCATCGATTGAATTTTACCAACCGAAATAACACTCGCTCCTAATTTAATATTTAACACCGCCCCGACAGCCACCACAATACCGTAAAGAATGTTGTCCAAAAGACGAATGATGGGCATCATCATTCCCGAATAGATTTGCGCTTTGAAACTGGCCACTTGCAGTTGGTCATTGGCTTCACTAAAACGCTCAATCATCGCCTTTTCTTGGTTATATAATTTCACAACCTTGAGTCCATCAATATCTTCTTTCACAATCCCGTTCACTTCTCCCAGCTTCACATGCTGGGTTTTAAAATGTTTAAAAGCCCGGGTTGTGATAAAGGCAATAACCAAAAGCATGAGCGGAAACAAAGAAAGAACGACCAAAGTTAAATGCCAGCTTGTAAAGAACATCAAAGTAATCGAACCGATAATCATAATAATAGCGTTGATTAATTGAGGAATAACTTGGGATAAAGCCATAAAAATGGTTTCAACATCATTGGTAATGACACTCATGATGTCGCCATGAGCATTCTGGTCATAGTATTTAATCGGTAATTTCTGGAGTTTTAAAAAGGCATCGGTGCGGATTTTCTTCGTAATTTTTCCGGTTGCTGTCGCAATAAGGACGCGTTGTAACCACGAGCCAAAAGCCGTAATAACAGTTAACAAGGCTACCGAAGCAAAGATAATAGCGACTGCCATTAAATTGACGGTTTCGATATTAATGTAATCATCAATGGCAATCCGCACAATGTAAGGAAGGATTAAACTGAAAGCCGCTTGGAAGATAATCACTAAACCGACAACAAGCAAAGTCCAAGGATAAAGTTTTACATATTGCCAAAGGCGTTTGATGGTTTTTCTTTGCAAATGCTTATCCTTAGGCATATCAACAATCGTAAAACGACTCCGCGGTCCTCGCGAAAAAGAATGCGATCTATTCATTTGCGCCTCCAAATTGCGAGGCATAAATTTCTTGGTAAACGCGGCTTTGGGATAATAATTGTTCGTGTTTTCCGTATCCGTCCAAGTGCCCGGTATTATCTAAAACGATGATATTGTCACAATGGATAATGGACGCAATTTTTTGGGCAACAATAATCGTTGTTTGTTGATTTAATGTTTTTAAATTAGCTTTAATGGTCGCTTCAATTTTCGCATCAACGGCGCTCATTGAATCGTCCAAAATGAGGATTTTCGGTTTACGAACCAAGGCTCGTGCTAAAGATAAACGCTGTTTTTGTCCACCGGACAAATTGGTTCCTCCTTGGGTAACAGCATGTTCATATTGATCGCTGGTGACTTCAATATATTCGGAGGCACATGCTAGTTGCGCGGCTTGAATCCGTTCTTCTTCCGTGCTATCTTCTTTTCCTTGGCGGATATTACTATTAATCGTTCCGGAAAAAATAAGTGGTTCTTGCGTAACATAGGATATTTGTTCACGCAAAAAGTTTAAATCGTAATCCCGGACATTGTGTCCGTCAATTAAGACTTGACCGTTTGTTACATCATACAAACGAGGGATGAGCTGAACAAGGGTTGTTTTACCGCTTCCGGTGGAACCAATGACACCAATGGTGGAACCGGCCGCAATTTTAAAATTAATGTTTTCAATCGTTTTTGCATTAACACCGTTGTCTTCATCGACATAACCGAAAGCAACATTCCGAAATTCAATCTCGCCGCTAATATCGATGTCCTTAAGAGCGACTTCGTTATTGACAATATCAATCTTCGTATCCAAAACCATTTGAATGCGGTTGGCACTAACGGCGGCCCTGGAAAGTGACACCGACACCATCGATAACATCATGACGGACATGATAATTTGTTGTAGATAGGAGATGTATGCGGAAATGGTTCCGACCATGGCAACACGAGCTTCACCGGTATAAATCGACACTAAATAACTGGCCACTAGTAAAACCGTGCCAATAGCGAGATTGCTGACTAAGACAATAATCGGATCCATCAAGGCCATATGTTTATTGGCTTTAACGATTGTATTCGTATATTCTTCGTTGGTTTTCGTGAATTTTTCAAAATCGGCAGTTTCCGTTTGGAAAACTTTTATTTCTCTGGCTCCACTAATGGTTTCAATCAGTTTTTCGTTTAAGTCATCATTCTTTTCTTGTAAACTGGAAAAGATTTTAGCGGCTTTCGTAATAATCTTCATAACGGAAAAACCTAAAATAACGACGACTCCTAAAATAATATACAAAAGATCCTTGTTGGTAACAAAAGCCATCACTAAGGCTCCAATCAAGGTTAAAGGGCTTCGTAAAATCGCCCGAAAACTCATCATGATGATTTGTTGAATCTGGCTTGTATCGTTCGCAATCACGGTCATTAAAGTTCCGGAGGTGATTTTGTCCACATTGGAAAACGATAAATCCTGAACTTTAGCAAACAAATCTTTCCGCAAATCCCTAGTTATTTTCGTGGATAAATGTTGCGCAAAAACATTGTTTAAAATGGTGGTTATAACCGCCACCAAAGCCACCGCTACTACTAATAAGCCGGTTTGGTAGACATAGGATAAACTGTTTCGGCCGCTATTGATTTCCGTAAAAATACCTTTGGTAATGGCAGGAATAGCTAAAGCAATGCCGACATCGCCAATCATGAATAAAATTGCCAAGATGGCATAAGCAAGATATTTTTTCGAGTAACTGCGTTTATATATCTTTAATAATGACTTCATTCTTTCTCCTCGTGTGTTCTTCTTTCGCAAACAATAAATCTAAACTTTGGTTAAAATATCTAATCAGCATTTCTTTGCTTGTTGAGTCTTCTAAATAGGACAAAAAACAGGATGTAAAAAGTTTTTCCAAATAGGAAAGTAAATCCGAACTTTCCCTCCGCAAAACCCGATTAATCACAGCTTTAGTTTCATCGTCGAACTGAGGATTAATTGGGGCCGGAAGGCTTAGTTCGCCATTAACTGATTTAAAATAAAGTAAATTTTTTAAAAACCATCCTTGTTCGTAAACTTCCAAGTGTTTCATAATTCTAATAAATCGCAATTGGAGCGCTTGCTTGAGATCCCCATTACTTTCTCCAAGCCATTTTCCAAACGGCTCTTGTTCCTTCCTAAATAAATATACCAACAAGATAGCAAATAAATCATGGATGGTATCAAAATATTGGTAAAAGCTGCCCCTAGGAATTTGGGACTGTCCAACAATTTGAGAGATGGTAATTTTTTCCCAAGCTTGGGTAGAAAAATTGGCCAACGCCACCTCCAAAATGCGTTCCCTCTTATCTTTTTTTAGGTTTTTAAATGTCATTATGCCCATTTGTTAGCTCCATAAGTGATAGTTATTTTATCATATAAGTAAAAAAGTGTCAAAAAAAAGGATGAAAAATTTACCATTTTTCAATCCTGATTTTTTTGATTAAAGTTTCCACTAATAAAACGAAAATAATTAGTATCACTGTCCAAGCAAAAACCAAGGCCGTATTTAAAGTCGTAACAGCTTGCATCAAGGCATAACCGATTGTTTGTTTTGGTGAAGCAAGATATTCCGCCATCACCATCACTTTTAAACCTAAACCAAAACTTTGAACAAGACTGGATAAAACAACCGGAAACGAAAGGGGAAAATAAACGAAGCGGAAGGCTTGCCATTTCGTGGCTCCAAGCAAACTAAGGTCATCAGTAATTTCCAGATTCGTTGTTTTAAAGGCCGTAACATATTGTTCATACAATAGCGGTAACAACACAAATCCCGTCATAATCATTGGGCTTTGCCGATTACCAAATACCATTAGTAAAACAACCATCACCACAATAACCGGAATTGTTCGGAGAACCGCTAAAAGCGGACTTAAAAACAATTCCAAGCCTTTGAAATAAACTACCAAGATGCTTAACAAAAGCGCAACACCAAAGCAGATTAAAACCGTTACCAGCAAACTAAAGCAAGTATTTCCAATTGCCAACCAAGTGGCGGAATCAATAATCATGATTTTTAAAGCCTGCACCACCACCAAAAACCGAGGCACAGCTAAATCATTTTTAATGATTGCGCTACTGATAATCCAAATTAAAAACAAAAACAATAATCCGCTGACATAATAACCCTTAAAGGGTTTTTTCATCGATAAAATCCTTCTTTAGGCAACTTGTTTCCTAAAAGAAGCGGATCAAGCGCCATCACTAATTCGTAATAATCTAACATATATTGGGTTTGAGCCGTGACTTTTTCAAACTTAATTTGGCTTCTAGGAATGCACTTTTCCAAAACCGGCAAAGTTAGACTTTCAAAAAATGAATGATTATTAAAAATCGATTCCGCATATTGCTTCGGGTTAGCATTCATAGCGGTCGTCTTCGTTGTTAATGTGTCTAAAAATCGATTGATTTGGGTTTTCTTGGAAGGATCAAGCCGAACAAAGACTCCGGCTTGGGGGATTTTATCGATTCGGGTTTTTAATACTTCTTGCAAATCAAGCACATTTAATTCCAAATCATATTTTACTTCCAGCATGGAAATATTGGGTTCAGCCGCTAACAAATAAGGGTACTCACTGCATGTTTCGTCATTAGGATTATTAGTGTTACACAAAAAGAAAGGAAGTGCTAAATTCACATTCGCCTGATAGTCAACGGAAGTTGTGACTCCATTTAGTTTTAAAGCCGTCCGCAAAACAATGTCAGGCGTACTGTTTTGGCCATAAGCCAACATTTTTTGGCCTTCTAAATCACTTATTTTCGTTAAGGAATGTGTTTTTCGCGTCACCACATAGGAATTCCCGAAAGTTAAAATACCGGCTAATTGATAAACCTCATTACCGCTGTTATGAACCTTAACGCCGACATTTAAGGGCGCAATGACAATGTCATGACTTTGAGAAGTCATAGCGGACACGAGCAAACTAGGATTGTTCACATCAGTTATTTCCATTTGTTCATCGGTTAAAAACGAACCAACCGCAATCAAAGGAATTCCGGACGGAACCATCATGGTTAGTGGTTCTTGATTTTTTTGGCAACCAACCAAAACCAAAGCAATTAATAAAATTAATATTTTTTTCATACTACACCTCTTTACATTTGATTATAAACTAGATATAATAAAATGTCGGTAACATATGTTACAAGAAAGGAAAGTATGAACGTTTTCAAAGATTATTTGTCGTTGTTTTCGATTAAGACCTACCCCGCTAAAACCACTGTTTTTTCGGAAGGTGAACCTTGTTCAACGCTTGGCCTTGTTTTAAAAGGAGGCCTTGATGTCATTACTGATACCGGTCTTGATAGTCCCTTCTTAATCACCCACTTAAAAAAAGACGATTGTTTTGGCGAATATTTATTATTTTCTGATTGTTTGTTTTATTTGGGCTCGTTTATTACTGTTGCGGAAACAACAATTGCTTTTATCACTAAAGAAAAACTGCTAATGTTGCTGTCTTCCAATCCGCTTTTATTAGAAGCTTTTTTAAAGAAAATCGGCAACAATCATTTGTTTCTACAAAACAGACTAAAAGCTCTTTCCCAAAAGACCCTAAAAAATCGCTTGTTGTTTTACTTAAATTTTGTTGCTAACCGCACCAAACAATCTGTTATAAGCATCAAAAGCAAGGAACGCTTGGCCCAATATTTAAACATGCCCAGGCCGTCTTTATCCCGAGAACTCCAAAAATTAAAACACGATGGTTTTATCGATTATGATCTAAATTCAATTACCTTAATAAAAAGAAGTCCTTTTTGAAGGGACTTCTTTTTGTATGCGGGTTAAACAACTTAAATTATTTAACCGGATCTTTTGTATAAAAGCTTCGTGCTTTATAGCTTGTATGTAATAAATGATGGGAAAGATGACTACCCGGATGTTTCAAGAAAGTATCGTATAGGTTTTTAACTTCTTTGTTTTCGTGGGATTTACGCGTTTTCGCATGGTCATCAATATCATATAAAGCTTTGGATCTTTCACTACGAACATCAATGCGTGAAAGTGTGTCCGCACTAATTACTGGTTGACCACCACCATTGACGCATCCCCCCGTACAAGCCATGATTTCAATAAACACATACTTGCCAGGATTTTCCTTAACTCGCCTTAGCATTTCAGGAACATTTTTCGTTCCATGGACAACGGCAACCGTTAATTTCAAGCCGGTTACTTCCACTTCCACTTCTTTAATGCCGTCATCAACTCCCCGCAACCCGGCAAGTGCCGTTAAGTCAAAAGGTTTGTTTTCCAATTGCTCTTTGACCGTTCTTAAAGCTGCTTCCATCACGCCACCCGTTGCTCCAAAAATAGCACCGGCTCCGGTGTAAGAAGCCATGGGGCTGCTTGGAGTCAATGGTTCAAGTTTGTGGAAATCGATGCCGCGACGTTTAATCATTCGCGCTAATTCCCTGGTTGTTAAAACATAATCAACATCGCGAATGCCATCAACTTCCATTTGTGGCAATTTAGCTTCCGCTTTCTTGGCAATGCACGGCATAATGGAAACCACGCGAATTTTCTCAACCGGAATGTTCAGTTTCTTCGCATAGTAATGTTTGATTAATGCTCCTTGCATTTGTTGTGGCGATTTACATGTTGATAAATGGTCAAGGAATTCCGGATAATAAATTTCAATATACCGAATCCATCCCGGTGAACAAGATGTAAACATCGGTAAAGGTGTTGGTTCATTCGCTAAATGTTTCTTTAGACGCTCAACAAATTCGTGACCTTCTTCAAGGATGGTTACGTCCGCCGCAAAGTTGGTATCGGTTATATCATTGAACCCTAAATCGTGCAAAGCTCTAAACATTTTGCCTTCCACATTCGTGCCAATTTCGTAGTTGAATTCTTCACCTAAAGCAGCCCGAACAGCCGGTGCCGTCTGAACAACTACAAAATGTTCCCCTTTTTCCAAAAGGTCAAGCACTAAATCAACATCGTCTTTTTCTTTAAGAGCGCCGGTTGGGCAATATTGAATGCATTTCCCACAGTAAATACAGCCCGCATCATCGAGGGGATGATTCATCGCCGGTCCCACAAAGGTTACAAAACCGCGTTCGTTAAAATTTAACACCGCTGTTCCGGCCAGTTTTTCACAAGCCGAAATACAACGACCGCATAAAATACATTTGGAACTGTCAAGAACTAAAGCGTCGGTGATATTGCTAATGACCGCTTTTCGCTCATGGAAAGGATCTTCGCCCATTTCATTAGGAACATTATAGCGTCTTAATAAATGCAAAAACTCACAATTATGTTCACGCGGACAGCGCCAACATTCAAAATGATGGTTCGCCGCTAATAACTCCAAATTATTGCGAACAGCTTTTTTGACTCGTTCGGTATTGGTTTTCACCTTCATACCGTCAGCCACTTTGACTGTACAAGAGTTCTTTAAACTTTTAATGCCTTCGATTTCCACAACGCAAATCCGGCATGCCGATGTTTCGTTGATGTCCTTTACAAAACACAGCCGCGGAATTTCGATATTTGCTGAATCCGCTGCTTGCATAATCGTCCAATCGCTAGGTACTTCCAATGTCTTATTATTGATGGTAATTTTTACTAATTTCATGATTGACTCCTAAGCTGTGATAATGGCGCCAACTGGGCAAGCGACCTTGCAGGCTCCACATTTGATACAAATATTATGATCAATCACATGTATTTTCTTATTTTCGCCGGTAATGGCACCAACCGGACAACCTCGTTTACAACGACCGCAGCCGATGCATTTGTCGGTAATATAATATTGGATAAGATCTTTACAAACCCCGGCCGGGCATTTTTTATCAACGACATGCGCTAAATATTCATCACGGAAATTATTTAAAGTAGACAATACCGGATTAGGAGCGGTTTGCCCTAAGCCGCAAAGCGCGGAATCTTTAATCGAATTGGCTAAATCTTCCAATGTTTGCAAATCCTTTAAATCAGCTTTCCCTTTAGTAATCTTTTCTAACAATTCCAGCATTCGTTTCGTGCCTTCACGGCAGGGAATACATTTCCCACACGATTCATCAACGGTAAACTCTAAAAAGAAGCGCGCGACATCGACCATGCAGTTGGTATCATCCATGACAATCATCCCGCCGCTACCCATCATTGAACCAAGATTAACTAAAGTATCATATTCAATCGGTGTATCCAAATGTTGGGCCGTTAAACAACCGCCCGATGGTCCTCCGGTTTGAACCGCTTTAAACGCCCGACCATTAGGAATACCGCCACCGATATCATAAATAACTTCGCGTAATGTTGTCCCCATCGGAATTTCCAATAAGCCGGTGTTGTTAATTTTCCCACCAAGGGCAAAAACTTTCGTCCCTCGGGATTTTTCCGTTCCGATGGTGTTAAACCAATCCGCACCTTTTAAAATAATCGGGGCAATGTTAGCAAAGGTTTCCACATTATTAATAATGGTTGGTTTCTTCCATAATCCTTCATCAGCCGGAAACGGCGGTTTGTTACGAGGAAGACCGCGTTCACCTTCGATAGAAGCCATTAAGGCGGTTTCTTCACCACACACAAAAGCTCCGGCTCCGAGTCTTGTTTCTAAGTCAAAATGAAAACCACTGCCAAAAATGTTATCACCAAGTAAACCGACTTCATAAGCTTTTTCAATCGCTTTGTTGATTCTGGTGACGGCTAAAGGATATTCGGCACGAACATAGATATATCCTTGGGAAGCCGAAATGGCATAACCGGCGATGGTCATCGCTTCAATCACACCAAAAGGATCGCCTTCCAAAACGGAGCGGTCCATAAAAGCGCCCGGATCGCCTTCATCGGCGTTGCAAATTAAATAATGTTGTCCGCCTTTGTTGCGAGCGGCCAAACTCCATTTTAAGCCGGTAGGAAAACCGCCCCCACCGCGACCACGCAAGTTAGATTTTTTAACTTCTTCAATGACTCCTTCCGGGGTCATTTCCGTTAAAGCCTTCGCTAAGGCCAAGTAACCATCACGAGCAATATATTCTTCCAAATCCTCCGGATTAATAATACCGCAATTTCTTAAAGCAATGCGCCCTTGACGAGCATTGGCATCGCTGCTGCCGCCTTTTTTGAATTTGCTCGGTAACAAATCCTCAACAATCCGCCCATTAACAAGATGGTTTTCAATAATCTTTTCCACATCTTCCGGTTTAACTTTACAATAAGTTGTAACCACCCCTTGATTATCGGTAACTTCTACCAAGGGTTCTAAAGCACATTCCCCTACGCAGCCAACGGAAGCTACAAAAACATCGTTTAGATGACGTTTCTTGACTTCCGCAACAAATTCATCATAAACAGGTTGTGCTCCGGCCGTCACTCCACAAGTTGCCATCCCGATAGCAACTCGATAAGCATGCGGAAGCTTGGACATTAATAATTTTTCCGAAGCTTTTTTTCTAATTTTAAGTAACTGTTCTTTCGTCATGGCTGCTCCTTACTCCAAATCCTTCAAAAGGCTTTCCACAGCGCTTTGCGCATCTTTGGTGTTAGCCGTTCCGTAAACTTTCCCGTCAACAGTAAAAACCGGGGCTAGACCGCAAGCCCCAAAACAACGATTAGCAGCTAAAGTAAATTTCCCGTCTGCGGTTGTTTCTCCGGGCTTAATCTTCAATAACTCAGATAATTTGTCAATAATGTCTTGCGAGCCTCGTACATAACATGCTGTCCCTAAACAAACATTAATGATGTGTTTCCCCTTTGGTTCAACGGTAAAATGGGAGTAAAAGCTCACCACTCCGTTTATTTTCGCAATCGGTTCGTTCAATTCCTCAGCGATAATTTTTTGAACCTCCAGCGGGATACACCCAAAAATCTGTTGGGCATCATGAAGAGTTGGCATTAGTGGTCCGGGTTTTTGTAGATGCTTCGCAATTCGTTGCTTCAGTTCATCAATTTGGCACGGACTCATTTCAAATTTGATTGCCATTGGTACCACCTCATTTCAAAAGTATTTTATCACTAATCACCTAAAAAAGATATAATTATAAAACGCTTACATTCTTAAGGGTAAATAAAAAAGAAAACCCGCCGGCTTTCTTTTATAAATTGTTTAAAGTTGATTCAAAAGTAAAAACGCGTGTTTCATTGTGATAAGTAACGCTAACTTGGTAGGAAACTTGAACAACACGCCCCGGATGATGAATTACTTTCCCCTCATCATCGAGAATCGTCGGGGTTAAAGATTTCCAAACAAACGAAACATCACTTAAATTAGTCATTGCGAAATACTCAATTTGCACTAAATCGATAAACTCATCCCAACGATGCGCTTCACGAATAACTTGCGGGCAGTTCTTACCGCTGAAATCATAATGTTGTTTAATATCGGAAAAACCTAAATTAAAATCAATTAACAGTTGAGCCGTTAATTTCGCTAATCTTCGTAAAACTTGGTTAAAATCAACGCCTTGATAAACACAGGATTCAATGCCAATCCCGTAGTTATTGCCGTTGGCTTCGCCGGCATGCCAACCAACTTCGTTAATACCCAGTTGTTGGTAGGTTTCCTTATCATCAATGGAGAAATGCCATGAGGCCTCACGCGTTGAATTTTGGATGGATTTACTTAATTGTTTAGCTGTGGCGGTCGGTGCGGCCATGCCCGTGTTATGAATGACGATATATTTCGTCGCCGTGCGGTTTCGTCCCGGGCGAATATTCATATTCGTCATCGGCACAATTTCTTGAATAATCGTCATCGGTTTTTCATCATAAAACGGTAAATAACCTTGGTTTTGTGATGGCACCCGTTCATAACCAACTTCATAGCCGAACAAATAAAACTGTTTAATCGTATTAATCTGCGGTTTCGCAATCGCCTTTAAAAATTGTTCAATTTGGTCCCATTTATGCAAAGCAACACCGCCCTTAACAGTCCATTGATAAGTTGATGAAACATGACTGTCCTGAACACGAACCGTTAAAGTCAAACGAACATTTTGGTCATAAAGCGGAGCTTGGTATTTCCCGGTTGTGGAAATAACACTCGGATTGGAAGATTCCCATTCAATAATGGCGCCATATAAATCGACAGTTTGCATCAAATCCAAATCACCATTAACATTATTAATTTTCTGATATTCGGAATCTAGTTGTTCTAAAACCGCCACTGCCTTTTGAAAATCACTTAAGCCTTTAGCCCTCATAACAAGAATTTTAGTTACGCTTTCGCCCTCATACAAAATGGTATAACTTAATTCAAAGGGGATATCTTCATTTGGTTTTGTGAAATTACCCTTGTTGTCCAAAAGATCGGGACGGGATGATTGCCAAGTGATGGCACAATCATAATCCGGATGGGTTAAGGGAAGAAAAACATTGTTCACAACATCCTGCTTAACTATTTTTTCCACATACAGACTAATGGCGTCCATTGGCGTTCCGTAACCTTTAATGGTGACGGGAATAAACAATATTTTTTGTTCTCCATCGATTTTAATCGTCACTACCAGTTCAATGTTCGTGTCCACAACGGGGGCCGTATAAACTCCTTGGGCCGTTAAAAGGTCCGGATCAAAAGTTTGCCATTTAATTGTCCCGCCAATGCCTTCGGCAGTCTTGGGAAAATTTTGATTTTGGTCAATGACCTTGTCTTGATATAAAGCTAAAACCCAATTCTCCATTTGTACAAGCAAAGGTAATGGTTCAAGCGCTTCATCCTTCCCTTTAACAGTAACCGGAATCGTTAGGGTTTTTGTTTGGCCGTCAATACTGATTGTACAGATTAAATTGATAATGGTATCTTCTTTAGGGGCTTGATAAAAACCATTAGAACTAAGTAAATCCGCTTGACTTGACTCCCAAGTAATCACTCCGCCAAGGCCTTCCGCGGTCTTCGGGAAACTTTGGTCTTCATCAATTATTTTATCTTGATATAAAGTTAATACCCAACTTTCCAAGTCTTTGATTTTTGTTGATTCTTGCGAAACATCTTCTTGGCAGCCCATTAATAAGCTTCCTAAAAGGAAAACAAACAATAGTCCGATGATGGTTTGTAAATATTTCATTGCCTACCTCTTACCATGATTTTGCTTCCAATGTCGAAGTCTTCGTAAATTCCCGGGTTTCGTTTTTATAAGTAACCAAAACACGGTAAGTGACAGTGGTTTCAATCCCTGCTTGTGAGATTATTTTTCCGGTATTGTCTAAAATATCCGGGCTTAACGATTCCCATACAAAACTAACATCGCTTAAATTTTTAAGAGCAAAATATTCAATTGCTACCAACATTAAAAATTCATCCCAGCGGTTTGCTGAGCGCATCACATGCGGACAATCTTTCCCGGAATAATAATTATGTTGGCGAACATTATAAATACTTAAGTTAAATTCCATCAGCAGTTCCGCTGTTAATTTAGCTGTCCTTCGCATCACCACATTATAATCAATTCCTTGATTCAAACAAGTTTCAATCCCGATGCCGTAATAATTACCTTCCCTGGCTCCGGCATGATAAGCAACTTCTTCATCAGGAATATGTTGATAAGTTTCGCGGTCATCAACTGAATAATGCCAAGAAACACCCGGATTAGTCCGAATGTAGGCGGTGTGCATTTTCGCATCCGCACCAACTCTTGTGTTGGCGGTATCATGGATAACCACCCAGCGAGTTTCTGTTTTAACGATGCCCGGACGGTCCGCAAACGGAACCATACCGTCTAAAATCACTGATTTGGCTTCTGAGTAAAACGGTAAATAACCATAATTATAGGCTGTATAGGAAGTTGCCCCAAACATGGTATAGCGTTGCGTCTTAATCCGATCATGAAAAATCAAACTTAAAAAATCTTCAACCGCTGCCCATTTGTCATTGTATTGTTTCCCCGCAACTTCAACTTCCATAGAAAAAGAATCATAGTCGTTCCCAATGGAAACTTCACAACGCAAAGTGACCATTTGGTTGGCAATCGGGGTAACCACTGCCCCGGTAGAAGTAATGATGGCGGCTTTATTGGAAACCCAAGTTAAATCAGCTTGGAATTCTTCATCAAAAATCGGTAGTTCTAAAGATTCCGTAATCATTTTCCCTAAATTCAAGGAATTCAAGATTTTTTCTTCAATGATGGCCGTCTTTTCATAGATGGTAATACCTTGAGCAACGACTTGTTTTGTGAATGTATGAACAGCTTGTTGATCCGTAAACCCTACTTGAACTTCAATTTCAAAAGGGGTGTTTTCTTTCGGTTTTTTGTAAACACCGAGGTTTGTGAAAACAAGCTCATTGGAGGAACTCCAAGTAATAACGGCATTAGGATAATTATAATTAACGGTTTTGATATTATCATAATTGCGAGTAATCAGTTTGTTAAATTGCTTTAAAAAATCATCGGCAACGATTTCATAAGCATAACCAACAACGGTAAGGGGAATGGTGTGAGTCAATGTTTCTCCTTCATAGGCAATCGTAAAACTTAATTGCACTTGCGAATTATACTCTTTTTGAAAAACAACACCGTCGTTAGTAATCACTTGTTCATCGGATGATTCCCAAGTAATGGTGGATCCGTAAACCTCATCGGTGCTTGGCAAAGCAATGTTCATGTGGACATTGGTTTCAAATTTCGATAAAAGCTCGTTTTTAATGGCCGTTAAAGGGGGAACACTCTTCGCAATGACTTGTTTTGTGAAAGTATAAACATCGGGTTGATTACTAAACCCTACTTGAACTTCAATGTCAAAAGGGGTGTCTGCTTTCGGGTTTTTATAAACACCTTGGTTTGTAAACACAAGTTCATTGGAGGAGCTCCAAGTAATGACAGCATTGGGATAAGCGGCGTTAGTCGTTTTTATATTGTCATAGCTATGAGTAATATTAGGACTGAATTGTTCCAAAAAAGCGTCGGCAACGATTTCATAAGCATAGCCAATGACGGTAAAAGGAAGGGAGTGACTCAATACTTTTCCTTCATAATTAATGGTCAAGCTTAATTGCACTTGTGAATCGTATTCTTTTTGAATAACAACGCCGTCGTTAGTAATCACTTGTTCATTGGATGATTTCCAAGCAATAGTCGCTCCATAAATCTCATCCGTGCTTGGTAAAGTAATATTCGCTCGGGCGCTTGGTTCCACCTTGGATAAAAGGTCTTTTTTAATGGCGTTCAAGATGAAATCATAATCTTTGGAAACAACAACAGTTACTTGAAACTCATCTTCTTCACCGTCTAAATAAACAATAATTGTTGCCTCTCCATCACTGATTCCCGTCACTTGACCTTGTTCATCAACGGTGGCAATCTCCGTATTCTTGGATAAGAACATGAGCTTAGTTGTTGCAACAGCATTTGTTACCGTGGTTTCGATGGTTTTGGTTTCACCAATTTTCATTTCTAATGCCGTAGTAGAAACATTTAAAACGGCCTTTTCAATTGGTTTTTCCGCACAAGCAAACAAAAACATCAGCAAGAACAACACAGAAAACATTTTGATTAATTTTTTCATAAATAATCTCCTATTTCTTTAATGGAAGCAAAAACAAAGTCCGGCTTAATCGTTGACTCTTCCAGCATTTGCTTGCTTGTCTCACCACTCAAGACTAAAATCGTAATGGCTTGAGCATTTTTCCCCGCTGCTATATCCGTATATAAACGGTCCCCGACCATGGCAATTTGGGATGGTTTAACTTGGTGTTTTTTTGCCATCAAATCAACCATATAAGGATTGGGTTTGCCAATAAAAAACGGTTGTTTTTTGGTGGCGTTGGTAATCATTGTACAAATGCTGGCACAATCAGGAATAAAGCGATGATTTTTGATGGGATACAAAACATCAGCATTGGTGGCGATAAACTCGGCGCCGTCATCAATAAAACCACAGGCTTTTTCTAATTTCTCATAGCTCAATTCGCGGTCAAAGCCCACTAAAACAATATCCGGTTGTTCATTAACAAGCCTTATTCCGTAATTGCTCAGTTCTTCTTTTAAGGCTTGAGTTCCAACAACATAAACCGTTTTATTTTGACGGTTTTCTTTTAAGAAAATTCCCGTGGCCATTCCTGATGAAAAAATATGGTCTTCCGTACACAAAATTCCCAATCTTTTCATTTTATCAAGATAATTAAATTTGTTGACGGAAGAATTATTCGTTAAAAAAACATAAGGTTTTTTTAAACTGATTAATTTTTCAATAAATTCTTTGGCTCCATCAATTAAAGTATCTTCAAAATAAATGGTGCCATCCATATCTAAAAGGAATAAAGAAAGATCATTTAACTTCATTTGCTGTCTCCGTAACCATCGATTATTATACCATACCTCCGACCAATACCCAAGTCATATAATAAAAAAAGTACTGACAACACAGTACTTTAATGTTAATGGTGGCTCAGGCCAGAATCGAACTGGCGACACAAGGATTTTCAGTCCTTTGCTCTACCGACTGAGCTACCGAGCCAATGGCGGTCTCAACGGGACTTGAACCCGCGATCTCCAGTGTGACAGACTGGCATGTTAACCACTACACCATGAGACCTTTTGGTTGCGGAGGAAGGATTTGAACCTTCGACCTCCGGGTTATGAGCCCGACGAGCTACCAGCTGCTCTACTCCGCGATATGATATTTTATAAAATTGTAGGTATACAAATGGCGGAGGAAGCAGGATTTGAACCCGCGCGCGTTTGACCGCCTGTCGGTTTTCAAGACCGATCCCTTAAGCCGGACTTGGGTATTCCTCCGTACTGTTTCAACTGGTGGACCCGGTAGGACTCGAACCTACGACCGACCGGTTATGAGCCGGTAGCTCTAACCAACTGAGCTACGGGTCCACAATGGTAGCGGTGGAGGGATTTGAACCCCCGACCTTACGGGTATGAACCGTACGCTCTAGCCAACTAAGCTACACCGCCAGCTATATATTCAATTTGAACTTATACAAAAATGGTGGATCCTAACGGGATCGAACCGTCGACCTCCTGCTTGCAAAACAGGCGCTCTCCCAGCTGAGCTAAGGACCCAAAAAATAAGGATTGGTGCCTAGGGCGGGAATTGAACCCGCACAGTATTGCTACCACAGGATTTTAAGTCCTGCGCGTCTACCTATTCCGCCACCCAGGCAATGGTGTCTCCGAGACGATTCGAACGTCCGACCCACTGATTAAAAGTCAGTTGCTCTACCGACTGAGCTACGGAAACAGATGGTGCCGACTATAGGAATTGAACCCACAACCTATTGATTACAAGTCAATTGCTCTACCAATTGAGCTAAGTCGGCTGAAAATGGTGGGGAATGACGGGCTCGAACCGCCGACCCTCTGCTTGTAAGGCAGATGCTCTCCCAACTGAGCTAATTCCCCTATTTAATAGAAAGCGGCTTGGCAACGACCTACTTTTGCGGGGTATAAACCCAACTATCATCGGCGCAAAAATGCTTAACTTCTGTGTTCGGGATGGGAACAGGTGTGACCATTATGCCAT
>MVZM01000024.1 GCA_002068415.1 Tenericutes bacterium ADurb.BinA124
TAAAGAAGAACAAACAATTTTAACAAAAGGTGTACTTGCATGTCTTAAAGGATTAAAAGAACAAGGCTGTGATGGCCCTGTTACTGAAGCTATCCAAGACATAGAAGAGTACGTCAATAAACAAGCACATAAATAAGGAGGTTTAAGATGGATTATTTGAATTTAATCAGCGTACCAGCAATCGCAACGGCGGTGTACTTAATCATTGAGATTTTAAAGAAAGCATTTAATAACAACGAGAAGTTTCTTAGATTGATTCCTTTGATTTCGTTAATCATTGGATCTATCGCAGGAGTTATATGTTTCTTTTTTATCCCATCGATTATTCCAGCAACAAACGTAGTTGTGGCGATTATAATTGGTGCATCATCTGGTTTAACTGCTACTGGTACAAATCAAATCTTCAAGCAATTTAATAAAGATAAGCAAAACTAACCAAAGCCCATGAAAGTCAGAAATGATGAGTAGTGGGCTCTTTTTTGTCGCTATTTTAAGTATTTGAGCTACTTTTCCTTAGCACAATAATAGGAATTCTTTCTACTGTGTAATCATCGAAAAAATGGCATCACATCGAGGAAATATTATTCACAAATGACTTGATAATAATTCCTTTTAGAGCGATTTATATACATGAAAAAGGAGGCTAAGCAAGGATGCCTATAAAGCGAAGAAAACGAACATTATTTTATAACGAATTCTTGAGAGGTATTGCTAAGGCGGTATCTCTCTTTTTTGTTTATAGGGTCCGAATTAGTTCAATTTTTGTCCATATAGTGAGGAGGTAAAAGAAAATGGAAAGAATTATTTCAACGAGAAACATCATGCCACAATCGATGTTGACGAAGGCATTAGGCAAAACAATTAAGCAGAGGGCAGCTGCCTATTGTAGGGTCTCTACACTCGATGAGGAGCAAGAACTTTCATTTGAGTCACAATGTAACTATTACCGTACCTTCATCAACAAGAACAAAGACATGGTTCTAGTTGATATCTATTCTGATCATGGAATCTCTGGTTTAAAGTCGGAGACTAGACCTGGATTCATGAAGATGCTGGAGGACGTGAAGAAGGATTTGATTGACGTCATATATGTTAAATCCATCTCCAGGTTCTCTAGAAACGCAATCGAATGCAGAGAGGCGGTCAATATCCTAAACAGACACAACGTGAAAATCCTATTCGAGCAAGAGGGGATTTGGAGTAACAACCCACAATTCGATTTGGTATTGGGTCTGCTTTCTGCAGCTGCCCAAGAGGAATCAAACAGCAAATCCCAGATTGTCGCTTGGGCATTGGATAAATTCAACGAAAGAGGAACACCTGCCCGAGCCTGTAGCTATGGTTACAGGAAATTAAAAGGACCGCAAAGGGAATGGGAAATCGATGAGAACGCTGCGAAAAGGGTGAGATATGGCTTTAAGATGTGCGTAAAACTAGGAACAACCAGGGGACTGGTCAAAATCATGAACGACTATGACGCCACCCACGAAGGTGGTAGGTATTGGGATAGGCGAATCGTTATGAACATGCTCGAGAATGAAACCTATATCGGAGATATCAAAACCAATAAATACTGCACAGTAGACTACATTACCGGGAAGCAAGCTAAGAACAATGGCAGGAAGACTCAGTATTACATCGAAGGCCATCACCAACCGATTATTTCAAAGGAACTGTTCTATAAGGTACAAAGAATACTAGAGGAGGAAAAAGAGACATGGAAAAAATCGTTAAAGAACAATCAAAACTGAATAAAAACCTAAGCATTATCCGTAAGAAAGAAGAAGAAAAGAAGGCTAATACACCAAAAAAGAAGTTGCGTGTTGCTGCCTATGCCAGGGTATCGACTGAAGACGAGAGACAAGAATCTAGCTTCGACATACAAGTAAGCAATTACGAGAAGACTTTGAGTGAGAATCCCGATTGGGATTTGGTAGGTATCTATGCCGATAAGGGCATCACCGGAACCAATACCAGAAGAAGACCTGAATTCAACCGCATGATAAGGGATGCCAAGGCGGGCAAAATCGACCTCATCATCGCTAAGTCGATATCGAGGTTTGCTAGAAACACAGTCGATATGCTCTTATATACGAGGGAGTTAAGGGATATAGGAGTTGGTGTTTATTTTGAAAAAGAGAGGATTAACACTTTGATGCTTAGCTCCGAGATGCTTCTTACAGTATACGCGTCATTCGCTCAAGAGGAGTCCAGAGCAATTAGCGAGAACCTGAAAACAGGAATTAGGGCAAGGTTCAAGATGGGAATTCCTAAATACACCGCAATCCTAGGCTATAACCATAATAGGGAAGATGACTCATGGGAAATTGACCCAGAAGGAGCTAAGACGGTAAGAAAGATTTATTCTTGTTTTTTAAACGAAGGCATGACCATCGAGGAGATTGCTATGGTCCTCCAGCAAGGGAGGTATAAAAAGACCAACAAGACATCGAAGAAGTGGTATGCTTCAAACGTCCATTCCATCCTTCAGTCGGAAAAGTATATAGGCGACTGCCTAATGCAAAAATTCTATGTGGTTGATCACCTTACACATAGAAAGGTGAAAAATGACGATTGCAAGGTCGAGCAGTATTACATAAAGGACCATCATCCTGCCATCGTAACTAGGGAGCAGCATGCATTAGCGTTGAAGATTTATGCGTTGGAAAAAAGAAGAAAAGGAACGGGGCAATTGCCATTCTACGAGATATTGAAATGTCCCAAATGCGGTAGGAACATGGTGAAAATTAGGGCTAAAGAGGAGAAGACCGGATTCTTTTGGGTATGCCCAGGAGCAGCTAATGGAACCAAGATGGTCGATAGCAGGCCATGTGCTAACTATTCCATTTTCCACGGAAGCCTAGTCGATAACATCACAAGGATCATCGGCAAGGAATTTAAAAACGACAGGGTTCTTTACGTGTATCTAAGTGAACACGTGGACAAGATAGTGGTATCGAAAGACTATAAGAAGATAACTGTATTGTATAAAAACGGAAAAGAAGAGACGTATGACTTCATCGAGGACGAGAAATATCAGCGACAGGCGCTTAAAAGAACGGTTAGGAATAAAGCCACGGAGATAATGGTTTCCTATGAAGATGGTCTAGCCGTGGTAACGAACCATATAGTGGAGGAGGCGAAGATTGATGAAGATAACGAAGATTGAACATCCGATTGAGGAATCAAAGAAAAAGGTCGCTGCCTACGCTAGAGTGTCAACTTTGCAAGAAGAACAAGAAGAATCGTTCGACACCCAAGTAAAATACTATACCGCCTACATCCAATCTAATCCGAAATGGGAATTCGTGAATCTATATTCCGACCAAGGCATATCCGGAACGAGCATCTCCAAAAGACCTGGATTCAAGAAGATGATTGATGACGCCAAATCAGGTCTAATCGATTTGATTTTAGTTAAGTCCATCTCTAGATTCGGAAGAAACAGCTATGAATCCCAATCGGTTCTACATGAATTAAAGATGGTGGGGGTTGAGGTATTTTTTGAAAGAGAGAACATATCATCATTCGACCCAACTTCTGAAATGCTTCTAAACTTTATGACAGCGATCGCCCAAGAAGAATCTAGGAGCATCAGTGAAAACGTCATCTGGACCTATGATAGATTGGGAGCTAAAGGAATCAGAAAAGTTGGTAGTGAAGCCCCATATGGATATAAGGAAGTACACGGGAAGTTTGTGATAGACAAAAAAGAGTCCGAGATGGTTAGAAGGATATTTGACTGGTGCCTAGAGGGTATAAGCACACTTAAAATCATCGACATGCTCTATGAACATGGGTATAGACCTAAAAAAGGAGCGGAGAAATTCAGCCCTGGGACAATACGAGGAATGCTCATGAGCGAGATATATTGCGGCGATAGGCTTATTCAAAGGCAACCTCATCAGAACTATTTGACTAAATACCCAGATCCCACAAGACCATATAAGCAGTTCTACGTAGAGAACAATCATGAGGGAATCATCACCAAAGAAGAGTACCAGGCGGTTCAAAAGCTATTAGGAACAAGAAAACTGGAGAGAAAGACCTCGGTAGATGGGAAACGAGTCACATGCAATACCAGGTCCCATCCATATAGGGGAAAGGTGTTTTGTGCTATATGTGGCGCTCCGTTTTATAGGACTACATACGCAATCAAGGGTGTGATGACAAAAGTGTGGAGATGTCTAGGAAGGGATAAAAAGAATGGATGTACCAACCATTACGTTAAGGAATCTGATTTGATTCAAATTCCTATTCCTGAAGACCCAAAATTAAAGATTTACGTTAAGCAGAATAAGACTTTGTGCATTGGGCAGAAGAGACCAAAGAATCCTAAATGGTAAAAGAGAGGGCACCGGTCTAAATAAAAGCAATTGGCTAGAAAGTAAGTTGGTCAAGGAGCAATCCCTGACCTTTTTTCAATTGTAGAGACAACCGTTCGCGTATGCACGCGTGTACCTTATATAAATATAAGTCAAAATTTGCACAGTGTTGGTGAATGGGGCCATCCGGGTGGTATAATTCACAGGCCGCGCAAAGCGGCATGAATTAGTTATCATCGGGGTGCCCCGCACTAGAGACTTGGCGGTTTCCGCGGGGCACCCCGATGGTGAGGAAACCGCCATGAAAAAGAGACCAAAGACCGTTAAGGCCATGTTTTCGTCGGCCGAGGACGGCGACGAATTCACCGCGATGGTCAAGACGACCGTCGCCGACTGGGCGCTTCAGAAGCACCCTAAGACCTCGCCGGAGGAAATCGCGATGCTGAACGCGATTCCGCCTGGACCCTGCCCGCGCTGCGGGTTTCCTGCCCCGATCCGCTGGGGAAGGAGCAAAGAAGGCATAGCAAGGTACCGCTGCGAGTCCTGCGGCCGCACCTTCGGGCCGCTGACGGGAACCCTTTTCGACTCCCATAAAATACCGGCGTCGGAATGGGTGGAATACCTCGTCAACGTCGCCGAGTACGAAAGCGTCAGGCAGTCCGGGTTGACCAACATGAACGCGGTTTCCACCGGCCGCTACTGGTCGATCAAGCTCTTCGCGGCGCTCGAGGGCGTCCAGGACGGCGTCGCGCTCCATGGCGACGTCTACGTCGACGAGACCTACTTCAAGGAGACGCCGTCCGGGCTGACGATGGTCGACGGGAGGAAGCTCCGCGGGATCTCCCGCGACTGCATCTGCGTCGCCACCGCCGTCGCCTCGGACGGCTTCGTCATGGTCCGTTGCGGCAACGGCAAGCCCAGTGGGCGAAGGATCCTGGAGGCGCTCGGCGGCCACATCGCGGATGGCTCGCACCTGATCCACGACGGCGAGAACTCCCATCGCGCCTTAGTGAAAGCCCTTGGGCTGTCGGAGGAGGTCCACCCGACTTCCGAGACCGAGGGCCTCCCGGATTCATCGAACCCCTTGGCGAAGGTGAACACGCTGCACAGATACCTCAAGAAATTCATGTCCAGGCACGGCGCCTTTGACCGAGAATACATCCAAGGCTGGCTCGACCTTTTCCATGAGGTCCACAGCTGCTTCGGCGACGCTCACGAATTCGTCGATAGGGTGCTCCGAAGGGTTATTTCGTGCAGGAAAGTGCTTAGATATCGGAAGGCGATGTCAAAAAAGCGCGGAAAAATCTAGGCTTTCACCAACACTGTGCAAATTTTGACCTTTATAAATATATAGTTAAAATAGCCTAGCGGTTCAAAATTATCTTGGTTATCGCTGACATTGTTTATTTATGGCGATATTTGAAGAAACAAGGGGATCGGTTCAAAACTAATCTGCCTTTTTTCAAAAATAATCAAAATATCCCTGAATTGGTGATCCATGTCACGTTATTTTTGAAATAAGTAAATATTATCGCCCACAAGTTCGGGGAATGTTCTCCTAAAAGAGACCAAAGAAATAGGAATGCATATAATCAAACATCAGCTTTATTAGTTGCGGATGGTTAAGCTAAAAGAAAAGGATTCTTTATTTCGACCTCCAAAATCCATATTCCAAGATTCTGCCATTATTTTTGTTCATGTTTGATTCTAGATTAGTACGCTTGTTATTCGATTATATCGGGCTACATCGCCACTATTTTTAAATACATAAGTATTTAAATACGCCAGTGGTTTGACGCCACTTTAAACCCAGTCGTTTACGAAGGTGGCATTCCTGTTTTCATCGATACCGAAGAAGCAACATGGAACATGGATCCGGTCGCTCTTGAAAAGGCATTTGAACTATATCCCGAAGTCAAATTAGTTGTATGTGCCGAACTCTATGGGTTCCCTGGAGATATAAACAAAATCAAAGAAATCTGTGAAAGACATGGTGCGTTATTAATTGAAGATGCCGCTGAAGCGATGGGGGCGACATTCCATGGAAAACAATGTGGCTCGTTTGGTGATTACTCTGCAGTTAGCTATAACGGCAACAAAATCATCACAGGAAGCAGTGGTGGCTGTTTATTAACAAACGACTTAGAAGTGGCTAATAAAGCTCGTAAATGGTCTACACAGGCCAGAGAAGCTGCTGCATGGTATCAACATGAAGAAGTGGGTTTTAATTATCGAATGTCGAATGTGATTGCCGGTGTAATCCGTGGACAATACCCACATCTTGAAGAACACATCGCTCAAAAGAAAGCAATTTATGAAAGATATAAAGAAGGCCTAAAGAATCTCCCTATCAGGATGAATCCTATCCTTGATGATTCAGAACCGAATTATTGGCTTTCTGCACTGATTATTGACAAAGAGTATATGTGCCAACAAGTCAGAGATGACTCAAAAGCACTTTATACAAAAGAAAAAGGCAAGACTTGTCCAACTGAAATACTGGAGGCAATCTCTTCCATTAATGCAGAGGGCAGACCAATCTGGAAACCTATGCATATGCAGCCAATGTATAGAATGCATGAGTGTATTGGCAGGGGTGGTTCTATAAGAGCTAAAACTAATGCTTATATTGCAGGTGGAGTGAAGGATATAGGAGCAGATATCTTTGAAAGAGGATGCTGCTTACCGTCTGACAATAAAATGACTCCAGAGGAACAAGACAGAATCATAGAAGTTATCAGAAGGTGTTTTGAATGATGGAATGGTGGCAAATTCTATTGATAGTACTTGGTAGTTTATTGTTGCTATTCGTTCTTTCCATCGTTTTCTACAAGCAGTTCTTCAAAAGATTTTGGGATATTGTTTTATCAGGATTAGCGCTGATAGTTCTATCGCCAATTCTTTTGATATTGATGATTGTTGGTGCGATAGCAATGGGCGGTAATCCATTCTTCACACAAAAAAGGCCTGGAAAGAAAGATAGAAATGGAAATGAACGAATATTCAAATTGATAAAGTTCAGAACAATGTCTAACAAGAAAGATGACTCAGGCAACCTGCTACCAGACGAACAAAGACTCAACAAGTACGGAAAGTTCTTAAGATCAACAAGTCTGGACGAGTTGCCTGAATTATTAAATATATTTGTCGGTGATATGAGCATCATAGGCCCACGTCCCCAATTGGTAAGAGATATGGTCTTTATGACGGATGAACAAAGACATCGACATGATGTTAAACCCGGTCTTTCCGGACTTGCTCAAGTGAATGGTAGAAATAATATCACTTGGGAGCAAAAGTTTGAATATGATCTTGAATACATTAAGAGTATATCGTTGTTTGTGGATTTCGGATTGATTTTTAAAACGATTTTTAAAGTGTTCAAAAGAAAAGATACGGTTCGTGATGGAACTGTTAGTGATATAGATTTTGGTGATTGGCTTTTACAAGAAGGAAAAGTTAGCCAAGATGAATATGATAAAAAACAAAATGAAGCTAGAAAGCTATTAGGAGCGTGAATTAATGGAACACCAACCATTTTCCGTTGCGATGTGTGTTTATGGCAAAGATAACCCTAATTGGTTTGATAGAGCTATAAAAAGTGTGACAACTGAACAAACTTTAAAGCCAAATGAGTTAGTGCTCATAGTTGATGGCCCAATTCCTGAAGAAATAGAAAAGATAATAAGCAAGCATAAAACTATTTTAGCTAATATCAATATCGCGTTTAAACTTGAAAGATTCGAAGTAAATCAAGGCCATGGAAATGCCAGAAGAAAAAGTGTCGAGTTGTGTTCAAATGAGCTGATTGCTTTAATGGATGCTGACGATATTAGCCTTCCTGATAGATTTGAATCACAACTTAATCTTTATGATGTATCAAAGGCTGATGTAGTAGGAGGTAACATTTCAGAATTTATTGGAGAGGAGAGCAATGTTATTTCTTATCGTATTGTACCTGAGAAGGATGCGGATATAAAAAAAGTTGCCAAGTCAAGATGTCCAATGAATCAAGTTTCGGTTATGTTTAAAAAATCATCTTATGATGTAGTTGGTGGATATATCGATTGGTTTTGGGAAGAAGATTATTATCTGTGGCTGCGTATGATTCTTCAGAATATGGTTTTTGCAAATTCTAGTTCTATTTTTGTAAATGTCCGTGTTGGGGAGGAAATGTATAAAAGACGTGGTGGGCTGAAATATTATCGAAGCGAAAAAAGGCTCCAAAAGTTTATGCTGGGGGAAAAAATGATCTCGCTTCCTAAATATGTTATCAATTGTGGCAAAAGATTTATTGTACAAGTATTAATGCCTAGCAAAATAAGAGGATGGTTATATAAAAAGTTAGCGAGGTCGAAAAGATGAAAAAATACAAAATTGGATATACTACCGGTGTATATGATATGTTTCATATAGGCCATTTAAATATTCTTAAACACGCAAAAGAATTATGCGATTATTTGATTGTCGGTGTATCCACAGACGAAGTGGTTGAGGCATATAAAAACAAAAAACCAGTTATTCCTTTTGAGGAACGAATTGCAATTGTTGATGCTATAAAATATGTCGACAAAGCTGTTCCGCAAATTTCGATGGATAAAATGGAAGCATGGAACGAATTACATTTTGATGTTCTATTTCATGGTACAGATTGGAAGAATAGCAACATGTATAATAAGATTGAAATTGAGTTGAATAAAGTTGGTTGCGATGTTGTATTCTTACCTCATACCGAAGGTGTCTCTTCGACAATGTTGGCTAAAAAAATCCAAGGCGATGATTAATAATGATAACTATTAATAATGAAAAACAATGTTGCGGATGTGCTGCATGTTTTGATATTTGTCCTAAACACAGCATAGAAATGAAAGAGGGGACATTGGGGCATTTGTTTCCAGTTGTAGATTCGTCCACATGCATAAATTGCAAATTGTGTGAAAAAACATGCCCGATGTTAAAAACTCCTGACAGAAATTCCTGGTTACAAGCAGTCTATGCAGCACGCAACAATGATTTTGAGATAAGAAAAAAATCATCAAGCGGAGGTCTATTTTTTACAATTGCATCATTTTTAATAAAGAATGGGTATATTGTTTTTGGAGCGGCTTTTGATGATAATCTCTTGTTAAAGACAACATATACAGACAAAAGTGAATCTCTTGACCCTTTTTGCAAATCGAAATATGTGCAGAGTTCTACAATGGGAGTATTTAAAAGAATAAGAGAGTTTTTAAATTCTGGAAAAAAGGTGATGTATTGTGGCACACCGTGTCAAATAAGTGCCTTAAAGCTTTTTTTGAATAAAGATTACAGAGATTTATTTCTTGTTGATTTCTTTTGCCACGGAGTTCCTTCACAACTATATTTCAATCAATGCAAAAGCTTAGTAGAAAAAAAGAAAAACATTCGTATCACAGGATATGAATTTAGAACAAAAATAAAGAATGGAGTGACTCCACATTATTTCACAAGGAGATTTGTGAAAAACGGCAGGAGTAAAAGCAAAATTGGTTTTTATTATAATTCTCCATGCTACGCCGCTTTTCAATCGTATGTTAATTTGAGGGAGAGTTGCTACGGATGTTTGTATTCTGGAGAAAAGAGATTCTCTGATTTGACTATAGGCGATTTTCATAATATTGAAAAATACGACAAGTCCATTAATAGATTTGACGGTATATCTACATTGATTGTTAACTCATCGAAAGGAAACGACTTGCTTCAGAACATTTCTGGAGATTTATGTCTCAAACAAATGGATTTGCAACAGTTGATTTATAATGGTGAGTTGTTTTCTGGAGGCACAATTAGGCCTAAAGAAAGGGATGAGTTTATAGCTGATTACAAGCATTTATCTTTTGAAGAGTTAAATATAAAATGGTTTTCAAAGAAAAAGTATTTGCTTCAAGCTGTTTATTACCACTTGCCGAGAATAGTTAGAAGAATGGTCAAGCATATAGGAGGGGCTAAATGATGGAATTGAAATATATGAGAAAAAGCCTTTCCGATGATTATGGTTTTTTAGAGCTTCAGGATAAGATTCTTGAGATAGCAGTTTATATGGATAAAATGTGCAAAGATAATAGCATATCTTACTATCTAATGGGCGGGTCTGCATTGGGTGCGAAAAGACACGGGGGCTTTATTCCTTGGGACGACGACTTGGATTTTTTTATGACACCAGATAATTATGAAAAATTTAGGAATGTTTTCAATAATAGTGGTGACAAATCTAAATATTATCTTCAAGAATGGGGCGCAATTGATGGCATGGTGACTATCGCAAAAATAAGGATGAATGGAACTTCTTACATTGAAGAATCACTAAAGAATTGGGATATTCATCAAGGCATTTACGTTGATATTTTCATTTTACATAATTGCCCAAACAATAAACTGAGTAGACTTCATCAATACATTTGGGCAAAGTATGTGATAATGAAGGGTTTGGCAGAAAGAGGGTACTCTAGAAGAAAAGGTTTTTTGGGTTTTTGTTTAAAAGTAATGAAATTGTTTCCATGTCATTTTTTAGTAAAACATGGATTAAAGCAAGTTTATAAATATAGAAAAAAAGAGACAAAATGTTATTGTAATTTTTTAGGAAAAGCTGTTTTAAAAAACGGAGTATATAAAAAAGACTATTTTCTTGATGGTTTTTACATTCCGTTTGAAACAGTATATTTGAAAGTCCCAACAAATATTCATGATTTTTTGGTTGATAGATTTGGGGATTATATGAAACCACCCTCACCAGAAAGAATTAAATGGGAGCAGCACGCCGAATCGTGGAACTGTTCAGTTGATTTTAAACAACTGATAAATAGGAACGAATGGCGTTATAGTGATGAAGGAAGACTTATATGATGAAAATTGTTGTAGTTGTTACAACCATGCACCAAAATGATTTGTCCTTATACAGCAAAATGAATCTTCAAACAGATGCGATTATCGCTAACCAATGCGATAGCGATTTGATTGAGATTAGTCATTTTAATCAAAAACGTGTTTACATGGTTTCAACATCTGGTAGAGGATTAAGCAGAAACAGAAACATTGCTTTAGCTCATTTACCTCAAAAAGTAGATGTTGTAGTTTTTTCTGACGATGACCTTATTTTTAATGAGAATTACGAACAAGCAATAATCGATGAATTTGAAAAACATCCATTCGCTGAAGCAATTAAATTCAATATTCACGATTTGTCTGATCGAAAGATATCAATGAAACGAATTACAACATTTGAAAAAGCAACCAGAAAAAATATGTCGTCTTCTGGAGTGTGTGCACTTGCAATAAAATATGATGCACTTGTAAGGTATAATTTGCATTTCAATGAATTCTTTGGAGCTGGGACAAATAATTATTGTGGAGAAGACACTATTTTCATACAGGAAATGATTAACAAGAAAGTGAAATTGTATCGTTCCCCTATAGATGTTGCGGGAATATTTCAGAAAGAATCATCATGGTTTAATGGCTATGATCACAGGTATTTTTCCGTTTGTGGAAAAGTACTAGCAACTTGTTATCCTCACTTTTGCAAAATTTTAGCGGTTAGAAGCTCATTCCGGTTTTCACGAAACAAAAAATGTAAATTGGGTTTCTTTGAGATACTTGCTGATTATTTTGGCGGAATAAAAGACATAAAGAGAAACTGATTTGGAGGCATCACATTATGGGTGTAAAAAAAATACTAATCATCTCAAATGCGGCATTGTCTCAAACTGATTCTAACGGAAGAAACATTGCAAGACTTTTGGATTGTTTTTCGATTCAACAGAAAGCACAGTTTTTTGTTTATGGTGAGCCGGATTTTAACGAATGCAAAGACTATTATCACATAAGTGATAAAATGGCTTTTTTATCTCTAAACAGATTCAAAAAAATAGATGGACGTGTTCAAGAAAGTGTTAAAAGTATTCAGAACATGGCTAGAAACAAAAAACATAAAAAGACTCCTTTAAAAATGATTATTAGAGAATTAATATGGAAGTTTGGCTCGTGGAGAAACCATTATTTTAATGAATGGATTGATGATATTAAACCTGATTGTTTGCTTGTTGTTTGCGGTGACAACGCATTTACTCTAAATATAGCTAATATTATTTCGATCAGAAGGAATATTCCGGTTATTTTGTATTCAACAGAAGAATACCCTTTCAAAGATTACAACTATGTCACCAAACGCCCATCCATATTTTATAATATTTGGAAAAGAATAATAGACAAAGCTTATAAAAGAATAGAAAACAGGGTTTCCGTTGGTGTGTTCAATACAAATTCCTTGTGCGAGCTATTTGATAATAGATTCTCATATAAATGCTGTTGTATTTATCAAAAAACAAATATCGACTGGATCGAGCATTCAGAGATTGATAATCCTAAAATTGTTAGTTATTTGGGAAATTTGGGCTTAAACAGACATAAAGCGTTGATTGAAATAGCCAATTCTCTTGCTATGGTTTTTCCAAATTTAAAGCTAGATGTTTATGGAAAAATGTCTAAGATAGTCGAACAAGAATTGCTCTTATGCCCAAATATACGTCTTTGTGGTTTTGTTGAATATAATGATGTGGTTAAAATTATCCATAATTCAACGCTTTTAGTGCATACCGAATATGATTCTGAGTTTTTTAACCGGGATTTGAAATATGCTTTTTCGACAAAGATCAGCGATAGTGTTTCTTCCGGAACGCCGCTTTTAATATATGCAAATCAAAATTTGGCTGAATCAGTTTTTTTAAGAAAACATAAATGTGCTTTCGTTGCCACAACAAAAGAAGAGTTACATTTGCAAATTAAGCAATCGCTTTCCGATGTGGCTAGCAGACGAGCAATTCTAAAAGAAGCCTACATCGCTAGAAAAGAATTCTTTGAAAGAGACGATATGTTTAAAACAATAATCGAGGATATAGTTTATGAAAAAGGTACTATTCGTTTCTAACTTAAAAAAGTGTGATGATAACATGTCGTCTACCGATATAATGACTTTTAACATAATTAAGGGCCTTAATGAGGGTAATGTGCATTTGGACTTGTTCGCTTTATATGATGATGAGAAGGAGGTCGAACAACTATTATTTCAGTATTCACAATATTGCAAAAAAATGCATTTTGCTAAAAGGCGTTTGCATGAAGGCCAAAGCAAATACTATAGCACGATTTGCTCTTTGTTGTATCAGTGGAATACAAATTACTATTTTAACGAAATTAAAAAATCTAAAATTACTGATTCATATGATCTAATTATCTGTAATAAGATAACCATCGATGAAATTGTTTTTGGCAAAGTGCTTAAAAGGGTGACAAAAAGTTCTAAATTATTTGAGTTTTGGAGTGATCCAATGGCACTTGCTGGAATTAATAAAGATTTGTTTAAGAAGACACCTCGAAAGTGGCTGTTTAAGATAATTGAAAAAAAAGCACTAAGGAATTGCGATCGGATTATTTATGGAACAAAAGTGCTGATGTTGACACAAAAAGAGTTTTATAAAAAAGAGTCAGTAAAGATGTCATATATAGACATTGCCTATTGTGAAAATGCTTATGAAACTGAGCCTTGTTGCAATTCTAAGAAAATTATTTATGCTGGCAATTATTATTCAACCATTCGCAATATTTTAGAATTGGTTCAAGCTATTTCCAAACAAAACGAATTCACACTGGATGTTTTTGGAGATAGCGATTTAGATCTTACAGGCTTTAACAATGTATTTGCTCATGGAAGAATACCAAAAGCTAAACTAGATGTTGTCAAGAACGATTACTCGATAGAGGTTTGCTTGTTAAATAAAATTACGCCACAAATACCAGGGAAAATCTTTTACGATATGTTAAGCGAGAAAATTATTATTATTCTTGCTGATGGACCGATGCAAAACGAAATAATTGATTATTTGTCCAAATATAAAAGATTTTTGGTTTGTAAAAATAGGTTTGAAGATATTTCAAAATTACTTTCGACTCAACTAAACAATTCTGCAAATTATGACTTTGAATATTTGAAGAACAATTTTTCTCCAATGGTTGTGTCCAAGTCATTAATAGATGGAGGAATGGTTTAATGGTTAACACAATGATTAAACACAAAAAAAGCATAAGTCATTTGGACTTCGTAGTGCTGTTACTTTTATTTCTTTCTGGAAGTTTTTTGACTTCAAATGATATTATTCCGCCGACTATAACTAAAATAATATGGATAGTCCTGGGTGCAATGGTAATTTTTAAGTTTAAAACAGCAGCATTTTCGCAAATAGTTATCCCTGCTGTTTTATGTATTTTTGTTTTTTTGTCGACATTAGTGAATCAAGGAAATCTTTTAACCTCCCTTTTTATTTGCATACAAGTAGTAATCATTTCTATAATCATATGTGGCTACGGATATAGATCTATTTTTAATTCATATTCAAAAGTAATGGTTTTTTTGTGCGCTTTTTCTTTAATTATGACATGTGTATTTTTATTGTTCCCTGTATTAAATAACTTATTTCGTGTTTCAAACATAAACAATACAGCCACTTTTTCTAATTTCATTTTCTTTGTAAAAAACAATAATGAATATGGACTAGGAAGAAATTGTGGAATGTTCTGGGAACCTGGCGCATTTCAAACGTTTATATGCTTTGCTATGATTCTAGAAATAACAAAAAAGAAAATTAATCTTTTTAGAATAATTTTATTTTCTATTACAATTATTAGTACATTTTCAACGACCGGATATTTTGCCCTAATTTTGATATATGTTTTTTTGTTGTTCAAAACATATGAAAACAACAAACAAGTAAAGCTGTATATTGTTGGTGTCTTTGCGATTGTTGCTGTTTTATTAATTACAAATTATGAATACTTTTTTTCTACATCTGGTTATACCGTTTTTGGCAAATTACTCTTATATAGGGATTCTAGTGCATATCATAATAGGGTTTCGTCTGTCTCAATAAGGATTAGCGCAGTCATTGAACCTATCTTTATTTTCTTTAGAAACCCCGTTTTTGGCGTTGGAGATGTTGCTTTCAGGGAATTGCTTTACGAATCAACACTTGGAGTTACTAGTTGTACTTTGCTCAACTGGTTTGCTATCTATGGTATTGTCCCTGGCTTAATTATAGTATTTGGAATTATTAAATTAACAAACAAATTGTCTAATAAAGTATTTGCTAGAATTCTATTATTTGCAATTATCTTTGTTGTAACGATGTCGGAAAACTTCATTTCAAATGCTGCTATAACTATGTTCTTTATATCTACACTTGGTGAGAAAAAGTTCAGTTTTAAAGCAACAGCTACATACGATTACAATTATAAAAGCGAGATGGTAAAATGAAGAAAAAATGTCTTTTTGCATTGTATGCCTTCGATCCATTTGCTAATGCGAACACCAACGTAGCGCTTCCTTTATTAAATGAATTAATAAAGTTTTATGATGTTGATTTGGTCACGTTGAACAACAACAATTCAGCTCCCGTTAAAGAAAAGCTTGGTAATATAAACATTTACAGGTATAAAAAGCAGAACAAGTTTTTAGAAAAAATACAAGTTTTATACTATCTTGATCTTACAAAAAAGAGACCACTTAAAACTCAAGCGTTGCTTGCAGTGGGCAAAGCAATATCTGTGTTTCTGCATATATTTCCGTTTTTCAAGCACCCTGAATATAGAGAACTAAAAAGACTATTGGCACAGAATCAATATTCACTTATTTTTTCAACTTGCGAGAGTTTCTTATCCTGCTGGCATCTTTCTATTTTAAAGAAGAAAAGATACTTCAATGCTAAGTTTGTTGTTTATTTCATGGATCCCTTTTGTTTATATTATAAAAACCTCGATTGTAAAAAATATTATGTAATGGAACAAAATGTTTATGAATTAAGTGATTTGGTTTTAATGACCAATGAAATATATAGACAGAACTTAAAGAATCAATTTTCAGTATTTATTGATAAAATGCGTCCTTTTAGTTTTTGTAATTATAAACCATATTATGAAGAATTTGAGTGGGATGGTTTCGTAAAAGATAAAATTAATGTTGTATACGCAGGAAGCCTAATTAGTGAGTCGGTTCGAGACCCATCATATTTTTTAAGACTTGCTGCAAGATTTCCAGACAATATTGCTGTTCATATGATTTGTAATAATATATCGCAAGAAAAAAAAGAAAAATACTTCAAAATCACTAACATCAATAAAAATATTTTTTGGCATGAGAATATCTCTTTTCAAAAATGCAGAAAGATACTCTGTAATTCTGCTATTCTTGTTAATTTATCAAATCGGATTTCGAATCAGACGCCTAGTAAAGTCTTCGATTATATGTCGACTGGTTTGCCTATTATAAACTTTTATTCTATTGAAGATGATTGTTCGAATGCTTATTTGAAATACTATCCATTATCTTTGTTGATTAATGAACGCGATGACATTGAAGCAAATGCAAGTGTAATTCTTTCCTTCGTTGAAAATGAATGTAAAAAGCATATTTCCAAACAAGCCGAAGACTCATTACACCATTTGTTTGATTCACAACGCTTGGTATATAACATTGTTCATGACGTAAATGAATTGGTGGATACTGATGAATAAAATTACAAAAAATGAAAAGATAGTAGTCAAAAATATTGCTGGAGCTTTTATAGTAAAGGGATTAGCGCTTGTATTATCTTTGTTTACTACTCCAGCTTATATCCATTATTTCAATAATAACGTTCGTCTTGGTCTATGGTTCACGTTGCTTTCAATTCTAAGTTGGATCTTAAGTTTTGATTTAGGGATTGGTAACGGATTAAGGAATAAGCTAACAATTGTTCTTTCCAATCAAGATGATCTTAAGGCGAAGAAACTAATTTCTAGTGCTTACATTTCAATTGGTGTAATATCAATTGCCGCCATCGTCATATTTGGGGTGGTGGTTAATTTTGTTAATTGGAATATTGTTTTTAACGTTGATTATGGTATTGCAACAAGTGAAGGTTTGAAAATAACAGTATTTATAGTGTTTTCTGGAATAATGCTTCAGTTTTTTTTCAAGTTGATTAATTCCATTATTTATTCTCTTCAAAAGTCTTCTATCAACAATTTTTTGTCACTCATAACGTCTGTGCTTATTTTTGTATTTGTAAGATTTACGCATGGTGGAGGAAGTGATGATGATTTGATAGTCATGGGAATCGTTCATTCTCTGGCTGTTATAATACCTTTGATAGTAGCCTCAATGTTCGTGTTTATTAAGCCGCTTAAAAAAGTTAGACCGAGCTTTTCTTTTTTTGACAAAGTGTCGATGAAGGAAATATTGACTTTAGGGGGAACCTTTTTTATTATTCAGGGCTTATATATGGTGATAATTAGCACAAACGACTATCTTATTACGTTATTTGTTGGTTCTGAATCAGTTGTTGATTATCAAATTTATTATCGTTTTTTTTCTCTCGGAAGCACTGCTTTTATGCTTGCCTTAACGCCGATATGGTCTATTGTTACCAAAGCAATCAATGAGAAAGATTACGATTGGACTAAAAAAATGTACAAAAGGATGCTTTGGTTATCGGTGATAGCAACTTTTTGCGAATTTTGCATTGTTTTTATTATTCAATGGCTAATAAATCTTTTTTACGGGCAAGACGCTATTCAAGTTGACTACATTATCGCTATTAGTTTTGCACTGTTTGGTTCCTTAATGATTTTTAATTCATCTTTTTCTTGCATAACGAATGGGATGGGAAAATTGAAATGTCAGGCAATTTCATTTGGAATTGGAGCTGCTATCAAAATTCCGATTAGTTTTTTATTAGTCAGCATTTTGTCTTCCTGGGTTGGTGTAGTTATTGCAACATGCATTTGTCTTTTGATTTACTGTTTGCTAGAACCATTTTATATAAGAAAAATATTGCTAAAATACTCTAATGAAAAAAATGAACAGGTTTAAACTGCCATGTTTACCAAACATCTCACTGCAATTGTCCTGGGACAAGAATTTTGAGAAAACAGTGTCCCACGGTCTTGATTGGGCGACAAAAAGTTGGTTCACATCCACAAATCCTAGGGTTGACAGGAGCATATATGCGATCCTTGACTTAGGTGTAGGTATACAATAAGACAAAATCTGTAATAATAGATTAAGCTATTAGTAAGGACACGGTTTTCTCATTTCGGATGTCCCATTACATCTGTCTTTTTCGTCGTTTTCTATCATCTCCAAGACTTTTATTCATAACTACAAAACCTGAACCGAGGTGAGGCGGCTTGTCCCCAAGTAAAATACTTGGACAATTCAATAGGGATTTAGGCTGCCGTATAAATCCGGAGATCGTGACTGCAAGGGACAATCATCTGGAAATTCGGAACAGACTTGCAACAGAAATGGGACTCGAACCAAGCGACGAATGTGAGGAAAGCGCCGAGACACTTTGGAACCAGGACAGGCTGGTGGTACTCGTCTTCCAGGATAGGTGCCCTGACCTTCGATACGCGCTTTACCACGAATTCTCCCACTGCCTGAATTATGATGTGAACAGGGAATTGCTCCTGAGATCCGGGAGTTGGCTTAAAGAGGAAGAAGGCACAAGAAAGTGGCTAGTAGGCTACGGCCTGAAGTTTTGGAATGAGTTTATCGCAAATAGGATTACGACCGAAGTTCTAGGTGAACTTGGCTTGGATTATTTCAAGTTCAGGGAGCGGGTTTTCGCTGATAGGCTCGATGAATATTGGACGGCCACCTTCATGGGCTTGTTCGATTTTCATTCTCTGGAGGGTATGGAAAACGAGGAAGCCTCATATTTCAAGAAGGTCATGGAAATTCTGGCAATGAGTGACGAATTGGTCATAAGTGAGGAATTGGCTGAGAAATTGGGTGCCACGCTTAACAACTGGGCGATATACAGGTTCTTTAAGATCGCGGGAATTGGGAGCGACCTTGATGAAGTCGGCAGGGCGATTCTCTACGATAAGCTGAGAAAACTCCGGAAGCGGAAGGAAGTTTGATGATTGGGCTTTGGGTGCAATAGAAAAACACAACATCAATAATCATTGGATGTAGATTTATTTAGAAGAAACTAATCAAAAAGCTATATAAAGAAAACGGCCTGGATTTGCAGCGGGGCATAACGCTCTACTGGATCCAGGCTTTTCATTTTTAATCGGGGACGTACTCCATTATATCTTTAAAGTCGCAATCAAGTGCCTTACATATTTTGCAGAGTACATCGGTTTGGATATTCTGGCCTTTGGTGAGTTTCGCTATAGAAGTGGTGGAGATACCAGCAGCTTCTATCAATTCCTTTTTGTTCATGTTTTTATCAATCAGGAGCTTCCAGAGTTTTTTGTAGCTGACCATATTATCTTCCTCACTTTCTAACGTCCATCAAGAATCCATATCTTCCATCGGTGTTTTCGTTACCGGTGAATTCATATATTTTCACGTGCTCGTTTGATTCGAGCGTTGGGAGTTCATGTTCTCTTGTGTTGTCAATTACGATAATTTGATCGGATGCTTTCAAGTTGACCAAATACCTGAAATAGCCGGCTCGTATGTCGTGGTCATATTCTATGTCTTGAGCAAGGGATAAACCTTTTAATGGTGAGTCAAAAATATAGAAGAATGATACGTCATCCACTTTGTTAGACAACAGTTTTTGGAAGGCTAGAAGAAGGACTGAATTGGTAAAAGCCTTGAAGCCCTTACCTCTATTGGCCTTCCTTTTTTTGTTTATGACAAGATCAAGATTTTTGTCAGAGAATTCGACTGACTCCAGAGGCTCGTAATGCATTGATTCTAGAATTGATTTTGCGTTTTCGACGATTTCTTCATTAATGGTGTTAAAAAGCATTTCACGTCCTTTGAAAGGAATAAAAGAAGTGGTTTCTGCGGCTTTTTCGTATTTTTTCTGTTCTTCATCAAGCTCCACATCATATTGCTTCATGTAGTTTAGAGAGGCCATGATCGATAGGTATTCTTTGTAGTTTTGAAGCATATTGACAATCTCGGCTCTTTGCGGCGTGAGATTCTCTTTAATCATCATGCGGTTTGCTTCGATTCTTTCTTTGTAGTCGTTGGCCATTTGTTCATCGTCGTCGATTGTATCTTGAAGTTCAGAACGAGTATCCTCGAGTTCATTTGCCTTTTGGATAAGTTTAACAAGTTCCGCTCTAGATGCTTGCAAATAAGAAGAATGATCATGCGGTTTCATGTCGCTATCGCAATACGGGCATTTTGTCGGTTTCTCTTCCCGATTAATCAATTCCTCATTATTCACGATGAAAGTAAGCCTGTTAATATCTGTTGCGTATTGGCTATTCAATGTCTCATATCGAGACAGTAATGAACGGTTTTTCGATATTCTTTCCTGAACAATTAATAATGAATCCGATAATTCTTGGCTTTCGGCGGTTATCCTATCAATAGCTGCATTTAGCTCAATTATTGCGTTATTCAAGTCTTCGATTTTATCTTCAATAGACTCATTTGATTCCAAATCTTTTATTTTGGACTCGAATTCTATTTTTTTCTTTTCAAGCGAAGCTCTCTGTCCCTTGATGTATTCAAGCAAGGCAGCGTGCTTCGCTTTTTTTATTTTCTCGGCCTCTTTATCACCCTTGTATTCATCAAGTTCGTTTCCGGTCAGCAAATAAATCAAGGAGGCAATATATAGTGTTTGGTTATCTTTTGCGAGCAGTATGCTTTTGGAGGAATCGGCCCTGCTTTCGTCTACCATGAACGCTTTTACGATGGTTCTCCAAGTGAATCGATTGGTTTCTCCTTTTTCGTTTTTTGGAAGGGATAAGTCTGTTGGCAATCCTAAAATAGATAGGAAAAGATCGTTGGTACTATTTGGGTTTGCTTTGGTTGGACTCAATAAGTATTCACCAGATTCAATTGAAGGGGAAGAAGATGATACTTCAACTTTCTTCCAGTCCGTTTTTCTTGTTATTGTGACTCTTCCATCGCCAACATCCAAGGTAAGCACAACGGTGTCATAGCCATCCTGCTCATCGAACGCGACGTTATCCTCATCGTTGCTAGCGCCAAGAGCCCAGTTGATGCACTTAAAAATACAGGTTTTTCCTGAATCAGACGGGCCTGCGATAATGGTAATCCTATCACCAAAATCTATAGTTGAAAGCGACTTATTGGGGCCGCTCGCGGCTAGGTTTATCAGTTTAATTGATGGCATATTATTTTCCCTCCTTTTGCTTGGCGAATGTCTTGATGTTTTCAATGCTGGTGTCGATGAGTCTCATACGGGTCAATGTCGCATTGTTTTTATACTGAATCGAATAATCGGATGTCATTGATTTACATAATTTTCGACCGGATTCATTTATCCGGTAGCGAAAACCGTCCTGCTCGCTTCTTACCACAATTAAACCGCTTGTTACGAGCTCTCTAATAGCATTTTTATACAGGTCTGGTTGCATCGTCAGGCTATTGATGCGGTAATCGCTGTCGCCATTGATATTCTCTCCTTCTAGACCGTAGTTTTTAGAGAAAATAGTGAAGAAATCCAGATACATGATTTGGTCTAAATCCAAACTAGAATTAAAGGTGTCTAAAAGGAGAAGCACGCGCATGGAAACTTCGAATTCAGAATTAAACAGTTTCATTGTCGTACTCCTTTATCCACTCGATTTTGCCTTCATTAACCAACATATGCACCATACCTCTTTCCTCGTTTGGACCTATAAGGCCATTGCCAGGCTTGGACAGATACGATTTTCTAAAAGAGATAGTTACTACGCACTTCATTACATCGTCAAGCCTGTCCCATCCGTTTTTATGAGGTGTGTTGAGATGATAGCTAATGCCATCATAAATTTCTTTTTTCATGCCGTTGAATTCCTTTTCGGCATCATTGAAAAAATCCCTTATTTGGTATAGGACGCTTTCTGCGCTATAGAAATAACTTCTTTGAATTTGTATGTTCTCTTTGTATAGGGGCATTCCGTCTAAATCCTCAATAGACGTGATGCTCCTTTTTTCTTTTTGCGCATAAACGGTTAGCAGAGCGCTTATGTATTTTTCTTCCTTTACATCAGGGAGGTTTGGAACCTCAAGCGGTGGGGGAAGAGAAATGATTTTTTTACCGATCAGAACCTTATCATTTCCTAAAAATTGAGCATTTCTTATTGATCCTACGCGATTTACTTTCGATCTTTCATCCAGCAATCTAAACAATATATCTCTTAAATCCTTGGCGAGATTTCCTTTTGTGATGGTCTCGCCTTTTTCTTTGAATTTTTGGATCAGGGCGTTCAAGGCGACAGGGTCGAGATTCGCATCACTAATAGTCGAGGCGATGAGTTTGCTTTTTAAATATGCTGCATCGTTAATCGGCATGTCTTTATCCAGATTTCCGTTCAGCAACTTATTGCAAAAATTGACAGATTTATATATCGCTGCATTTGCTCTTTCGATATCCATTGTGTCTATGCTGGTGAACCATTCCAACACGGTAGCATAGATAGTGCTGGCATTGACTTTATGGGTGTCTGGATTTGGTTTTATCTGCGTTTTAAAGGCATCGCCAACTATATTGATGAATTCAAATATCCTCACATAAACACCCCCTTCATATGAATTAGGACCAATAGGTAAGGTCCTGGTACGGAATAATTGCGAGTAACCTCTTTGATAAAATTTCTTCGAGTTAAATGATTTCGTTACGATTGTAGAAAAATCTTTAACTTATTATATCACATTATTTAACAAAAGACTAATCATTTAACGAACTTTCCTGCGAAATTTTGAAGTCAAATCGCAAAAGTAGGAAAATGTTTGTTGTCGATTAACGGAAAGCCCTACGCCGTATAAAGAGAGGGCGAACTATCAATTCTCGTTGTTGAAATAAGGCGCCAAGTAAACAAAGGGGATACACGAAAGGCTAATACGAATACCTAACGGCTTTTACGCCAATAGGGAAACGGCTTTTTATGTATGCCATCTTTTAGCTCGCCTCAATAACAGCGGAATCAGCATGCATTAAAACAGAATAATTCAGCTTTTTGCCTATCCCCGGTTCGAGATCAAAGAACGGAGGAAAAGCAAAATGTCTGTAAAACTATTCGTTTATGACCGTTTAGATGCCGCTGGGAAACCAAGGTACCAAAGAATCATCCTTGACGATGAAGATGCGGAGAACTGGGTCAACGTCGAACTTGAAAGGACGGGAGAGTATAGAACCGCCCAGCAGATTCAAGATGACATCGATAGGGAGCTCATCAACTCAGACCGCAGGGAATATAGCCATAGGGCAGGGTACCAGACCTTCAAGGACGAAGATGGCGTAGAGGTTGACATAGTTGAAACCATCCCATCCGAAGATCCTTCGCCGCTAGACAGAGCCATAGAAGAGGAAGAGAATCGTTCTTTCATCATGCGTTTGAAAGAGACATTGAACCCGCGTTACGCGGACGTGCTTTTGAAGATAGTCATCGGCGGACAGTCCATCGAGGGCTACGCAAGGGAGAACGGTTTGAGCATCAAGTCCGTCTATAACCTCGTTAACAGGGCAAAAGTGGCCGCCAGAAAAAATTCTTCAAAAATTTTCGGGAAAGGTGAGTAATCCGCCCTTCCAAACCGTAAGCACAGTAGAAGCGGACGATATTCTAGACATTCGTTCCTTCCAAATATGAATCAATGGAGGAAAAAAGATTTTGGAACAGACATTAAGAATCAAAGTTTCAAAGAAGCCACCGGAAAGCGGTGGCGTGGTCTCCTAT
>MVZM01000025.1 GCA_002068415.1 Tenericutes bacterium ADurb.BinA124
TAGTGATTTAAATTATACTGATTTCTATGAACTTTTTCAATTGTTTATTTGTCGCATTTAGGCTTGGAAGATGCCAAAGGGATTATTTTTATAATATTTATTGACATTCGTCCCGAAAGGGTATAATATATACTTATCAAGCACTAGTAAAGGAGCGATTATATGAGTAAGATAGCTGAATATATCAAGAAACAAAGAAAAGCTGTTGGCTTAACGCAAGAACAATTTGCTCTTCGTTCAGGTCTTGGTCTCCGCTTTATTCGGGAATTGGAACAGGGGAAGGAAACGGTGCGCTTAGACAAAGTTAATGTGGCACTGTCCATGTTTGATATGGAAGCTGTGCCCGGTAAAAAGGAGAAATCATCATGAGTGCTTTTAGAAAAGCCGATGTATACATTCGGGATTGTTTTGCTGGCGTTCTTGAGGAAACTGATGAAGGCTATGCTTTTTCTTATGATTTTGCTTATATCAAAAGCGAAAACGTGGTCCCGGTATCACTAACTCTGCCACTTCAAAATGAAAGTTTCACTTCCAAAACATTGTTTTCTTTTTTTGACGGCTTGATTCCCGAGGGCTGGCTTTTGAATGTCGTCACCAGCAATTGGAAGATTCCAAAAAACGATCGTTTTGCGATCTTACTGGTTGCGTGCAAGGATCCAATCGGCAATGTCAGTATTCAGGAGAAGCGAATATGAACTGTTTATGTTGTGGAAAAACTTTAAGAACAAAAAACGAATCCGGTTGGCATAAAAGCTGCATCCAAAAGTTTTTTGGAACGACGCAGCTCCCTAAAATCGACTTGGACGATGACACCTTGGCGCTGCTTGCCATTAAGAGCACCAGCCAAGGCTTGACAGTCCCCGGTGTTCAAAAGAAGTTGTCATTACATTTGCTGGTGGATGGAAATACGCCAAGACTGACGATTGTTGACTACCCGACCGGATATATCCTGAAACCTCAGGTAGAGCAATTTGTGGCCTTACCGGAATCTGAACATCTAGTAATGAGGATGGCGGATGCCGTCGGTATTGCTACTGTTCCCCATGCTCTAATTAAAAATGGTAATACTTATGCGTATATCACCAAAAGGATTGACCGGGTTTTTAAAAAAGACCGTTTAGAAAAACTTGCGATGGAGGATTTTTGTCAACTAGGTTTAAGACTAACACAGGATAAATACCATGGCTCATATGAACAATGTGGAAAAATCATTAAGCAGTATTCCGAAAGAAGCAAACTTGATTTGACGGAGTTGTTTATTCGTCTTGTTTTTTTCTATATCACCGGTAATTCCGATATGCATCTAAAGAATTTTTCATTGATTGAAACGGAAGTAGGAAGTAAGCAATATGTTTTGTCCGCAGCTTATGACCTCCTGCCTGTAAAAGTAAATATGCCGGAAGATAAAGAAGATTTTGCCTTAGCTATGAACGGTAAAAAAACGAATATCCAAAAGAAAGATTTCTTTTTGTTTGCTGAGAAGATTGGTATTACCAACGATACGGCCCCAAAATTAATCATGTATTTGCTTGCTAAAAAGGATATGCTTCAGTCAATGTGTCGGGAATCATATCTACCGGATTATCTGAAAACATCATTGTTAGAATTGATTGAACAGCGATGTTTTGAATTGATGAGCTAAGCTATAATTTATGTTGTTGCATAATGATAAAAAATAACAAAGGTGTTTATATAAAAACACATTTTGAAATAAATCGCTTTGATACTCTCAAAAGGTATCAAGGCTTTTTAACTAAGAACATTGTTTGTATAAACTGGATTTTTACTTTTTAAAAAAGTCAAAGCCTTGAAATGACGGTCAAGAGATGGCTTTTATTAAACCTCATACACTGATGAAGACTGAAGTTGATTTATGGAAATTCATAAAAACTGGTTCAAATTCACTAGAAAAAAGTTCCACATTATATTTTTTATTTGAAGAGGAATGATGAAAATGGAAATATCAAAAGAATTTGCTATTCGCTTTTGGGAAGCTATATATGGTAGAGAAGAATTAGTCTTTGATTGCTTTGGCACTCAAATTTATAAAGAAGATTATGGTAATACGACCCTAAAAAGACAGACAGCTAAAGGGGAGTCTTCCTATTATGGTTGGACGATTGATCATATTTTACCCATTTCAAAAGGGGGCGATAATTCTCTTAACAACTTAAAAGTAATGCATTGGCTTAATAATAAGGAAAAATCTGATAAGACATCATTTATCATTGATGATGTCGAGTATGAAGTGTATAAATGTAAAATGGGCATTGATGGATATCGTGGCTATGGAATTCAAGAAAAAAATACAAAAAAGCGAGTAGATTGGAAAGCAAGATTAAAAAAACACTTCTAAATCATGACAACTCTAAAGTAGACAGTTTAAAATAAATGATACTGTCTACTTTTTTCATATTTGCTTAGGCTGACTTTATAAAAAACTGGTTTTCCTTATTAAATTATAACTTTTTCTCAAATAATAGTTTTATAAGCAAGTTGTAATACAATCGCAAAAAACCGGAAAGAGCAAACAAATTGCGAAGGGATGTAAGCGTAATTAATGGAGTTCTATCTATTAATTAAGTGCTTAAAGTAGGCATTAAATTTTTCTTGTTTTTACTAAAAACCATCGCAATTTCATCATTTTATGAAAACCCTTTCACAAAATAATCCATAAAATGGATTGATTATTCAATTTAATAGGTATAATATGAAAATAGTAATCCTAATTTCATCGTTTTATAATAATCAATTGATAATCAAGTTGATGAAATGAGGTGAACAAATAATAAAATTGTCGGCTTTTCCGAAATTTTTTTGTTTACCTAAAATCATTAATCATTAAATTGTTTAATTATCGATTTAATTCCATTTTTTATTTTGTCTTAACAAGATTGCTTATTGGACAAAATTATTCTAATTGAAAACGCATGTTGTTTGGAGTATTAATATTATTAAGAAGAGAAAGGGAATTTTATGCAGAAAGGGAAAATAACAAGACTAGCGTTCCTTGTTTTTTTATTTGTAGTCACACTTTTATCTATTTCCTCGATTTTAAGGCCAATTGTCAAGCACAATGAGGATTTTCAAACTGAAAAACTACAGGAGCTCTACGAAAATGTTGGCACATATGATGATCGAAAGATTGTTTTATATGATACAACACCTTCCGCTGCCAAAGCATTGGCAGAGCAATTTAATGCTTCGCTAAGAATCACAGCGAGCGGTAACTTTGCAACCTTGACCTTACCGGAAGGCTCAACAATAAGGGATGTCTTTGCGAATAATGATAATTTAGATATCTTAAACAAGCTATCCATTGATTATTATTCTAAAGTTAATGATATTGAAGAAGAGATTCCTCAAAGAGAAGCACTAGCTTCATTATATGAACCTAGTGATGAATACTATCCTTTACAAAACTACCTTAATTATCTCAATTTAGGAGATACATGGTCTTCCTATCGTGGCTTGGGCGTTACCGTAGCCATTATTGATACGGGAATTGACACCGACCATAGCGAATTTTTGGGTAGAATTTCGACATATTCTTATAATGCGACCGAAGATAAGATTGTGAAAGACTATCTTCTTGAAAACCATGAATATGATTGGAGTTTGATTGAAGATGTTCAAGGCCATGGCACAAAAGTGGCCGGGGTTATCGCTTCATCCATGAATAACGGTGGCATCGCCGGAATTGCTCCCAGCGTTGAATTATTAATCATCAAATGTGAAAGTAGTATTGATGGAACCTTCTACAATACTTCTGATTTGGTGTTTGGATTATATTATGCTATTGAACAAGATGTTGATATCGTCAACATGTCTTTTGGCGTGTATTCCCTCCAAAACCCCTTTGCCAGCGCCACAAAGCTCGCCGTAGATAGTGATATTATCTGTGTCGCTGCGGCCGGCAATGATTCAAGCGCCCAATTATGCTATCCGGCGGCTGATGTTAATGTTATTGGGGTCGGGGCTTTAGCTGCGGAAAGTTGGGATTTAGCTTATTATTCCAACTATGGCGAAAATGTCAATATCGTTGCTCCGGGCTCAACTTATACTACTAAAGTAGGGGGCGGTTACGAATTATCGGTTGGTACTTCAATGGCTTCGCCGGTAGTAGCCGGAATCCTAGCTCTTTATAAGCAACAGAACTTTTATTGGGACTTCACGACATTAGTTGAATTAATATATGCTTCCAGTTTTGACTTGGGTGACTTAGGTCCTGATTATTATTATGGATATGGTGCTATTGATGCCAGTGCCTTGTTGCTTGAGGAACGAGGAACCGTGACATTCAATTATTTAACAGACGAAATTGAAACGAGCACCCAAGTGTTCATAAGAAAACATACCTTACAAAATCTGCCCGAACCGGAAAGAAACTACAGTGTGTTTGATGGTTGGTATTATGATATCGATTGCACGGAAGAATTAAATTGCTACCAAGATGTTTTCACAAGCAATTTAACCTTATATGCCAATTGGGTTAATGAGGATGATGGCATACCATATACCTATGTTACTCTTGAAGATGATACGATTGAAATTAGAAGTTATATCGGAAAAAGAAGATATATTACAATCCCGGATTATATTGAAGGTAAAATGGTTACCTCGATTGCCGCTGATGCCTTTTTTGGTCAAAGTCGTCTTAGAGAAGTAAATTTACCCAGCCATCTAAAAACCATCGGGGATCGTTCCTTTTACAACTGTAACAACTTAAGGTTGATTACCATCCCTGATTCGGTAATTTCGATTGGGGAACATGCCTTTTATAACACGATTAGACTATCATCCGTTTCCTTAAGTAGTTCGTCTAAATTAGAGCGGATTGACAATTTTGCCTTTTCCTATAGTGGCATTAGAAGATTTGATATCCCGGCTAAAGTCAAGAATGTTGATGGCTCCGCATTTTTAGGAGCAACTAGACTGGAAATCATTAATGTCCTTAATGGTAATAGCAAATTTTCATCACTTAACGGCGTCTTATTCAATAATACCCAATCAACAATTGTTGCTTTTCCTGCCGGTTTTAAAGTCAATTATATCATTCCCGAAAGTGTAAGCAAGATTGGTGATTATGCTTTTGGCTATTCTACTTTCAAAACCATTAATCTCAAGCATGTCAATGAGATTGGTGATTATGCTTTTACTTATTCTTGTTTAGAACAAATCAATATCACTGATGGCATTCGGAGTATTGGCATCGGTGCTTTTGCTTATTCTTATTACTTAAAAGAACTGACAATCGGTCATAATTTATCCATTATTCCCTGTGAAGCCTTTTTGTACTGTAATCTGGTCAATTTATTGATTCCGGCCAATATTATAAGAATTGACAGCCGTGCTTTCGCCTTCAATACAGCCTTAGCAGAAGTTAAATTTGCTGCCAACAGCAAATGCTTAGTAATTGGTAGGTCTGCTTTCCAAGGCAATTCTTCCTTAACGAAAGTAAGTTTGCCGGATTCATTAGTCAGCATCGGCGAAATGGTCTTTTACCAAACAAGTTCTCTCAATGAAGTTGTTTTTTCCGGCAGCAGTTCACTCAATTACATCGGTGCTTATGCATTTGCTCATACAACCTCTTTAGAAAGCATCATTCTTCCTCTTAGTTTATCGGAAATAGCTCCCTATGCTTTTATGGGGAGTAAACTAAATGCCGTGACAATCCCGAAAAATGTCGCCATCCTCGGTGAAGGAGCTTTTGCATCGTGCCATCATTTGCTTGCCATCAATGTCGACTCCAATAACTCCAATTATCTTGATGTTAATGGCGTCGTCTATAACAAGAATAAAACCGTCGTCATCGCTTATCCAAGCGGTAAAACAAGCAGTGATTATACTGTTGAAGCAAGCACCCTTGAAATTGGGGAAGCTGCCTTTTACGGTTCAAACTACTTGCTTTCCCTAACCCTGCCGGAAGGATTAACAAAGGTTGGTCAATACGGCTTCTATGCTTGCGAAAATGTTGCCAGCTATACCCTTCCGGAAAGTTTAAGCTCCATTGAAGAATATGCTTTTGCCAATAACAAAAGTTTAGGAAGTTCATTATCCATCCCTGATAATGTGTCGCAAATCAGTCGATTTGCTTTCGCAGGCGATTATAATTTACATTACATTAATTTTGGCGCTTCAAGTCAACTGCCAAGAATATCCTATGGTGCTTTTGCTTATACCGGACTCTATCAGTTTACCGTTCCCGCCTCAGTTTCCACCATCGCCCAAGAAGCATTTATCGGCTCAAAACAATTATCGGTGATGAATTTTGCTAGTAATAGTCAATTAAGTACGATTTCCAGTTATATGTTTAAAGGATGTGAGCAATTAACTCAGATTACTTTTTATTCGGGAAGTCAATTGACATCAATTCAAGCTCACGGTTTTGAAGGTTTGTCGAGTTTACAAGTAGTTGATTTTGGAAATGCCGCATTAACTAATATTGATAATTATGCTTTCCGTTATTGTCAATCATTAAATACTTTAAGCATCCCGGAAGGTGTTACTTATATTGGGCGATTCGCCTTTTATGGCTGTAGTGCTTTAACAACCCTAGTCCTCCCCACAACGATTGATTTTATTGGTTCAAATGCTTTTTATCAAGCGAGAAATTTGAATATTTATTTCTCTTTGGAAACACTTCCCCTTAATTTACAAGAGAATTGGGATAATGGCATTAGAGGCTATTATGTTGGGGTCCTTAGCACCAATACGAGCGGCTCCTATCAATATGCTGTTTTAAAGAGTGGTGACATTAGCATTATTGATTATAGTGGTTCCGAGTCGGTGATTGATTTAACAAGCCTTGATTTGGGGGGCACGATTACCCAAATTGGCGGATATGCCTTTGCTAACACGACCATTACAAGTATCACTCTTCCGTCAAGCTTAACGCTCATTCACCAATATGCTTTCGCCAACAGTCAAATTCAAGCCATCACCATTCCCGCCAATGTGGAATTTATTGGTAAATATGCTTTTTATAACACGCCAATGGAAACGGCTGTTTTTGAGGCCAATAGTAAGTTGTCTAAGATTGAACAATATGCTTTTGCTAATACCGCTCAACTTACTACCATCACCTTGCCTGCCAGCTTATTAAGCATCGAAAAGGCGGCCTTTATGAACAGCGGCATGACAACGGTGAATTTGGAAGCCTTAAGTATTGTGGAAATTCCCGAAATGGCTTTTTATGGCTCCGCTTTAACTAGCGTTACTATTCCTAACTCTGTTAACTTAATTAACCACAATGCCTTTAGAGATTGCCTAAATTTGAAAACCGTCAATTTTGGAACAGCAGCTGATTTACAAATCATGAGCAATGTCTTCTACAACACCGGTTTATCAACGGTGAATATTCCCGCCAATATTACCTATATTGGTGAATATGCCTTTGTCGGCTTATCGGATTTAAACGCCTTTGTAGTTGATGCGCATAATCCCCAATATCAAGCCATCAATGGTGTGCTTTACAATAAGGCGGGAACCAAACTAATTGCTGCCCCGGCTAAAAAAACAGGGAACTTAGTTGTCCCTCGAACTGTTGAAACTATTGGCTTTGGTGCATTTGAAAACAGTCAACTTACCAATGTTAGTTTTGAAGCAGGCATCAACTTATTGACCATTGGTTATCGCGCTTTCTATCAGGCGATGATTACCGAAATCACCATTCCTCAAAGTGTTGTTTCGATTGATTATTATGCTTTCGCTATGTGCCCTCGCCTTGAAACGGTTTACTTCACCGACGGTAATAAATTAACCGGCATTTATGAAGGCGCATTCTATGGATGCAACTCCCTAAAAAACATTATCGTTCCTGATTCTATTGTGGAAATCAGTGATTTTGCTTTTTACGCTTGTTATAAATTAAAGACCCTTCCTTTTGGTGCGGAATCAAATGTGAAAGGTATTTATGATTATGCTTTTGCCTATACCGGTATTACTGAGCTTATTCTTCCGGAATCATTAATTGATATCGGCGATTACGCTTTTACCGGCTTAAGAATCACTTCCTTGGAAATACCGAGCAATAATAAATTGGAATTAGTAATTGGTTTAGGTGCTTTTGCTGATTGTCGTGAATTAGAAGAAATAAGCCTTCCCTTTATTGGAGCAAGTTATGAAAATCATGATATTTCATGGTTGGGATATATATTTGGAGCAGGAGGTTATCGCAGCAACAACAGTTATACGCCCCCGAAATTATCAAAAATCACCATTCATGATGGACTGGAAGTGATTGGGACCGGTGCTTTTTATGGCTTGGAAAATGTAGAAGTTATCGATTTGCCGGCTTCAATTACTGAAGTTTACCGGGAAGCTTTTTATGGTACCAAAGCATCATATGAATTAGTTAATCCAATCGCTGTTTATTACTTAGATCTTTATGGGAATCCGCAATTAGATACCAATATAAGCAACAATGTTTTTGGAAACGGCATAAGCGGTAAACTCTCTTTATCTTCCGCATATCAAGAAGGAGTCTATATTAGCTTAAGTCAAACCATGATTGAAGAAGTGCTTATTCCTAGTTCAGTTACCCATATTAGTTACATTTCCTTTTATGGTTGGATTAATGAACTAATATATAAAGCACCACTAAAGCGGCTTTATATTCCCGATTCTGTTCAAACGATTGGAAGCATTTCGGTGAGTTATTGTGGGAATTTTGAAGAATTGTATATTCCATCGACTGCCCAAGGTTTGGAGAATTTAGGTCTTACAGGTGCACGTCGTCTAAAAGAGCTCATTTTACCGGATGAAGTTTTGTTTACGGAAATTAGGCAACTACAATTCTCTTCTTGTACAGATCTCGAAAGAGTTGTAATCCCTGAGGGAATCAAAACGATAGGAAGCTCTGCATTTTCTAATTGTTCATCTTTGAGAGAAATCGTCATTCCTGAATCGGTTGATTATATTGGCTCAAGTGCTTTTTCTGGTTGTAGCAATCTAAAAACAATCGCTCTTCCTAGTTCAATTAGCTCTATTGAGAGTTATACATTTAATGGTTGTAGTTTACTTCAAGAAATCATTATTCCTGAAGGTGTTGAAGAAATCGGAACGGGAGCTTTTAGGGATTGTAAAAAATTAACCGAAATTACGCTACCAAGTACTTTAAGAATTATTGGTGATGAGGCTTTTTCTGATTGCCCATTCTTACAAGTCATCAATAATAATAGTGATCTTGCCTTGACATTTGCCAGTACCAGTCATGGCCAAGTTGCCCTAAATGCCAATAAAATTGTCTTAAAAGACGGAAGCATTTTACTTAAAGAAACAGAGCCGATTGATTATTTAGAAGATGAAAACGGATTTTTATTTATTGAAAATGATAATGAATATTTTTTAGTTGGCTATGCCGGAAATCACAGTGAAGTAACCTTTCCTTTGGCTTATCAAGGACATCCCTATCAAATAAAACAATTCGTTTCTCCCATCATTACTAAAATAATTATTCCGGAAGGTATCACAACTATCGACGAGCAAGCTTTTTGGAACAATGTTTATTTAGAAGAAATTGTCTTGCCTAACAGTTTAGTTACCATCGATTTTGAGGCTTTCGGATTATGCAGTTCACTGGAAAGCATTATCTTACCTTCTAATCTTGAAACAATTCAAGCTGGAGCCTTTGTTGCTTGTACTAGATTAAAGCAAATTGTTATTCCAGATAGTGTTACCATGATTGGCGATGGTTGTTTTTCTGCTTGTATTAATTTAACTGATGTGACATTGTCGGCAAATATTACGGAAATTAAAGATAACACTTTTCAAAGTACAAGACTAAAATCACTTACTATTCCTGAAAAAGTTACAAGCATTGGATTTCAAGCCTTCTCCGGTTGCTCAGCCTTAGAAGAAGTTATTATTCCGGATGCTGTTGCCACCATTGGCGAAGCTGCCTTTTTTTACTGTAGCAGTCTTAAAGAGATTGCTTTACCCAAAAATTTAACCACACTCGGGAACAATGCCTTTCCTTTGGTTGAGAGCATTACTCTTGATGCGGAGAACCAAAACTTTGTGGTGGAAGAAGGAGTTTTATATGACAAGAATAAAACTACCATATTATTTGTTAGTAAGAGCATAACGAGTGTTAATATTCCTGCCGGCGTTAGCGATATCAGCTTTGTGTTTTATGGCTGTAATAATTTACAGACAGTAACATTTGATAGCGAGACAACGATCACCGAAATCGGTATTAAAGCTTTTTATGACTGTCAAAACCTAAGATCCATTACTTTACCGGCTACGATTGAAAAGATTTGTACTAGTGCTTTTTTTAGATGCAGTAGTTTAACCTCAATCACATTACCTTCCGGCTTAAAATTCATTGATCCTTTTGCTTTTTGGATTTCTGGCTTGGAACATATTGAAATCCCAAGCAGTGTTGTGCAAATTGGTGAGAGTGCCTTTTCTTCTTGTCACCATTTGAAAACAGTATTGTTGAACGAAGGACTAAAAACCTTGGGAAATGATGCTTTTTACAATTGTGGAAGTTTAAAATCTATTAATTTACCAAATTCTTTGGAGTCCATTGGTAATCGATTACTTGGTTCTACCCCTTTAGATGAAATGAATATTGATGTCAGTCTTAATGAAGAATACTTTAGCATTATCGATGGGATTGTCTATGATAAAGAACTTACAAAAATCCTTCTTTTGTTACCCGAATTAAGCGGCGATGTTGTCATTCCTGATGGGATTACTGCCCTTCCTAGTGAGGCTTTTTATGGACGTAAAAAAATAACCAGTGTTTATTTACCGGATAGTATTGTCGACCTTGGAAATAGCACCTTCTATGGAAGCGGATTACGCACATTGCGATTGCCGGAGGGCCTAACTTCCATACCATCGTCTTTGTTTACTTCCTCATCTTTACAAACAATAACGATTCCTGAAGGTGTTACCACCATTGGAACCAGTTTTGCATATTGCCGAGATTTACTCAGTGTCGTTTTACCGTCAACATTGCAACAAATCGATAGTGGGGCTTTCGTAGAATGTACTGATTTATATCAAATCATTAATAATAGTTCACTTGAACTTACTTTTGGTTCACCAAATAATGGGTATATTGCCTATTATGCAAGCGAAATAGTTGATGCCCTAGGAAATACTACCTATAAAGAGGGAGATATTACTTATTATCGGGATTCCAACGATTTTGTTTTTAAATATAATAAAGCCCGTGATTCGTATCAATTAATAGCCTATGTGGGAAGCAATGATACGGTTACCCTTCCTTTAACTGTCAATGATCATGATTATACCATCCATCATTTTTCGGGTGCAAACCATGTTATTATCCCGGAAGGGTTTACCCAAATAAACAGTTCCGCCTTTGCCTATAACAATGATTTACAAAGTATCACTTTACCGGAATCATTAATTAGTATTGAATCCGATGCTTTTTATTATTCTTATTCTTTAAAGATTGTGAATATTCCTAGTAATGTTACCAGCATTGGTCCATCTGCTTTCGCATACTCACAATTAGAATCAATTACCATTCCTAGTAATGTTACTTATATCGGTAGCCGAGCCTTTTGGAATTGCTCCTATTTGCAAAGCATCAACCTTCATTCCCAACTTCAATTTATCGGTTCTGAAGCGTTTACTAATACCGCTTATTATAACAATTCAGAAAATTGGTTGGCCGGGGGACTTTATATTGATAACAATTTAGTAGCGGTTGATACCAATGTCCGCTATCTCGAAGTTCCCGACAGTACGGTTCTTTTATCAGACTATGTCTTTAATGGTTGTGTCCATTTAACAACATTATCCATCGGCACAAGCAATTTAGGGCAATTAGAAGGTTTAACCAATTTAACCACTTTAATTTTAACAGGAATGCCGGAACATATACTTGCTTATTACTTTAATTATGATTACATTCCTCTAACCTTAAAAACCATTGTCCTAGGTCTTGGGGTTGATGTTGATAGTGTGAGCACGATGGATAGACTGGAAGATATCATTATTTTTGTTGAGGCCCAAAAAGCGGATGTTCACTGGAACCAAGATTATGCCGGCTGGAACAATAACAATAAAGTATATTATGGTGGTGAATGGCTTAAAGCCAATTTCTATGACCGTGAAAATCTCCTTTCCAGCCATTATTTAACGACATCACAAGTCATTCGCCAACCATATGTCAGCGACTACACCAGCAACCATCTAACTTATCAGTTTGTTGGTTGGGATTTAAACAACGACACCGTTGTTGATGTTGTTCCGGCCACATCCATGGTCAATATCAATGCCCATGCTGTTTATGAAGCTCATACAATTAGCGATTGGATTATTGTAAACGATGCAACTTGCACTGAGAACGGTACTAAACAAAAAATATGTTTGGATTGCCACAAAGTCATTGATGAGGAAACCATCCTTGCTCGTGGTCATGTTCAAGGGGAGTTTGTGGAAAGGGTTGCTGCAACTTGTGCACATGAAGGCTACGATGTCTATCGTTGCTCGGTTTGTAACGAACTCTTCCATACTAATTTCACCAACAAACTAGAACACAGCTTTGGAGAATGGATTGTTGACCTTGAAGCCACTTGCACTCTTGACGGACTAAAACACCGGACCTGCAGTGTTTGTGGAGAAACGGAATACCAAATCATTGAAGCTTTAAATCATCATCTAACCAGTCTAATCAGCAAAGAAGCTACTTGTACAGAGCATGGGGAAATTCTATACACTTGTTCAATTTGCAATGAACAATTCCGTGAGCAAATAGATATGCTTGAGCATGACTATATTAAAAAGACGGTCTCGAAAGCGGTCTTGGAAGCTATTATTGAGTTTATGCCCAATGTATATTATGGTTTGGAAGGCGATGAGGGCTACTATTATGAATGTCAACATTGTCATAAACTCTTAACCAATGATGAAAAATTACCATTGGGTGCTACAGTGCAAAGCGTTGTATGTCATCATCAAATCGGTGCATGGACGCTGTTGGAAAACCTTGAAGCAATAAATGTTGAGATTTGGGTGAGAAAATGTACGATATGCGATCACATCATGGAGATGAAAATTGTTTTAAACGATGACTGCTATCGGCAATACACTTACCAATTTGTTGACGAACAAGGCATGGTTATGAAAAAAGATACCATTAACAAGGGCACCATTTTGGTACCGCCGACATTAGCTAATCGCTCCGGATATACCTTTGGTGGTTGGTATCTTGATCAAGATTATCAAACGCCATGGAATCAAGAGGCAGAGATAAACAACGATACGATTTTATATGGAAAATGGCAACAAAATAGTAATGCAACTCTCCAAATGACAGCCGGGGCCGCCATTAGAACGACAGGAACCCAGGGCTTGAAGTTTTCAGCAAGCTTTGATGCCGAACATTTGAATCAAGAAAGAGGCTTCTTTATCATCTACGGAGAAACAGCAATGCTTGACTTTGGGACGCTTTATGAGAGTGGAGCTTTAATCAATGGTAAAACCATAAAGAAAGTTTCCGGTAATTATGATCAAACCAGTCCGATAATTTCTGTTGTCTTAACGGGGATTCCTCTTAAAGGTTACAATCAAACCATCACCGTTGTCGGCTTTGTTTATCATAACGGAAGTTATACCTATGTTCCCGCTGCCGTATCGCGTAGTGTGGCTCAAGTTGCCATGAACGCTTCCAAAGCCGGTGATAGTAATAGTGTTGAAAATGTCATTTCCTCATTGCAAAATAATTATTTCAAAACCGGTTTTGACGAATTTAATAATTTTGTTATCGCCAACGCTCTTTACGAAACGGATCGAAGATTGTTGAGAGATGAGTTTATAAGTGATTGGAATCAAGTTTTTGCTACTAATTGGACAGAACTTGATGCTCTAAGTTTCTTTAACAGTGCCAAATTGGGAACAACGAGTTCAACGGATATGGCCAATAGTAATTTATATCGTTTCTTTAACAATTCAACGATGAAGAAAAAATGGGCTTGGTTATTGGATTATTTAGATAGTTATGCCATGGACAACATCGAGATTACAAACCAAATTGAAGCAATGCAAGGAAACGGAACCAACAATGGTAAAAACTTGTTTAATGCATCACATTTGATTTATTCAATCACTAATTTCTTTAATAAAACTAATGAAACAGGCTCATATTCGGCACTTGACTTCACTGTTGATGCTTATGAAAAGTATCAAACGATTGCCTTGTATAACAATGCTGTGTACACAAATTATCTTCATTATCAATTTGTACAAAAAGGCAGTAGTATAATGATTCCGAAAGGAGCCGAAATCGAAGGTTACCGCTTTGTTGGGTATTATGGAGCTGCTGTGGCGGGGGCCAATTATACAGTCACCGACACGATTGCTTTCGTACCGCGTTATATCCTTAATGATTAAAAAAAGCGCTTCATACATGAAAATGTGTATGGAGCGTTTTTTATCGTACTGTAAAAATGGATATTCTTTCTTTTTAGGAGGTACATAAGTATCTCTTTTTTTAAAAAAAGAACTTTAAAAAAAACTATTTAAAAATAATTTTAAATAGTTGTTGACAATCTCACTTATTTATATTAAAATCTATTTAAAGATATTTTGAAATAGGTATAATATGAAAACAAGTGTATTTAAAGCTTTAAGTGACCCCATCCGTCGTCATATTTTGCTAGAACTTAAAAAAGGCCGTCTTAATGCCGGTGAATTGGCGGAAATGTTTCAAATTAGTCCCCAAGCACTGTCCTACCATTTAAGACTATTGAAAGAAGCCGATTTAGTCATGGAATATAAAGTCAAGAATTATATCTATTATGAGTGGAATGCGACGGTTTTTGATGAGATTTATTTATGGTTTAAACAAATGCGAGGTGGAGATAATGAAAAATAAGGTTTTGTTATTATTGGCAGTTTTACCCTTTTTGATCACAATCTTGTTGTTACGGATGGTCCCGGATGAAATCCCAATGCATTATGACTTCAGTGGTAATATTAATCGTTGGGGTTCAAAGTTTGAGTTGTTGCTTTTTCCGGTTTTTATTGCTGTTTTTCAAGTGTTTTGGGTGCTTTTATTATCTTCGTTTGCGAGAAAGCGCTTGGCTTCCTGTGATGAAAAGCTCATTGCTGGCTCATTACAAAATGAAAAAGTCCTTTTTTATACTGCTATTGGCACTTGGATCTTATTTACGGGCTTACACTTTTATATAATGATTTCTTCAATCCTCATTGTTCGCGATAATTTAGAAACGCAGATGTTCAGTTTTGGAAATATTTTAATCCTCCTTATGGGAATATTCATGATTGTCATCGGTAACATCATGCCCAAAACCAAAAGAAATTCCGTAATTGGATTAAGAACAAGATGGAGTATGAGTAATGATGAAATTTGGTCCAAATCCAATCGCTTTGGCGGTTATACCATGGTTGTGGTTGGTGTTTTAGTAGTGATTGTAGCTTTTGTTTTCTATAAACCATGGTCTAGTATGATAATGTTGCTTCTTTTGATAATTGCCACCATTGTGATGATTGCTTATTCAAAGCATGTTTATGATAAGTTTGTGTCGATAAAGGAGCGCTCAAAAAAGTTTTAAACTGATTTACTTTTTATTGGTTTTAAAAGAACAACTATTGTTTGAATAGTTAAAAAGAAAACAATTAAAGGTTGAATTTGTCAATTTTGCCTCCATTGATTTAAAAGATTGTTTGATATAGAATGATGGTGTAGTGGCCGCTATAATAATAATCGAAAGGAGGATGCTATGGATATCGGATTAAAAATTAAAGCCTTGCGAGTTAAAGCGGAAATAACGCAAGAAGAACTTGCGAAAGCGGTAAAGGTATCAACGCAAGCTGTATCAAAGTGGGAATGCGGCGGTTATCCGGATATTGAACTGATACCCAAGATTGCGGAATACTTTAATGTGACTACCGATGAATTGTTTGGTCTTCCGACTCATGATTTCAAAAACATTGAGCAAAAATTAGTCAAATACTTAAGCAGTTTACCGGATATGAAAGAACGTTTTGCTCGCTTCTTTGCTTTGTGTTACTATATGGAAGTCAGCCTTAACGGTTTAGTCGAGCTAACAGAATATGATGCCTTTAAAGTAATGGAAGAACATGATGCCCATTCCCATGTTTTATCAAAGGAAGGGATGGCCTTAACGCAACTGAAAAAGGATAAACCTTTTTTTGCTTTGTTTCCCAAATTGGAAAACAAAAACTTCAATAGTTTCTTAAACAATAAGGCTTTGATGTTATCTTTTTTAAAGGAATTAAGCAATGATGATTTTTTTAATGCTGTAATTCTTCTTTATTCAAGAGTTAATAACAGTTTTACCGAAAATTTGTTTGTGAAGGAATTATCAATCTCTTTAGAAAGAGCCAAAGAAATCATTCATTCAATGAGCAAATGGGAAATGCTTGATGAAACTAGATTAGACCTCGACGATAAAAAAGTTTATACTTACAAGCTAAACAACAATCCCGCCGTTTTAGGTTTCTTCGCCTTTTTGGATATGATTGTGGAGAGACCTAATTATTTTTATTATGCCACCAATGCCGGTGACGGTCCTTATTTTGATTTGAAGAAATAAGATGGTAAGAAATCTAAGAAGATTAAATTTACTCGATAACAAATATTAGAACTTAAGTTTGATACCTTTACTCGTATCAAACTTTTTTATTTGAGGTTTTTATATTATTTTCCCCAAACCATCAGCATCAGCCAATATTTATTACCAAAACATTTGCAAATAGTCGATAATTATGCTAAAACAAATGTATGTAATGATTGTTGTTCCAAAAAAACGGAATTCATATTTTAAAAAGAGGAATTAACTGATGTTTGAATACACAAAAGAAGAACTAGAGAAAATTATGGAAACACATTTTAAATCAAAGGAACCGCTTGTTTTAAATATTTATCCTTCCAAAAACAAGAAAAAATATTTGTGTTTACTTTGGATGATTGAAGTTTTTGCTTGTGATTGTGAGTATTCGGAAAAGGAAGTCAATGCGAAGATTAAAGCCATATATCCGGACTTTGTGACCGTTAGACGCGATTTTGTGGATTACGGTTTTATGAAGCGGACCGATGACGGAGCCAAATATTGGCGGATAAAATGATTTTTAAACAATGCTGTTTAATAATCATTGAGAAATCATGATGGCTGTGTTAGAATTATTACAATACTGGAGAGCAACTCATGAATGGAATGACATATCAAGAAATAATTGATAAATATGGCGGCTTTGTTTATTATCCTGTCGGCACAAGTATGCTACCTCTGATTCGTGAAGGATTGGATTCAGTAAAATTAGTGGCCATTAATGATAATATTAAAAAGTATGATGTTCTTTTATACAAACGCAATAACCATCAATTTGTTCTTCATCGAGTTGTTAAGGTTCATCATGATTCATATGATTTTATGGGTGATAATCAATGGGTAATTGAAAAGAACATTAAAAGAAGTCAGATTATTGCGCGGATGGAAGAAGTTTATCGGCAAGAAAAAACAATATCATTAACAACTTTCAATTATCAAATATATGTTCGTTTCCGAGTATGGTTTCGATGCTTACGGAAATTAAAGTATTTAATTAAAAAAAGATTATTTAAAAAACAAGATAAGAGGACAAAATGAAAACTAAAATACTATTTTTATTATCTTTGCTTTTCCTTGTGATGATTAAATGCAGTATCGGCAAGGAAAACTCCCCACAAATGGAAATAAAGGAAATAACTCTTTCTGAAGAAGGATTGGATGTTTTGTTGCAGCTTAAGCTTGAACAGGATGATAAACAAGTTTTAAAAGTCGGGGTTTTATATGGATTGGTTGAAGAAGAAGAATTAAGGGTTGAAAATGCTCTCGATAAAGTCGAATTACCATTGCATGATTTGCTTCAACCAAATGATTATTTATTTTCTTTTCACGAAATTCAAGAATCACACTTTAATAAGGAACTAAGGCTTCAACCCTTTATTGTTTTCGAAAATGACGATATTGAATATTCTAAAAATGTGAAAACATTTAATTTGTATGAATTATCAAAACAGTCAAGCACCTCATTTGCTAATTTTATTGTTCATGTTGTTGAAGATAAGCTTATTAGTGAAATCATGTTGGAAGCTGATTATACCAATTATTCCGTTAAAACCCTTGGCGAGGGCTTCACTGCGACCTTAAAAACTGATTATAATAAAATCACCATTACCATTAATATTGAAGATGGTTACTTGTTAAGAAATGAATTTCAATTAATCATCAATGGAAAAACCATTGAACAAAATAAAATAACCCATTTGGATAATGCGATTATCTATAAAATAGATGATCCTAATTGGACTAAACCTTATTGACGCGAACTTTTGTTCGGGTCTTTTTTTAAAAACATTTAAAAACGCTTTCATTTATGGTATATTGGGAGTGATAATTTAAAACCAAGTTAGAAAGGAGATTTAAATGAAAAAGGATTATCAAAAACCAACGATTGAAATTGTGAAATTTCAGGATTCAGAAATCGAAACTCAAACTTCAACTCAAGATGTTGGAGTAGAGGATTGGTTTGAATAGGAGACAATCATGCTCAAAAAAGTAGGATTTTTTGCTGTTTTATTAGCGTTATTTTCGTTTTTAGGCTTTAGTTTTGTAAAAACTAATGCCGAAGGTGAGCTTATTCAAATGGTTCCAGGAGCTTCCATTCGAACCTCAGGATTACAAGGCCTAAAGTTTTCAGCCACTTTTGATGAAAGTCTTTTAGGGCAAACAAGAGGCTTCTTTATTATTTATGGTGAAGCTACGATTGCTAATATGCAAACGGCCATTTCTGGTGGCGACCCTTATGTGATTAATGAGAAACAAGTTAAGATTGCTTCAGACTATGATACTACTTCCACAACCATTTCGGTTGTTTTAACAGGTGTGCCTATTAAGGGCTACAATCAACAACTAACGGTAATTGGGTTTTCAAAAAATGCCCTTGATGAATATACCTTGGTTCCAACGGTTGTAACAAGAAGTATTGCCCAAGTTGCCTTAAATGCTGCGAAAGCAGGTGATAGTGGTGCTGTATCAGGAGTTTTGACGGACTTATCAAACAACTATTTTAAACATGGTTTGGATGAATTTGGAAATTATATTATTTCGTCTCCATTGTATGAATACAACCGTGTTCACTTAAGAGAACAGTTTATTGCTGATTGGAATGCTTTTGCGGGAACAACATGGACCCTTATTGATCCAACTGCCTTTTTTACAAGCGCCAAATTAGGCTTGACTGATGAAATAGGGAGTAATAAAAATTTATCAAATAGCAATATTTATAAGTTTTTTAACAATGAAACTTATGGTTTAAAATGGGCTTGGTTATTGGATTATATTAAAAGTGTTGATGGAACAATCCATGCATCAAGACAGATTGTGGCTATTCAAGGTGATGGAACCAATGGCACTAATGTTTTGTTCCATTCAAGTCACCTTAGTTACTCCCTTGTTAATTTCTTCAATAAAACTAAAGTTGCTGGTTCTTATACAGCTATTGACTTTACTCCGGTAGCGGGAACGAAGTACTATAATTTACCGACTTACAATAATAAGATTTATGCTGAATACTCCAGTTATGATTTTGTGAAAAGCGGGAACAGTATTACTATTCCTACTCCTCCAAATAAAGATCATTATAATTTTACTGGTTATTCAGATGGTGTGGGAACTGTCTCACCCGGTGCATATACGGTGAGCGCCAACAAAAAATTAGTTCCTCAATACACTGCCATTGCTTATAACATCTCTTATTTTGATGGTGCAACAGCTCTAACAAGTTTAAACCGTACTTATACGGTTGAAGATGCCGTTACTCTAGCAAATTATGTAAAAGATGGATATGTTTTTGACGGATGGTATGATAACCCTGAGTTAGAAGGGACTGCGATTGCTTCATTCCCTGCTGGGACATCGGGTAATAAGAACTATTATGCCAAAACGACAGCAAGTGCATTTGTTCCTGTTGAAGTGACTTATAAGCTTAATGGGGGGCAATTAAACTCAACGGATTTATATACACTTAGAACGACCGCTACAAAGGTAATTGCTACAAGATACAAAACCTCAACTTCTTACATCAACGGCAACGACATAACAATAAATACATATTCAAGAGTAAATTGGCATGTTATTGGTTTAAAACCAAGCGGAGTTCCAGGCATTTATGAAGTTCTTGGAAAAGGTTCTGGTTATTCAAATGACTCAGCAACTTTGTATTTTATGATGCATGATACTTGTACTTCAACTTACAAGACAACATGGAAGGTAAAATATGATTCACTTGCCGTAGGCTCGCTTATAATAATTGAAAACATCCCCGCTGTTGAAGGATCTGGTTATTCGATTGATGTTTATTTTATTGATGCTAGTGAAGCAACCGCAGATGTTGTTGTAACGCTTCAAGAAAGTGTCAGCATGCTTGTTCCGGTTCGTGTTGGATATACTTTTGATGGTTGGTGCGAACAAGCGGATTGCTCCGATGAACCGATTACAACTTATCCTGGTTTTACAGCCGCTTCCGGTGTTACTACTAAAACTTATTACGCAAAATGGACGATAATAGGCGGTTGAACTACTCATTCTCTCTTGTTATATTTTAATGGCGGAAGTGAAGTTGATTATCCAACAACTTTTGCTGAAAACGAAGAAGTTATTTTACCAACAAGCTCAGTAAAAAATGGTTATACTTTTGGTGGCTGGTATGATAATTCAAGTTTTACGGGAAGTCAAATAGAAGTTGTGCCTTCGGGCACAACTTCTGATGTAACCCTTTATGCAAAATGGAATATTGTCAACTACCTTATTTCTTATCAATTAAACGGCGGTTCAATTGGTTCACCGTATCCTTCATCTTATACAATCAATGATGAGATTACTTTACCAATTCCAAGCTATACGCAATATGTCTTCCAAGGCTGGTACGATAATGCCGATTTTTTAGGAAATAGTATTTCTTCCATTGTATTAGGAACAACGGGGAATAAAAACTATCATGCAAAGTGGAGAGTCATTGATGCGGATGACTTTAGACTGTTTATGGAATCAAGTTTACCAGCAGTGGTTGAAGAAGATTTAGAACTTCCTTCAACTTATGAAGGTTTATCAATTTCATGGAGTAGTAATAAACCAACAGTGATGAGTAATACAGGCGTGTATTCACGGCCTTACTTAGCAACCACGGTCATCCTTACAGCTAGTGTCAGTGGAGCTTTTGGCAGTGCTACGCAAGATTATGAAGTAGATTTAAAAGGTTTTAAAGTATTATCACCAGGAATTGCATCGAGTTATATTTATCGTGGCTATAATACGGTAACCCAAGCTTTCTTTGACACATTGGATATTATTAATTGTGCATTTATTACAGCTGATGCCAATGGAACACTATCGGGTTCAACTTTCCTAACAAATGTTTCAACTCATATTATTCCTAAAGCTCATGAACAAGGTGATTGGGTGATTGTTTCAATTTCGCCTTCATCGTCTTGGTCGGCCATTGCAGCAAATTCGACCATTGTCAATACATTTGCCAATAACATTGTTTCCTTGATTAATACTTACGGTTTTGATGGCGTTGATATTGATTGGGAGACTCCTTCCGTTGGTGAAGAGGCTTTGTTTACGGCAATGATGGCGGTCATTTACCAAAAAGTGAAAGCTAACAACCCTCATCATTTGGTGACAGCAGCGATAGCGGCAGGTATATGGCAACCGCCACGGTATGATTTAAATAATTCTAAACAATATTTAGATTTCATTAATATGATGGCCTATGATATGGCCTCGAGTTCTGGTTACTATCAAAATGCTCTATATCGTCAAACAACTTTCCATAATTCCACAATGTCGGTAGGAAAAACATTAAACAGTTGTTCGATTAATGAAAGTGTGGCTTTTTATGTTAATAATTATGCCATTTCAAAAGCAAAAATAATTGTGGGTATCCCTTTCTATGGAGTAAGGCAAACGCGAACATATTCGGAAGGCACTTGGTCAGCCTGGAGTAAAGCAAGTACCCCCTATTACCATACAATCGTAGCCAATTACATTGGCAATGCCGATTATACAGAATATTATGACAGCGGTGCTCAGGTGCCCTACTTGGTAAAAAATGATGGTACGGAGTTTATCTCTTATGACAATCCAACTTCCGTGGCTGTCAAATGCCAATATGTCATCGATAATCAAATTGGTGGGATTATGTATTGGGAAAACGGATGTGACAATACTGGCGCCTTATTAGCATCAATGAAGTCAGCCTTAAACAAATAAAGTGATACGGATAGGAATTATGGTTTTATGGTCAAAAACGATGTTTTAAAGACCGACCATAAAAGATTTCAAATATGAAGAGCTTTAAAGAAATAAAATAAAGTAAAAGGTGAAGCGAGAAGGATAAACAATCCTATTGACTTCACTTTTTAATTGAGAATCGTATTGTTAAAGGCTTGAATTCCTGTTGTATTTCTTCTTTATTTGTTTCAAGTGATTTACCAATAATATAAGCATTATTCTTATTAACTAGATAAGCATTATCGTTCTTTTGTTTGAGATATTTAAAAAACATTTGCAAACGCTTTCATTTATGGTATATTAAGAATGATAGTTTAATCATGGTTAGAAAGGAGATTTATATGAAAAAGGATTATCAAAAACCAACAATTGAGGTCATT
>MVZM01000026.1 GCA_002068415.1 Tenericutes bacterium ADurb.BinA124
CATTTACCGGGCCTTTACGGAAATGATGTTACAAACAACCGACCTTGTTAAGCAAGATCCGACTTACAGTGAAGATGCAGTCATGACAACGGCAGCGCAAAAGAAGATTGATGATCCGGAATCAGTTACCGCTTTAGTCTTCTTCAAACGCGATAAAGTTATTTTTGATCCGCTTTGGGGTATGCTCGGCGTTTCTACTTATATCGGTCCGGCTATTGATCGAGTCGTTACACAAGGTGCCGACTACAATGAAGTATTGGATGCCCAAACAACGACTTACCAGGCAAGGCTCTTGGAACTTTATAGTTAATGATTGACTAGGTGAAACCAATTGAGGTTTCACCTTTTCATTTGGATTAGCACTGCCAAAAATCTTGATAAAAGTGCTGAATAATGTTATAATAGCTAAAAAGGTGACAACATGAACTTGGACAAAATGGTTAACAGTAAATGGTATACCGGTTTTGAATGGGGATATCGCTTAGTTTTTTTAAATTTGCTGATGATTACCATTCCCGCCTTGCTGGGAGCTATCCCTTTTCTGTTGTGGCGTCGTTATCCTAATGCCGGTTGGCTGGTGATTGTGGCGATTGTCTTAATGCTGTTTGGCTTTATTCCCTGTTTTATTGCCGCTTTTCGAGTTATTAAAGCTTATCGGGAAGAACAAACCGGCACTTTATTTGGACTTTTTTTCACATATTTATTTAACACTTTTAAAAACATTTACCTTTTAGAATTAATCATGTTACCGCTGTTTTGCTTATATACCGTTGCGGCTCTGTTTTATTGGGACATCATTGGTAATTATGCGCAATTAGATCTCCCCGGTTGGGTGGCGGTTATTAGTTTTGTAGTGCTGTTTTTTGCCTTGGTTGCGTTTTTGTTAGCCCTTATTCAACTCCCGATGATTGTTGCCAATTTTCGGATGAAAACATGGAGTTTGCTTAAATTTGCTTTTTTTATGGCGTTTCGTTATTTTTTTAAAACATTAACTTATGGCTTATTACTGCTTTTCCCCTTGTTATTAGTGGGCTTGTTAAAACAAATTTTTTTACCCTTTTATTTATTAATCGGCATCAGTGGACCACTTTATTTAATCTATATGATTTCCCGTAAACAATATTGGTATTTGACTCACAATTTAGATGAGTTAACAACAAAAGAATGAGGAAGGGTTTATGAAACTAGGAATTGACTTAATTGATCAGTATTTAGATGTTTTTAAAGGCAAACGAGTGGGCTTAATGACCAACACTTCCGGGGTCAACAGCCAATTACAATCGACGATTAACATTATGAAAGCGAAAACAAATTTGGTGGCGCTCTTTGCTCCGGAACATGGTGTTCGTGGCAATTTCCAAGCCGGAGAAAAATTTCTCACTTATACTGATGAAGAAACCGGCGTTTTAGTTCACAGTATGTATGGTGAAAATCGACGCCCAACCAAAGAGATGTTGGACCAAATCGATATTTTATGCATCGATATTCAAGAAGTCGGATCGCGTTTTTATACCTATATCTATTCCATGGCCTATGCTATGGAAGCTTGCAAGGAATATCAAAAAACGATGGTTGTTTTTGATCGACCGAATCCGATTAATGGTGTGGATGTGGAAGGCAATATCCTTGATTTTAATTATCGTTCCTTTATCGGTTATTACCCGATTGTCCAACGTTATGGCATGACAATTGGGGAGTTGGCCTTGATGTTTAACGAGGAAGATAATATTCGTTGTGATTTAAAAATCATTCCGATGAAGGGATGGCGCCGCAAGATGTACTTTGAAGAGACGGGCTTGTCGTGGGTTTTTCCCTCCCCCAATTTACCGACCATTGATTCCACAATAGTGTATAACGGCACTTGTATTTTTGAAGGCACGAATATCTCGGAGGGTCGCGGTACAACGGTTCCTTTTCAACTTGTTGGGGCGCCGTTTATTAAACCGCATGAACTGGCAAAAGCCTTAAATGATCAGCAATTAAAAGGCGTTATTTTCCGACCACAGTATTTTACGCCGTCTTTTTCCAAATATGCGGGTACTTTGTGTGCTGGTGTTTTCGTTCATGTTTTGAATCGCCGTTCATTTGAACCGGTGAAAACCGGGTGGACGATGCTGGAAATTTTACGCCAATTGTATCCTCAGGAAGTTAAAATTCTTCCGCCTTTCCGTGAAAACAGACCCTGCATGTTAGAACTCAATACCGGCTGTGATTATATCAAAGCCCAAAAATATTCTTTAGCGGAACTGGCGCTTATTTTAAAAGAAGACACCCAGAAGTTTAAACAAACGCGTAAAAAATATCTAATTTACAAATAAACAAAGGAGAACTGGATGATTTCGTTAGCACAAATGACCTTGAAAGAAAAAATCGGCCAATTAGTGTTTGTCGGTTTTCCGAAAACTACGATTGATGACAATTTAAAACGGCTTATTTCCGAGTATAAACTCGGAAATATTGTTTTATTTGCTCGTAATATTGCCAATATTGAACAACTTCACGGTTTAAACCAAGCTCTTTACCAAAGAATCATGAATGAAACCGGGATTATGCCTTTAATCGCCATCGATCAAGAAGGGGGCATGGTTTTGCGCATTACCGAAGAAGCGACATTCTGGCCGGGCAATATGACATTGGCGGCTAGTGGAGGAGCTCACCAAGCTTATGAACAAGGGAAAATGATGGGAGAAGAATTACGAGCCTTGGGCATCAATATGAATTTAGCGCCCTCGCTTGATGTCAACAATAACCCCTTAAACCCGGTTATCGGCGTTCGGAGCTATGGCGATGATCCTAAAAAGGTTAGTGAGTGGGGAGTTTCGGCCATTTTGGGGATGCAAGAAACCGGCATTATCGCTACAGCCAAACATTTTCCGGGCCATGGTGATACTTCATCCGATAGTCATTACCAACTGCCCCTTATTCCTCATGACTTAAAAAGACTGAATGCGGTAGAACTATATCCTTTTAAAGAAGCCATCAAAAACAAGGTGAAAGCCATTATGTCCGCCCATGTTTTTTTTACGGCCTATGAACAAGAACAATTGCCAGCTACTTTATCCAAACGGGTTATGACGGATTTATTGCGAACGGAATTGCAATATGAAGGTTTGGTCGTTAGTGACTGCATGGAAATGAAAGCCATTGACGATTTTTATACCGCCAGCCAAGGGGCTTTACGAGGGTTGTTGGCAGGTTTGGATATGGTGATGGTTTCCCAAACTTATGAAAAACAAAAACAGACCTTGGAAGTGATTGAACAAGCGGTGTTAGACGGAACTTTCCCAATGACACTCCTCGATGAAAAAGTTGCCCGAGTATTAAAAGCGAAGAAAGCTTTATTGCCGGTAATGGAAAAACATTTCTTAAAGCCCGGCTTTAAGGAAAAATACCCCTTAATTAATCAAGCCTTACATCATGAGTTTGCGCAAAAACGGGTGGATTTAAGTTTAACTCATGTGCAGGGGGCAAGTTATCGTCCGCATCCTTCAACCTTAGTGGTTGCGGTTGAACCCTTTGCTCAAACAATTGTAGAGGATGTTTTATCCAAACGTTCGATGATTGATGGGCTAATACATGCTCAACTTCCCTATCAAGGTGTGAAGATTAAAATCAATCCCGACCAACAAGAAAGAGATGAAGTGTTAAAACAGGCTTCTCATTATCAACAAGTCGTCATCTTTACCTATAATGCTTTTAGTAATCCTGAGCAAGCGCTGCTTGTTAAACAATTAAACCAAGTTGTGCCCCAACTCTTTGTTGTTTCCACACGTAATCCCTATGATATCTTGGCTCTTAGTGGCGTTGCCAATTATTATTGTTTATATGAATATACGCCTAATTCCGTTAAGACGGCAATGCGCTTTTTAAAAGGTGATTTATTAGCCACCGGTCAATTACCGGTTTCGCTTAAACCAAGGATGAAAATCGGAGCGTCGGTTTATGTCGGTTTAGAACAACCCTTAAGCGCTAACCTTGCTTATTTGGATGTTTTAAAAGCTCATAATATTGAACTCCTGTTTATTTCCGCTCATATGCCGGAAATGCGGCCTGATTTTACTGATGAATTAAGGGAAATTGTTACGAAGGCCAATCACCTCGGTTTTAAAATCATTTTGGATGTTTCTAAACCGATGCTTGAAGATTTTGTTATTCCTGATATTTATTCACTGCGTTTGGATTATGGATTTTCACTGGAAGAAATGCTTGAACTGGCTAATAAATATCCGTTCTTTTTAGAACTGAATGCTTCAACGGTAAGCGAACAACAACTTAAGACCCTCTTAATGATGGGATTAGATTTGCGACGCTTACGCGTCAGCCATAATTTTTATCCGAAACCCTATACCGGTTTAACTCAAGAACAGGTCTTAAAACAAAACCTTATGTTTAAACGCTATGGCTTAACAGTGATGATGTATATTCCGTCCCAAAACGAAAAACGTGGTCCGGTTTATGAGGGTTTGCCGAGCGTTGAAGACCATCGCTATTTGCCTTTAGAAGCTGTTTTATCGGAAATGGCGTTCTTGCAAACCGATGAAGTTGTCTTTGGTGATAGTTTTGCCAGTTCTCAAGAATTACAAACGGCCATCAATTTTTCCTTTTCCCAAATTGTAATACCGATTGCCCTAAGCACGGCCATTTCCCAAGAAGAACAAACCCAGCTGTTGCTTTCCCATCGTGAACGTGCCGATGCCAACGCCTTTGGTATCCGTTCTTCCACAAGACTAAAAAGCGGTCTCATTCTTCCGAATCATACCGTTGAACGGAAAGTGTTGGCGGTCACAATTGATAATCATTTATTTAAGCGTTATCAAGGGGAAGTCACAATTATGAAACAAACTTTACCCGCTGATCCGCGCGTCAATGTTGTTGGTCAAGCTTTAATTAGCCCGTTTTTATTGAATCAGATTAAACCAGGACAAAAATTCACCTTAGTGATAAAGGAATAATATGAAAAAAATCATGATTGCGGTTGATGCCGGTGGCAGCAAAACCAAAGTGTGTGGCTTTTTGCCAAATGCCACGAAAGTATATGAAAGTCTAGGGGGACCGGGTGCCCCGCTTGTGCTTGCCGGTGAACCCCAGTTTTTGTTTTACGAACAAGTAAAACAAGCGGTTACCAGTTTACAAGAAGATTATGAAATCACCATCGTTCAGTTAGGAATTTCCGGTTTAGGGATTGTTCCCGATGTTCCCAAGCAAGAAGCAGCTTTAAGTCAATATTTAGGAGTCCCTGTTTCCATGGTTAATGATGCCCTTATTGGCCTTTATTCGCTTTTAGGAATTCCCAAAGCGGAAACGATTTTAGTCGTAGCCGGAACAGGCAGCAGTGTCATCGGCTTTAAAGACGGAAAAACTCTCTTAATGGGTGGCTTTGGGCATTTGTTAACGGAAAAAGGTTCCGCTTTTACGCTTGTGAAAACATTAATTTCCCAAATCATTGAAAAATATGAACAAAGACTTCCTTTTACCCGGTTAGAAAAGCGTTTTATGGAATTAAACGGTATTAGCAGTGTTTATGATTTTAAACCCTTTGTTTATTTAAAAAACAAAGCCAAGATGGCGGATTATGCGAAATTCATCAGTGCTGAAGCTTCCAATAATGATCCCGACGCCATCAAAATCTTAAAACAAGCCGGGAAAGATTTAGCATACTTTGTTATAAAAACGCATCAACATCTCAATATGCAAGCTTCTTTTTGGCTTGGTTTTCGGGGCAGTTTCATTCAAAACGCTTTGTTTGTGAAGGAAGAATTAATGAGTTGTTTGAAAAATGACGGCTTAAAACCGCGGCTTGTGGAAGAAGAAAATGATTCCGTCATCGGCGCTTATTATTTGGCCAAACAAAAGGGGCTCATATGAGAGCGATTGGATTAATGAGCGGAACCTCATTAGATGGCTGCGATGCTGCTTTAGTTAAGATTAATGAGGGTCATTTTTATTTAGAAAAGTTTGTGACCCTACCCTATGATGAACTTTTTAAAGCAAAAATCATGCGTAATTTAAGCAATGAAACCGCAAAACTGGCGGAAATCTGCAGTTTGAATTTTGAACTGGGGGAACGCTTTGTCGAGGCAATCGATTTACTTTTGGCAGGAACCGGTTTAAATTATGCCGATATTGCCTTTGTGGCTTCCCATGGTCAAACCATTTGGCATAATCCTAAGCCCAGTGACTTATTAGTGCCATCAACACTCCAAATAGGTGAAGCCAGTGTGATTACCTATCGCACCAATATAACAACGGTTTTTAATTTTCGGACCATGGATATTGCGGCTGGCGGCGAAGGGGCACCCCTAGTGCCGATGGCTGATTTCATGCTGTTTAAAAGCGATACCGAAGCAATTATCTTACAAAACATCGGCGGGATAGCCAATTTAAGCTACTTACCAAAAGGAGCAAGCATCGATGAAGTTGTGGCTTTTGACTGCGGTCCCGGTAATGTCATGATTGATTACTTTATGAATAAATATTATCAGCGTCCCTATGATGATGGTGGCAAGGTCGCCCTATCCGGGATGGTCATTATCCCAATTTATGAAGCTTTAATTAAGGATCCCTTCTTTTCCAAAAAACCGCCAAAATCAACTGGACGGGAACTCTATAATGCGCAAGCCATGGAAAACATGGCTGAACAATATGGTTTTTCGCACTATGCCAAAGAAGATATTATTACAACTGTTTCTGAAGTAACTGTTTATGGAATCACCCATAACATCGCTTTATACACCCCAAATTTCGACCGTATTGTCGTTAGTGGCGGCGGCAGTCACAATCACTACCTTTTAAGCCACTTGCAAGATATCTTAAATAAACCGGTCCTCACTCAAGAAGACTTGGGGTTTTCGAGTGATGCGAAAGAAGCCGTCGCTTTTGCGGTTTTAGGCTACTTAACCTTAAACAACCAACCGGGAAATGTTATCTCAGCGACCGGCGCCAAGCGTCCGGTTGTCCTTGGTAACATTGCCCCGAGAAAGGAATAATATGAGCGTTGATTTAAAGAAAATTGGCACCGAACAACGGAATACCAACACCATGGATATTGACTCCCTTACAACTTATGAAATCTTGGAAAAGATTAATCAAGAAGATCAGCTCGTGGCCGGGGCCGTCCAAAAGGCCTTACCGCAGATTGCCCCTTTGGTTGATCGGATTGTGGAGAACTTTAAAAAAGGCGGACGCTTGATTTATTTAGGGGCCGGCACCAGTGGTCGCATCGGTATTATCGATGCCGTTGAATGTCGACCGACTTTTGGTGTTTCCGAGCAAATGGTGATGTGCTTAATGGCGGGCGGTGAAAAAGCCTTTGTTAGATCCGTCGAAGGTGCGGAAGATAGTGGGGAATTAGCGGTTGCAGATTTAAAAAACGCCCACTTAAATGCACTTGATGTTGTTGTCGGGATTGCGGCCAGCGGACGCACACCCTATGTCTTAGGGGGAATCCACTATGCTCATGAAATCGGCTGTATTACTGGCGGGATTACCACTTCACCACACAGCCCCTTAGCCGCTTTGGTTGATTATCCGATTGAAGCGATTACCGGACCGGAAGCTTTAACCGGATCAACGCGGATGAAATCAGGGACCGCCCAAAAAATGATTTGCAATATGCTGTCCACCGCTTCCATGATTAAAATGGGCAAAGTTTATGAAAACTTAATGGTTGATGTCCTCGCTACCAACGAAAAATTAGTCAGCCGGGCCCACAACATCATTCAATCGGCAACTGATTGTTCACTTGCCGATGCCCAAGCCGCCTTTTTGAAATACGGTTCCGCCAAAAAAGCTATTTTTGCGCTCCTTTCCGGAGTGGAAGAACCGGCGGAAGTTAATTCATGGTTACAGTTGGGGCAAGATAATATTCGTGAAGCCCTGAGGTTATTTAAACATGCTTAGACATCTGGAAATAAATAACCACGAAGGAAAAACCTTACGGGGTTATTTAACGACACCCGACCGTCCCTTTTCGTTAACTGTCGTCTTTTTTCATGGTTTTACGGGCAATAAAACGGAACATGGGCATTTGTTCCGCGATTTTTCGCGGGAACTAGCTACCAAGGGCATTGCCTCATTACGGATGGATTTTTCCGGAAATGGCGAATCCGATGGTGTTTTTGCGGATTTCACTTTTCAAACCATGATGCAAGAAGCCCAAGTCATGGTGGACTTTGCTCGCAGCCTTAGTCCGCAAGTAGCGGTTTTAGGTTTTAGTATGGGTGGAGCGGTCGCAGCGCAAATGGCTGTTAACAATGTTAAGCACATTAAAACGCTTGTTTTGTGGTCCCCGGCAGGGAACATCAACAGCCTTGTACAAAAACGCTATGAAACCACGAAAAAACTCCCCAATGGTAATGCCGATATTTTAGGATTTGAAATTTCCGAAGCCCTTTATCAATCCACCTTTGTTTATGATTGGTACCGGGACTTATCGCAATATCCTCATCCCGTTTTCATTATTCATGGTCAGGCTGATTTATCCGTGCCTTGGGAATTTGGAAAGAAGTTTGCGGATTTGTTTCCGAAGGCGCAGTTTCAGCTCTTTCCGAATGCGAACCACGGTTATGACAACCGCCTTGATCAACAACTATTAAAGGAAAAAACCTTACAATTTTTATTAGGTGACAAGATATGAAAATAATCGTTTGTATTAAACAAGTTCCCGCCAGTTCCCAGGTACAGATTGATCCGCTTACCGGCGTTTTAATTCGTGATGGCAACAACACGAAAATGAACCCCTATGATTTATATGCTTTAGAAACGGCATTACGCTTTAAGGAAGTTAATGGGGCTCATATTACCGTGATTACCATGGGGCCACCATCATCCAAAGCGGTTTTGGAAGAAGCGCTGTGGATGGGGGCGGATGATGCGGTGTTACTCACCGACCGGAAATTTGCTGGGGCGGATGTCGTCGCTACTTCCTATACGCTTTCTTCCGGGATTAAAACTATCGGCGCTTTTGATTTAATTATTTGTGGCAAGCAAACCACTGATGGTGATACGGCCCAAGTAGGACCGGAGATTGCGGAATGTTTGCACATTCCCCATATTTCCTATGTTGATAAAATTATTAAGATTAAGGATGAAGCCGTTTTAGTCAGTGTCAGTATGGATAAAACTACCGAACAATGGGAAATTACCTATCCTGGTTTAATTACCGTTGATAAGGGCATTTTTACGCCACGTTTGCCTTCTTATAAACGCAGCAAGCAATTAAAAGATGAGCAAATTAAAGTCTTAACTTTTGCGGACTTTGCGGATCAGGATGAAAGCCATTATGGCTTAAAAGGTTCACCCACGCAGGTGGAGCGCATGTTTCCGCCCCAAAAGAATACCGACAAAGAAGTATGGACCGGAACCAATCAGGAACTAAGCCAACAGTTATTCCAAAAAATGAAAGATTTGAAGATATTGTAGGACGACTATGGGAAGAATAATTATTGATCATACCAAAGTAACGAAAGAAATCGGTGAAGCGGCTGTTAAGATTTGTCCCTTCAATGCCATTGAATATAATGGCATTTTAAGCATTAATGCCGGTTGTCGGATGTGTAAAATCTGTGTGCGTAAAGGGCCGGCCGGAGTTTTTAGTGTTGAAGAAGATGTTGTTAGGGCTATTGATAAAAGCAAATGGGTCGGAGTGGCGGTGTTTGTGGAGCACAATAAGCATGAAATCCATCCCGTTGTCTTTGAACTGATTGGCAAAGCCAAGGAACTGGCTAAGGTAATAAACCATCCCGTCCAGGCGGTGTTATTTACCGATGATGCTAAAAACATGACGGAAGAACTGTTGTCATATGGTGTTGATGCCGTTTTTGTTTATGAGGATGTGCGTTTAAGTCATTTTAATGTGGAAATATATACGAATTTAATGGCGGATTTTATTCATAAAATTCGTCCCACTGTGATTTTATATGGGGGAACGAGCATCGGTCGAAGTTTTGCTCCCCGGGTGGCCGCTCGTTTTAAAACCGGACTAACTGCGGATTGCACGATTTTAGGAATGAAGGAAAACACCGATTTAATTCAAAACCGCCCGGCCTTTGGTGGTAATATCATGGCGAGCATTATTTGCCCGAACAACCGCCCCCAAATGGCGACGGTCCGTTATAAAATCTTTAAAAAGCCGGATCAGGTAAAACCCACGGGCAAGATTGTAAAAATGAAGACTGCGGGCGTGGATTTCACAAGCGGATTAAGCTTGCTTGAAATTTCCCCCAAACCCAAAGAGATGGACATTAGTGAAGCCGATACGCTTGTTGCTTGTGGGCGACCGTTTAAAACGCCGGAACAATTGGCCCTCGCTTATGAATTAGCTGATTTATTAGGGGCACAAATCGCTTGTACGCGACCCTTAATCGAAGCCGGCTTAATTGATCCCCGTAAACAAATCGGCTTGAGCGGTCGCACTGTTGCGCCGAAATTGTTAATTACTTTAGGCGTTAGTGGAGCCGTGCAATTTACGGCCGGCATGCGGGGGAGCGAATTAGTTTTTGCCATTTGTGATGATGCGAAAGCAGCCATCTTCGATGTTGCTCATTATGGAGTGGTTGGCGATGTCTTTGCCATTCTCCCCGCTTTAATCAAGAAGATTAAAGCCGCGAAAGGATTAATATAATGTATCATAAAATCAATAATCAAGATTTACAGTATTTTAAAAGTTTTCTTCCCGAAGAAAGGATATTAACAGGGACTGCCATCAGCGAAGATTACAGCAAAGATGAAATGGGGACGATTGTTGCCCATCCGGAAGTAGTTATTAAAGTATTGTCGACGGAGGAAATTGCTGCCATCTTTAAATACGCTAGTGAAAAACTCATCCCGATTACTGTCCGTGGTAGTGGTACCGGTTTAGTTGGCGCTTGTGTGCCTTTATATGGAGGGATTGTTTTAGACACCACCCTTATGAACCGCATTTTAGAACTCGATGAGGAAAACTTAGTGCTAGTGGTGGAACCGGGCGTCTTACTGATGGATATTTATAGTTTCGTTGAACCGAAGGGTTATTTCTATGCTCCTGACCCCGGGGAAAAAAGCGCCACCATCGGTGGCAATATTGCCACTAATGCCGGCGGGATGCGGGCGGTCAAATATGGTGTTACCCGTGATTGGGTTCGAGCGATTGAAGTGGTTTTGCCATCGGGTGAAATTACGCAATTGGGGAGGAAGGTTGTGAAAGACACCACCGGTTATTCCTTAAAGAATTTAATCATCGGTAGCGAAGGAACCTTGGCCGTCATTACTAAAGCGTATTTAAAATTATCACCCTTACCAAGCAAAACCGTCAGTTTGCTGGTGCCGTTTAAAACCTTGGAACAAGGCATCGACCAAGTTCCCCACATTTTACAATCCCGCAGTGATCCAACAGCGGTTGAATTCTTTGGGCGGGAGACGATTGGCTTTGCGGAGATGTTTTTAGGAAAGAAATTTCCCGATCCCCACAACCAAGCCTATATTTTATTAACCTTTGACGGTCAAGATGATAAAGATGTGAAGGCTAAAGTCGAACGGGCGGCTGATTTATGCCTAAATGAACTGGGAGCCGAAGATGTTTTAATTGTCGATACTGAAGAGCGAAAAGATTTGGTTTGGAAAGCCCGCGGGGCTTTCTTGGAAGCCATTAAAGCTTCCACCACGCAAATGGATGAATGCGATGTCGTTGTTCCACGGGCTAAAGTTAGTGAGTTTGTGAAATTCACTTACGATTTAACGAAGAAATATCAAGTCCGCATTCCGAGCTTCGGTCATGCCGGTGATGGCAACCTCCATTTGTATATTTGTAAAGATGATATGGCTGATGACCAATTTGCTGATGTCCTCGAAAAAGTTTTTGCGGAAATGTATAATCAAGCCGACCAAATGGGTGGACTTATTTCCGGAGAACATGGCATTGGTTTTGCTAAGAAAAAATACATGCAGCACTTATTAGGCCCAACCCAAATGGCTTTAATGCAGGGAATTAAAAAAGTTTTTGACCCTAACAACATTTTAAATCCCGGGAAAATTGTTTAATCAAGAATAATATTATAAAAACACAGTTCTTTTGTTGATTTTTCAATAAAAAGATAGACACATTTGTTCTTTTTGTGCTATAACCCGAGTTTGCCACTTCCTCAAAACAGAAAACGTCCATTTCTGAACGTTTTTTGCTTAAAAACATATTAAAAT
>MVZM01000027.1:0-7500 GCA_002068415.1 Tenericutes bacterium ADurb.BinA124
CATCTATATATAATATACACTAAATTACTATAAATGTCAAGGCAAATTTTTAAATATTTTTTTATTGAAAATCCTGTTGAAAATAACAAAAAAAGCCTTATTTTGGGCTCAATAAGGCTAATATTCGTAATATTTGAAATGAATCTAAGTGTATAATTCTACAACGATTTTATTGTTTGTTGGTGGCAAAGTCGGGTCAAGTTCGTATTCCGAGTTTCGGTCATGCCGGTGATGGCAACCTCCATTTGTATATTTGTAAAGATGATATGTCTGATGACCAATTTGCTGATGTCCTCGAAAAAGTTTTTGCGGAAATGTATGATCAAGCCGACCAAATGGGTGGACTTATTTCCGGAGAACATGGCATTGGTTTTGCTAAGAAAAAATACATGCAGCACTTATTAGGCCCAACCCAAATGGCTTTAATGCAGGGAATTAAAAAAGTTTTTGACCCTAACAACATTTTAAATCCCGGGAAAATTGTTTAATCAAGAATAATATTATAAAAACACAGTTCTTTTGTTGATTTTTCAATAAAAAGATAGACACATTTGTTCTTTTTGTGCTATAATAGTATACGTAAACGTTTTTATGTTTTAACATAAACCAATACGTTTCATAAAAAATATAAAGGAGAAAGAAATGAAAAGAAAAGGATTTTTAATCATTGCATTACTAATTGCATTTGGAATTCTTTTTGCTGGTTGTACTCCTGAAGGGACACCAACATTATCTTTATCTTCAGCTACTTTTTCGACTGTTGTCGGTGAAACCACAACAATCAAACCAACGGTAGGTGGAGTTGAAGGTTTAACCTTGACCTATGCTTCAAGTGACGAAGCTGTGGCTACGGTTGCTGATGGTGTTGTGACGGCGAAAGCCCCGGGTACAGCTAAAATTACCGTTTCCCTCACCGATTATCCGGAGGTAAAGGTTGAAGCAACTGTTGTTGTAAAAGCGAAAGCACCAGTTACTTTAAAATTTTCTTCGGCATCGGTGACGACCGTTGTTGGTCAAACGCTTACCGTCGCTCCAAGCATCGGTGGGACAACGGAACAACTAGAATTAGCATATGCATCAAGTGACACGAAAGTGGCCACGGTTGCTGCCGGTGGCGTTGTGACAGCTGTTGGTGCTGGGAATGCCGTTATTACGGTTTCTGTCAAGAATCAAGCCGATGTTAAAGCACAAGTAACGGTTAAGGTTTTACCGCTGGCACCGGTTACTTTACGATTCTCTTCAGCATCAGTCACAACTGTTGCTGGTCGAACACTGACTGTCGTTCCAACTATCGGTGGAACAACTGAGCAATTAGAATTAGTGTATGCATCAAGTGACACAAAAGTGGCTACGGTAAGTGACAAAGGTGTTGTTTCCGCCGTTGCTGCTGGTCAAGCTGTGATTACGGTTTCTGTCAAAAATCAAGCCGATATCAAAGCTACGGTAACCGTTACCGTTTTAGCAGTTGCTACTGTAAATGATTTTGCCCCTAAAAAGATAGTAATTTTAGGTCAAGATGAAATGTTTGTTGGCGACACAGCTGAATTCCCAACAACAATTACTCCAAATGCTGCTTATAAAGGGCTACTTTGGTCAACAAGCGATCCTTCAGTTGCCACTGTTGATGGTTCAGGGAATGTTACTGCCCATAAGAGTGGTAGTGCGACAATTACGGCTGTTTCAGCTTTAGATGAAGCTGTTTCCGGTACTTTCGAAGTTGAAGTTTTTGAACGCGGAACAGATGCCGAAATTGGTTTACGGGCTTTAGATTATATTAAAGCTAATATGCCGGAATTTGCTAATGCCGATTTCACGCTTCCTGTTTATCCGAACGATAAAGTAATGGTTACTTGGACAAAATCTGATGCCACAACGATTGACGATGGCGTCTTCCCGGTTGGCACCATTACTGCTGATGCCCAAACCGCTTTGACTTGCAAAGTGGAATATGGTGATTTCACGGTTGAAGAAGTATTATCACTTAAGTTAGTTACGGATTTAGTTAACAACGGCTTTACCGCTAACCAAATTATTAAAGACTACTTAGATGCTTATTTCTTTAACTATACTAAAGAAAATCCGGAAAAACTTGCTCAAGATGTCGTTTTACCGACTGTTGTTAAAGCCTCTGCCATTAATTGGGCTTCAAGTGCCGGAGCAGTTTTATCAAAAACTGGTTTATATGTTCGTCCAAATGACGATCAATATGTAACTTTATCAGCAACCGTTACAACAGCGGGTGTTGGTATGCCGCTTGAATACAAAGTGTTTGTAAAGGGTTATACGATGGAAGAAAAAGTTGCTTTCATCCTTGACGAAGGCGATTTACTTCCTTACAAAGATTTGAAAGCACAAAGCAATATTGTTCTTCCAACTCGCGACAGCAAGTTTAACTTGTTGATGGCATGGGCATCATCCGATGCTACTGTTTTAGATAACACCGGAGCTTATGTCAACCGCGATTTGGCTCAAGATACCGATATTACTTATACCGTAACTTTCACTGATGATCGTTTTGAACCACATGAAGTTGAAACTAAGACTGTGGCAGTTAAAGCCTTAAAGGCAACGGACACAAGCAAAGCCGTTTATGATTTCACTCATAATGCTGCTTTAATGGCTGCTGTTCCTACTTACTTCCCATATGGTGTTAAAGGTCGTGCTGGTGATAATACGATTACCGGTTTAGCTACAACATTAGAAGGTCATGATGGTGTAACCATTGAATGGTCAGGAAATGAAGAAGATTTTGACGGCTTAACCTTAAAGACCCAATACTTACGTTATCATGAAAGCTTATTAACCGCTAAATTCAAAAAAGCGGGTGTTGTTCCAACATCAATTTCGTTTGTTGTTAATACTGGTATTTCCAAAGATGTTAATGCCATGTACATTGGTGGCCGTTTCTCAGAACAAACAACGACGGTTGCTAAGGACAAATACGACTTATTGAACACCTTCAGTTACTTTGATCAAGCTGTTGGTAAAACCGCTTATTCCGGACAACAATATTGGAGTGCTTATTCCGGTTTCACCTTCTATGTTAATGGTGAAGTTGATGCTCTTCCGGTTCCAACGACCTTTACAGAGAAAGCTGATGGTCAACGTTTCCAATACTTCCCAATGGACTTCGTTACGGTTTACATTACCGCTGTTGATGATAATGGTACGATTACTGGTTGGGAATACGCTAACCTTCGTGAAAAGACCGGTGGAAACTGGGCGATTCTCTTTGTTAACTTGACTGACAAAGTTGCGAAAGTGCCCCTAGCTTCTCATGCTGCTGGTAAAGGAACTGATGATCAACCTTGGATTGGTCAAGGCAGCCGTGAAAACGCCCTAACATTTGATGGTTATCGTAAGGGCTTTACTGCTGATGCTACCGGTAAAGTAGTTCTAGGTAGTAAATTCGGCGTTTTACAAGATGTTTTACCGTCAACTGCTCGCAGTGTCGACATTCCTGCTAACGGTTATGGTATGACCTTTAAGACCCAAGAAAATCAACCAATCGTTGGTATCTTCTGTCATCCGGGTACTCAAATGACCTTTGAACACTACAATCTAGCCCCTGAAAATGATTTCCGTTACATGCATTTCAATTATTACATTGATTTAGCTAAGACTAAATTAGATAAGTATGATGCTGCCAAAGCCGATCCGGCTGTGGAAATGGCTGCTGTGTTCCCATCAGGAACAGGTGACAAGACTCCAGAAAAAATCGCTGAAGCAATCGCTGACTATTATGATGGTTTATCAAGTGGCGCCGATGCTAACTTAAAAACTTCAGAATACTATTCTAAGTATGACCATGCGGTTTTAACACCACTTGCTGATATTACCTTTGATATGGCTTCTTTCAATGCTCAAACTGCTCGCAGTGCTCTATTGTGGGATGCGAAGATTGCTACATTGAAGACCCAAACTGGTGATGCGGATTACTTAGTAAAAGCCTATGCAATTTATAAACCATTCTCAGCTTTAACTGATGGCATAAAGAATATTATTGTTGATAAAGCTTGGCTTGAAAACGAGTATGAGACAAAATTGAACAAGACCTTCTATGTTAACTTAGTCTTAAATGGCGGTCAAGTGTATGCATCTACAAGAAAAGAAGTCACTGATATGTTCTTAGTTGATATGTATGCTCACTTAAAAGCAAAGAATTATCCGGATCTACCTACTTTTGAAGTCTTCGTGGATCAAACAGCTGCGACTCCATATTTGACTACTTTAATGACCGATGCTTTCATGCGTGAATACATGTATGATTTATACAAAGACAATGCGGACGATACTCCAGACCCAGATCATCTAAAGATTGATGACACTTCGAATGACTTCTTCCGTCAAACGGCATACCATGATAAATGGTTACCGCTGTTGATTTGGCTTAATGATACAACTCAAATTGGCCATGCCGGTGGTCGTGATATCCTTGGAAGATTTGGACTTAAGTATGAATTTGTTTATGTCAAACCGGCAGAAGGATCAAAACTCTATGATATTACGGTCAGCGCTATTGCGGGAGCAACTTCACGTTTCCGTGAATACATCACCGGAAAATATGCTTACGTTTATTATAGAGAACGATTCTTGGCCGACACATGGACACTTGGTGTTGATGAATCACAAACTAAAGTTAATGCTATGGGCTTGAAATACACTCCGGGCGATGCAAAAGTTGAACTTCCAAAAGTTGTAAAAGCCGGCTTTACTTTAGAATGGTATTTGGATGAGGCTTTCACGAAAAAAGCAACATTAACACCTGTTGAACTTGGCTTTAAAGATGTTACTCTTTATGCAAAATGGACTGCAGTTAATCCTTAATCATAATGGCTAACTGAAAACTCTAAAAGGGTGATTTCGTAAGAAATCACTCTTTTTTCTTGGTAAATTGTTGTGTTTAAGGTATAATATAGTTTGTGAGGTCAGTATGAAAGTAATAAAATATTTAGGATTAATGTTCTTTCTCAGCTTGTTTTTATTGGCTTGTCAGGAAGAGCCATATTTAGAATTAACAGGACCAACATCTATTGCGGTTAATGAGGGGGTTTTACTGACGATAGATTCCAATATCGAAGGTGCCTTAGAATGGAGTTCTAGTGATTCATCAGTTTTAACTGTCGAAGATGGGATTGTACAAGGAATTAAAGCCGGACAAGCGACTGTTAGGGTTGGCTTTTCAGCATTCTCTCTCTATCAGGAATTAACGATTACCGTATATTCTTTAGAAACAGCAGAAGAAATTGCTATTAATCAGCTTGCGCAAACCATCCTAGCTAGTATTCCTAATGAAACGATGCAGGACCTTAACTTAATAACTTATGATGAAACTAGTAAGGCAACAATCACTTATCAATCCAATCAAGAAGAAGCTCTTACAAATTTAGGGAAAATTACAAGAACTACGGATGATGTTAGGGTTAAACTTAAAATAACTATTAAGATTAATGATACGAGCGGTTTTTTTGAAAAAACAGTTGTTGTTCGTAAATTAACCGCACTTAATTTGACTGGGGACTTTACTTTAACATTAGGAGAAATTTCTGTTGTGAGTGCATCGGTGGAGTCTTCAAGGTTGGTTTATTCTTCATCCAATCCGATAATTTTTACGGTTGATGAAGTTGGTAAAATCACGGCTTTGGCTCCTGGCAAAGCGGTGTTAACTGTCGCTTTAAGCGATGATTTGTCATCGTTCGTGACTCATGAAATCACCGTTGTTGATCCTCTTAATGAGATTGGTGCTTATTTACGGGATGCCATTCCTGATACCATTGAAAATGATGTTGTGTTTTTATATCAACATCCGGATTATGATATTAATGTCAGTTATCAAACCAATTCTTTATATATTGATAATGAGGGTAAAGTTACCAAGGATGCGGAGAACCGTCAAGTGACGATTAATATTCATGTTACCCTTGGTAATCGCAGTAAAACTTTCTATAAATCGGCGGTCGTCACCATGATTGCGGTCGAAACACAGCTGGCTAATACCCGAGCTTGGTTTAAGAATTTGGCCCTTGTTTCCAATGAGGAAGGATTGCTTCCGGAGGTGGATGGGGTTTACGGGCGAAGCATTTTTTGGATTGGGAGCGATCCGGGGATGATTATTAACCAGCATTTGTTCCCTAGTTTGGAAGCAAAAACAGTTAAACTGCAAGCCTTTTTCACAATCGCCCATCGCAAATATCTCTATGAATATGAGTATATATCAAAAGGAGTTAATCCCATGGAAAAATTATCAGCTTTAAAGCGGTTTATGGATGGCTATTTCCCCAGCATTGCCGGAAAGCGCCTTAATCTGCCCTATGAAGAAGAAGTTATCATTACCCAATCGCTTGTCTATCCGAATACTATTAATCGAATGCGTCCGGGTACGGGCTTGGTGGGTAAGAAAATGCCGGGCGGTGTCAAATACATCGTTATTCATGATACGGGGATGAGCGGTGCCACCGGTACCGCTGTTGGTGTGAAAGATTATATTCATGCGCAAGCCAATTCGGTTACCGGCCGCGTCGCTTCTTGGCATTATACGATTGATGATAAAGACTGCTTCCAACATGTTCCCGATGATGAGATTGCTTGGCATGCCGGAGACGGCAGCAGTGCCTATGGCTCCACTTATTTCAATAAAGAATATCAAGCTTGGTCCATCGGTGGTGGCAATCAAAACGGCATTGGCATTGAAACCTGCATCAACCAAGGCGGCAATTATCAACGGACTTTGCAAAGGACGGCGAAGTTAGTTGCCTCATTATTAATCAAACATCATTTAGGTTTGGATGCCATTAAACAGCATAACGACTTTTCCGGGAAAAATTGCCCCGCCGTCATCAGAAGTTCCAGTGGGCGCTGGAGTGAGTTCTTGAAAATGGTGGAATGGCATTTAATGATGAACAGTTTTGATGCCAATTATTCTGTGAAAACAAGCATTAGTAATCCTTCGGCTATTGGGAAAGACGGTATAGTTAAGCAAAACCTTATTAACGATGAAAATGTTTTGCTTAGTTTTGATATTACTTTAGGAAGTGATGTCCTCCATTATGAATATCATGTTCTTGCGAAAGGGATGACAACAAGCGAAAAGTTCTCGAGTTTATATCTCTATTTATATAATAATGTTATACCTCGAGAAACAAAAGAGTCGCTGTTATTGCCGCTTTGGAACGAAGATTATCAAGCAAAGCTCTCATGGGAGTCGAGCCATCCCGAACTATTATCCAACGACGGTCACTATACACCCCCGAAGACAGCTAAGCTTGTTTCGCTTTGGGTCACCATTGAAATGGATGGCCAAACAGAAACCAAAACATTTAAAATTTATGTTGGTTGATACCATCTAAAGCCGCCAAGGCGGCTTTTTTGGTGTAAAAGCGTTGACTTTTAATTTTGAATTAGGTATAATATCCAAGCAATTATGAAGAATTAGGGAATTGATAGTTTCTAGACGGTGTTTTCACAATCGATAATTTCCCATTTTTTTATGTTTTTGTTTAG
>MVZM01000028.1 GCA_002068415.1 Tenericutes bacterium ADurb.BinA124
ATTTATTAATTTTTTGACTGCTTAATTATACTTTTTTCTTCCTTCTATTTGTCGCATTTCTAATTAGAATCTACAATTGTTTGTTTTTCAGTTAAAATATGTTACAATAAACTTGGTTAAAAGAGGAGGGATCTTAATGCCAAGATTTATTACTGATTCGTGTATCGCTTGTGGTTCTTGTGCTGCCGAATGCCCCGTTGATTGCATTAAAGAAGGCGAAATTTATGTAATTGATCCGGATGCTTGTATCGACTGTGGCGCTTGCCAAGAAGTATGTCCAACAGATAGTATTATTGAGAAATAATTCCCTAAACTAAGCAGGCTATTAATAGCCTGATTTTTTATTTCCAAACAACTAAAGGATCAGTATTAATTTCCGAAACAAAAATTCGGTTTTTTAATCCTAGTTCTCCGGCCATTTTTTGGGCAAGAGGATAAAAAACCATTTTTTCAACCCCATGATTGATTTCTATTAAGGATAGATTGTGGAAATAAGCTTTTTGGGCAGCTGGTAATTTTACTTCTCCCGTTATATAGCAGTCTAAATCCATGGCAAGGGCAGCGGCAATGTCTTCATCATGAGCTCCACTCCCACCAACAATCCCCACCCTCTTAATAATCTTTTGCGGATCCCCAACTACCCTGACTCCAGTTAAGTCCAAATCATTTTTAAGTTTTAGCGCTAAACTGGCTAAAGTTAGTGGGCGAATTTCACCATAACGCAAAAAGTTTCCTTTGCCAACCTCATTATTTATGACTTTAAAATCTATAAGCCCAATTAAACGGGCTAGAGTATCATTAACACCATTGTTTCCGACATCTAAATTGGTATGCATAACAAACAAAGAAAGGCGATGTGTAAATAACAAATTTAAAATTTGTCCTTTTTCACTTGAAAACATGATTTTATCTAAGGGCTGAAAGAAAAATGGGTGATGGGTGATGATTAAATTAGCATTTTTTAAAACCGCCTCTTGAGCTACTTCTAATGTTAGGTCAAGTGCCATTAAAACATTGCTTACTTCGAAGTTTAAATCCCCAATGATAAAACCAATGCGGTTAAAATCGCTTTCAATCGCCAATTGGGGCGGGTATAGTTGTTCTAAATATTGGACAATTTCTTTAATTAACATAATATTTCCTCAATTCTTTTTATTGTTTTTAGATGCTTAGGCATTGGATGGGAAATAGCTTTTAAAATTCGTAAATCATGGCGAAGTTTATTCATAAAAATTTCCGATTTTCGTGCTAATAAGAGCGGACCAAAATAAAGTTCATCTTCATGATAAAAAACCGGTTCTTCCGTCTTTTCGAACAATTCAATCTCATAATATTTCCCACCTTCAAAAATTAATTCTTCATTGACAAGATAATATCCTTGATTAGTTAAATAAGTTCGAACTTCAAACGCATGCCGGTTGGCTTGAATGATTAAACGGGCTTGACCTAATTTATCCAATCCATTATTAATGATATTAATGATGTTTAACCCGCCCATGCCGGATAAAATAAAGGCATCGGCTTGGGCATAAAATTGCTCTAAACCTTCGCTTAAAACAAAATTAACTCGATCAAAAAAACCGTATCCGCGAATATTGTTAAAAGCTTTTGAAAGAGGACCGGCTTTATTATCTAAAGCAACCGCTGATTCAATCTGGTATTTTTGGAAAGCTTCGATAATGATATATCCATGATCACAACCAACATCAACAATCCTTTTTGCAGGAGGAATAAAAGCCGCAATGGCCTGTAAACGATTGGAAATCATAAACACCTCACGACTTAATTATACAAAAAAAGCCCTATGAAAGCAATGAAAAACGTCCACATGGACGTTTATTTAAACTGGTTTAAACGATTTTTACGAGTCGGATGCTTTAGGCGACGAATAGCTTTGGCTTCAATTTGGCGAATGCGTTCACGCGTAACTCCGAACTCTTTTCCCACCTCTTCTAAAGTGTGGGGTTTTCCATCTGTTAACCCAAAGCGTAAACGGAGGACTTTTTCTTCACGAGGAGTCAATGTTCGTAAAACAACATCAATTTCCTCTTTATACTTTTCATTAATGGTGTAATCAAGAGGATTGGGTAGATCCGTATCATGAACAAAATCACCTAAAGTCGAATCGTCTTCCTCACCAACCGGCGTCTCCAAAGAAACCGGTTCTTGAGCAATTTTTTGAATTTGTTGCACCTTTTCCACCGAAATCTTCATTTCGTTTGCTAATTCTTCCGGAGTTGGTTCCCGGCGTAACTCTTGTGTTAATTTCCGCTGAGTTCGCACCAATTTGTTAATTGTTTCAACCATATGAACGGGAATGCGAATCGTTCGTGCTTGATCGGCAATCGCTCTCGTAATCGCTTGACGAATCCACCAAGTGGCATAAGTGGAGAATTTAAAACCTTTGGTAGGATCAAATTTGTTAACGGCCTTCATTAATCCCATGTTGCCTTCTTGAATTAAATCTTGGAATTGCATACCGCGACCTAAATATCGTTTGGCAATGGAAACGACTAAGCGCAAATTTGACTCAATTAGAATTTCTCTGGCATCCTGTCCTTCGCGAACAAATTGCTGGAATCTTTCCAAATCATCGGGACCGGCTTCTTTACGGCCCCGCTCCACCGCTTTAATAATTTCTTGTGCTAACAAACCTTGTTGAACAGTCCGCGACAACTCCAGTTCACGGTTAATGGTTAATAAAGGAATTTGGCCGATTTCTTTTAAATACATTTTGACAGGGTCATCCGCTTGACTAGGAGAAACATAGGAAGAAACAATATCATCAATATCTTTTGTCTTTAAATCATTTTCAATTTCATTAGTAAATTCATTAAATTCGGGATCACCTTCCAATTCACCGATAAAACCCTCAAAATCTTCACCAAATTTCTCATTGGTCGCTTCTTCTTGGCCATATGCTTCTAAGTCATTATCGCGAACTAAATCAATATTTTCGCTTTCTAAAAGTTTAGTAATTTCATCAAATTCTTCACTTTCTTCGTCCACAAGCGCAATAATATCCTTAACGGCAACATAACCTTTTTTACGACCTTCTTCGATTAACTCCACTAATGGTGGCTTATCATTAATCATTATTATCACTTCCTTTAAATTTAATTGTGCTTTTCTTTAGTTGGCTGATTTGTTTCAATTTATCAATTGAAGGTTCTTCAATAAAACTAGTAGCCACATTTTCGGTTACCTTCTCGTTATTATATTGAGAAATCAAATCAAAAATCTCATTTAATTCAATAAATGGTTCTTTAGTGTCCTTTAAAATATCAACAAGCAAATCAAGCATTTCCGGAGTAAGTCGGGATTTATAGATTTGTTCATCCATATCAGGATATATTTGGTAATAATCGTATAACGAGTAAAGTAAGTCACGCTGTTTTGGTAAAACAAAAATAGGTCCTAAAACCGATTGAGCTCGTAAACAATTGTCTTTTGACCAATATATTTGGCGAATTAAACCTCGTTCCGCAATGGAAAATTTTAATTTAGGCGTTTTTTTCCTTGGTTTTGTTGTTATTTTAGTCTTAAAATCAACAACTTCCTGATGGTCGGTGTCTAATTGCATAAACGATGACTTAAGAGGTGTATTTTTAAAATCAGCTTGTAAACTCTCAATGCTGGTGTTAAGGTCTTTGGCCATTTGCTTTAAATATCGTTCATTTAAAACTTGGGAACGATAATATTGCATGTACTCAAATATTTTTTGTTTGAAGGCTTCAACACTGTTGATATCAGCAACCAATAAGTTCTTCTTTTCAAGCTCATATAAATAATCAATCCCAGTAATCGCTTCGTTACTTAATAACTGTTTTAGGCGGTCAATACCATATTTATTGATAACTTCATCAGGGTCAAGTTCATCGGGGAAACGGACAACGGAAACATTGAATTTGGCTTGGTTCAGTAAATGAATCGCCTTTTTGGTGGCCTCAACTCCCGCAAAATCGCTATCATAGCAAAGCGTGACATTGTTGGTAACTTTGTTAAGAGCTTTAATTTGTTGCTGAGTGAGAGCGGTTCCCATCGTCGCTACCGTATTTAAAATAGAAGCACGGTAAGCAGCAATCACATCCATAAAGCCTTCGAAGACGAAAACGCGATTGGCACTCTTAATTTCATTGAGGGCATTTTTATAGTTATATAGTAATTGTCCTTTTTTAAAAATAATATTTTCGCTACTATTAACATATTTAGCTTCTTTAAGATCGGATTTTTGATAAACTCGTCCACTGAAACCGACAATATTCCCTAGTAAATCTTCAATCGCAAACATAATCCGATTGCGAAAGACATCATAATATTCTTTTCCCGAACGCACAAGCCCAACTTCAATCATATTTAGCGGTTGAACTTTATCATTTAGAAGGCTTCGGTAAAGTAAATCCATAGCAGCCGGAGCAAGACCAATGCGAAATCGTTTGATAATCTCATCATCTAGATGACGACTATGTAAATATGAAAGTGCAATTTTTCCATCATTAGTATTCTTTAAATAAAATTCATAAAAAGCGGTTGCTTTTTGCATTATTTCATAGTATTTAGATAAATTAGGGCCTTCATTCAACCCCGAATCAGCATCAATCGTCACTCCACATTTGGCAGCAACAATCCGCACTGCTTGGGAAAAAGGGACATGTTCATAATTTTGAACGAAGGTGAAAACATTACCAGCTGCTCCACAACTAAAACATTTATAAATGTTTTTAGCGGGCGAGATACTTAATGAGGGATTAGTATCGGGATGGAAGGGGCATAGGCCGACAAAATTGGCACCTTTTTTTTCCAATTTAATATATTCACCGATAATTTTAACGATATCTGCTTCTTTTTTGATTTTATTCAATAATTCTTCAGAAAAACTCAAAATTATCACCCCTTTTAATTCATTTTTTCTTGAAAAAAAGCTACCAAATCGTTTATTTTTATTCTTTCTTGTTCCATGCTATCACGATTGCGGACGGTAACGGCTTGGTCTGCCAATGATTGAAAATCGAAGGTTACACAATAAGGCGTTCCCATCGCATCTTGGCGACGATAACGTTTGCCAATGGAACCACTGGTGTCAAAATCGCACATAAAATATGTTTGTAATTTTTGATAAACAAGTAGCGCTTGTTCATTAAGTTTGTTGACAAGTGGTAAAACGGCCATTTTATAAGGCGCTAAAGCTATCGGCAAATGTAAAACAACTCTCGTTTCCCCATTTTCCAACAATTCTTCATCATAAGCACTTGTTAGCACTGCTAACAAAAGTCGTTCTACTCCTACAGATGGTTCAATGACAAAGGGTAGGTATTTAGTATTGGTATCGGGGTCAAAATATTCTAAACTGCTTTGGGCGTGTTTTTGGTGAACACCGAGGTCGTAATCTGTTCGATCAGCAATCCCCCATAACTCACCCCACCCAAAAAAGAATTTGAATTCAATGTCCGTAGTCGCTTTCGAATAAAAAGATAATTCTTTAGCATCATGGTCACGACAGCGAAGACGATCTTTAGTTAAACCCAGTTGGTCAAGAAAATCTAAGCAATATTGCTTCCAGTAGGAAAACCATTCTAAATCAGTTCCCGGTTTACAGAAAAACTCTAATTCCATCTGTTCAAATTCCCGAGTTCGGAAAATAAAATTACCTGGGGTGATTTCATTGCGGAAACTTTTACCAATTTGAGCAATTCCAAAAGGTACTTTTTTCCGTGTTGAGCGTTGAACATTTTTGAAATTAACAAAAATACCTTGTGCGGTTTCCGGGCGCAAATAGACGGTGTTCTTCTCATCTTCAATAACGCCTTGGTTGGTTTTAAACATCAAGTTAAATTTGCGGATGTCCGTAAATTGGCTTGCTCCACAAGCGGGACAAACTATTTGATGATCTTTGATATACTGCATTAATTCATCATTAGTCATGCCATCACCAGAGATTTCGCCATGGCTGTGTTCTTCAATTAATTTATCAGCCCGATAGCGAACACCACATTTCTTGCAATCCGTCAGCGGATCGCTAAAACCACCCACATGTCCACTGGCAACCCAAACCTGTGAGTTCATCAAAATGGCACTATCCATTCCCACATTATAAGGAGTGTTTTGTACAAAAGCCTTCCACCAAGCTTTTTTAATATTATTTTTTAATTCGACACCTAATGGGCCATAATCCCAAGCATTGGCGAGACCGCCATAAATTTCACTGCCTTGAAAAACAAATCCTTGTTGTTTTAAAAAACTTACTAATTGGTCCATAGTAAATTTTTCCAAGAAAATCAACTCCTTTGCATTAATATTAATGATAGCATAAATTCCCCAATAAGTAAAGAAAAAATCCTTTGCTAATTTACGGGTTGTGCCCATCTACTTTTAAGAAATCTTTTTCAATCCAGCACTAATAAAACGATTAATTAAGTAAAATTATTCAAAATAAAAAACTTGAAGAACAGCCTCCAAGTTTTGGAAAATATTTATTTAAAAAAGTTAACCAATTGTTCTAGTAATTCAGTATAGTCAGAAACACCAAGGGTTACTCCAGCCAATGTTGTCGCCGAGGCACTAGTATCTAAATTACCGGTTTTTGAGGTAACGATTTTACCATTCCAACCATTTGCTTGCACATAGTCGGATAATAAATTAACTTGTTCAAACCATTCTTTTTTACCGGTGGCTTTTAAATATGCTTTATAAGCATTTAAACCGGCTTCGGTAGTTAAATCTTGGCGTGTATAGTTGGCGGTAGCATCATTAAAGTTATGTAGTCCATATAAATAACCTAATTCTTGTTTACTCTTTTCGTTCCAAGCAAATTTGCCAGCGGTAACTCTACCATCTAAAGTATCAACTAAAATGCTTGCAAATTTACCATCAGCATTAACTTGAGCTGTAACCCAAACAATATTTGCTCCTGTTGCTTTCACAACTTGGACTTTGCCAGCTTTAGCTAAAGCTAAAGCTTCTGCGGCTAACTTGGAATAGCCCTTATCACCAATGGTAACTCCACTAACATTGGTAATCGCTTTAGAAGTAGCATCAACTTTAATCGTTGCGGGATCATTGGCCAAGAAATAAGCTTCTAACAAATTCACTTGTTGGAACCATTCTTTTTTGCCAGAGGCGGTTAAATAAGCTTGATAAGCATCACGACCAGCTTGCGTCGTTAAATCCTGTCTTGTATAACTTGGACTTGTGCTGTTGAAATTGTGCATCCCATACTCAAATTCCAACTCTTTTGCTGATTTCGCATTAAAAGCAAAGGTTTGGGGGGTTGTAGTTGTGTATTCAGTTTCAACAACATCCTTAGTATCAGGGTTGTCTCCTTGAGCAACAACATAAGCCGTAACATAAGATTGCCGATAATCAATGAAGAATGATTGGACTTTATCATTTTTAATGGTAACGGATACAGAAGTAATTTGCGGTCCTGAATTGCTTGTGAGTTCAGCAGAATAAGCCGTGTAAACACCATTGTAGATTCTAATTAGAAATGCGACAAATAGAAGGAAGAAAAAAGTATAATTAAGCAGTCAAAAAATTAATAAAT
>MVZM01000029.1 GCA_002068415.1 Tenericutes bacterium ADurb.BinA124
AAGTTCTAAACTATAAAAACTCTGACAGCCTTTATAATTTAGAACTATCTAAATTACAAATATGTTTATCATAAATTTTTTTTCTACTTTCTATTTACAATCTACCATCAATAGCGATTTTTCAAAAAACTTGGAATTCTTATTATATTGTGCTATAATTAATTGAAAAAAAATAACAAGGAGTGTTTCAATGAAAAAGATTAGTAGTTTCTTATTAATGCTTTTAAGTCTATTAGTGATAGCATCCTTTGCTCAAGTTAAGGCTTTGGGTGAAATTACCGAAATTGCCGGAGCAAAGTATTATGCCGAAGCGATTGTTGAATCTAATAAACTCGATTATGGTGTCACCCATACGAAAGAATCAGGTTTTACGGCGACTTCCTTATCGGGTTATGATGTCGATGGTCTTGGTGGACAAACTGGCTATGTTGTAAAAGGTCAATTTTATCCGCAACAAGTTAATTTTTTGGAAATTCCGGTTTCTTCAGGAGTGAAAATTACCAACTGGGGTAATCTTAATAATCATCGATGGACGCTGACAACGGTTCGCAATCTGATTGCTGATTATGAAAGCAAACACCCGGATTGGCGGGTTGTGGCAGCCATCAACGGCGATTTTTTTGATATTGGTGGTAAAGGGAATTTGCCCTATCAAACCAATGGAGCCTTGGTTTCCGGCGGTGAGCATTATAAAACAACTTCCGGCGGGACCGTTGGTTTTACCAATAATGGCACGGCCAATTCTTTAATTGGCAATCAAGCAGTTACTAGAACAGCATATATGCAACTGGCTGTCTATAATGAACGAGGTGAAATTACTAAAGAATTTAATATTGAGAAAATTAATCAAGCACCTGGTGATAATCAAACAGCTGTTTATTTTGCCAACTACAACGCATCCAAAGAAATCGTTCCGATTGATGTTATTGTTAGTCCAAACAGCAATGGTTATTTTGTGGATGCTGCGGAATTAGCGCTTCCTAATAACACCAATGATTTTTATGGTAAAGGGAAAATATCTTCGTTTGTTTCCAAAACTATCGGTAAAGGCCAATTTGCGATTGTGACCAATAATCCAAGTGTCGCTGCTGTTTTAGGCAAAGATGTCGTCATCCGTGCCCAATATGAATATACTGGGGCTTATGCCGGAGTTGGTGATGTTTGTGGGGGCGGAACGACGATTATGAGAGATGGTGTCGCTAACCCTGATGCTGGTTTGGGTGATCGTGCTCCACGGACGGTTGTCGGCAAAAAAGCGGACGGAACGATCGTTATGATGGTTGTTGATGGTCGTCAATCTGAAAGAAATATGTATGGTGCCGATCGTTATGAACTAGCAGCCATTATGGCCAGTCGTGGTGTCGTTGATGCTTATAATCTCGATGGTGGCGGTTCTTCAACGATGGTCATTCGCAATGGCGATGAACTTCGGGTTATGAATTCGCCATCCGACGGTCGTGAACGCTCAGATGCTAACTGCTTGTTAATCGTTGTTCATGAACCTGATTTAGATTTGAAAGTATCGGAAAAAACAGAAACTTCTATGACTATTCAATTAGATGTTATCAATCCTTATTTCCATAAGATGGACAAATTATATGTGCGCATGAATACACAATTGCAAGAAGTTGTGGAAGGTGAAGTCACCTTTACTGGTTTAAAAGCCAATAGAGAATATAAAATGGATTTATTTTATAAGACGCCAGCCGGTATTATGTATCAAATTTTGTTTCAACAATATGTTTCCACATTAAAGCGAATTCCGGAATTTCATATTGTTGATTTGGAGGAAACATCAACTACCTTTACTTTCACCCCTAATTATTATGATCAAGACCAAGCTAGTAATTTGTTAACGGCCTCACTATTTGTTAATGGGGTGGAACACCATTTTGTTAATGGGACTCTAACACTTAACAAAAGCGAAGTTACCCGTTTAAACGAAGTCAAATTAGTCTATACGGTTGATATCGGTTTGGGAGGGACTGATTATACTGTTATCAATCCGATGTTTTATTCAACTTTAACTTTGAATGAAGTCTTGTTTCCTCAATTGACTTTCATTGACAACATCTATGAATAAAGGCTAAGCCAAAAGCTGTTTAGTTATTCTAAACGGCTTTTTTTTATTGGTAGTTCTTTTAATAACTGAGCAATTGTGTTATAATTAAAGCGCTTATTTAAAGGTGGTAATATGAAGAAAATTATTTTTGGTTTGTTTCTTTTCATCTCTTTTGTTTGTTTTGGTGTCTTTTTACCGGTTGTCGGTGAGAATGATGTCACGGAAATAGCTGGAGCGGCAGTTTATAATCAGGAAGTTGTGGAAACCAACCAACTTCCTTATGGAGTTGTTCACACCTTAACCAAATCATTTACTTCCACATCAATTAGCGGTTATGATGCTGATGGCTTAGGTGGTGGAACTGCCCTTGTTGAACCGGGAACTTTTTATCCCCAACAAATTAATGTTTTAGAAATTCCAACTTCCCAAGAAGTGAGAATCACCAATTGGGGAAATTTTAACGGTAATCGTTGGACCTTAACCACGGTTCGTGGTTTAATCACCGATTATGAAGCTAAACATCCCGGGTGGAAAGTCATTGCCGCCATTAATGGCGATTTTTTCGATATTAATGCGCGAGGGAATTTACCTTATCAAACCAATGGGGCATTAACTTCTTTCGGTGAAAATTATAAAACGACTTCAAGTGGGACCGTAGCTTTCCCAAACGATGGTTCAACTAATTCTTTGGTCGGTAATCAACCTGTTCAAAGAACGGAGAAAATGATAATGTCCGTTTATAATAGCAACCAAGAAATCATTCAGGAGTTTGCAATTGATCATGTTAATGCCACGCCTTTGGATAATCAAACCAGTGTTTTTTATGCTAACTATGATGCTTCCCACACGCTTGTACCTAAGGAAGTAGTTATCCCTGATGGCTTTAAGGGTTACTTTATTGATTCGGCCCTTTTGACCCTACCCAATAGTCCCACGGATTTCTACGGAAAAGGTGTTATCAGTTCGGAAACTGCAAAAACCCTTGGCTCGGGCCAATTTGCCATTGTCACCAATAATGCTTCAGTGAAACAAGCACTCTCAATTGGTACTTTAATTAGGGTCCAGTATGAATTTATGGGGGCTTATGCCAATATTGATGATGTTGCCGGTTGTGGTCAAACTATTATGAGTGGTGGAGTGGTGGCGACTGAAGGCCTAGCCGACCGTGCTCCACGCACGGTTGTGGGTCGAAAAGCTGACGGAACCATTGTTATGATGGTAATTGATGGTCGTCAAGCTTCCAAAGGCATGTATGGGGCGGACCGCACCGAATTAGCGGTTATCATGCATATGTATGGCGCTGTTGATGCCTACAATCTTGACGGTGGTGGCTCTTCAACAATGGTCATTCGCAAAAACGGCAGTCTTGTGGTGATGAACTCACCATCCGATGGCCGGGAGCGCACCGATGCTAATTGCTTATTGATCATTGCGAAGGATCCCGAATTGACGGTCGGTATCAACAATCGTACTCAAAATACCATCACCCTTGATGTTGAGATTTTAAATAATAATGGTCATGATATTCAAAAGTTGTTTATGGAATTAAATGGCGAAACGAAAGAAATTATCAATAATCAAGTGACTTTTAATCAACTTGCTAATAATCGTGAATACTTTTATCGCTTGTTTTATCAGAATAGCCAAAATGAATTTAAATTGATTATTCAAGACGGAAAATATAAAACTTTAAAAATAGTCCCCGAATATTTGGGGGTCGAGGTTTATGAGAACGAGGAGAGTTTCCGAATCAAACTGCTTTATGTAGACTTGGACAATGCTGGTAATTATGGAGCAGCCAAGGTTGAGATCAACGGTAGAACAACGTTTTTAAAGAACGGGGAAATTACCTTGAAAAAATCGATTATCGGTGATGAAATAACGGCACTCACTATCACATTCTTTTATGACCTAAACGACGGAAAAAGGGTTGATACTACCCTGGTTAACCCTGATTACCAAGAATTTCTCAGTCTTAGCCTCTATTTTTATGAAATAATAACGGCCCAACAAATTTTAGTCAAGGATATTTATCAATGATAAAGAGCCAAGCTTAACCTTGGCCCTTTTCACAAAACTCCTCGTTTAAGTTTTAAGCTAAGATATAATAACAAAACAGGTGAAAATATGGAAAATATAATTAAAATTAATGATGTGGTTTTACTGACCATTAAAAGACTTGGAATTAATGGTGAAGGAATTGCTTATTATAAGAGATTGGCCGTTTTTATCCCCGGAGCTATTGTTAGTGAAGAAGTGGAAGTTAAAATCACGAAGGTTGAAGAAAAATACGCTTATGGCGAAATTGTGAAAATCAAAAAGCCTTCAGACAAAAGAGTTACCCCACCATGCCCTTATTATGGCAAATGCGGCGGTTGTCAATTACAACATATGACTTATGAAGAGCAAATTGCCCAGAAAAAAAATATGGTTGTGGAAACCTTTAATCGCTATTATGAAGGCGATTTGACTAAGTTCCGCATCTTGGATACAATTGGCATGGAGACTCCTTTTTATTATCGCAATAAAACGCAATTACCGACCCGCCATGATGGTGAGAAAGTCGTCGTCGGGATGTATGCCATCAATTCCAACCGCTTGGTTTATATTGATCATTGTTTGATGGAAAATCCGCTGGTTTCCAAAATCATCAAGCTTGTCTGTGCATATTTAACAGCTTCGGAAATCAATGTTTTCAATCCTAAGTTCCAACAAGGCAATCTTCGTTATTTGGTGGTTCGCGCTTTTGAAGAAACTAATGAAGCGCAAGTTAGCTTTGTGCTTCGTGAAGAAGAACCACGAATCATTAAAATCCTCCGCAAAACGATTAATATTGAAGGGGTAAAATCCGTCAGTTATTCGATTAATGCTGATTTAAAAGCCGTTGAAATTATTAATGGTCCTGTTATCCATTTAGAAGGAACAACCAAAATTCAAGGCTTATTAAAGGATTTACCATTTACCATTTCTCCCGATGCTTTTTTTCAATTGAATACTAAACAAACCATTAACTTATATGAACAGATTAAAAAAAGCGCCAATTTAAAAGGCTATGAAAAAGTTCTTGATTTGTATTGTGGTATCGGTAGCATTGGTTTGTATTTAGCCCACCAAGCCAAAGAAGTAAGAGGAATTGACATAAGCAAGGAAAGTATTCTTAATGCGAAAGAATTTGCCGCCATGAACAAAATTACCAATGCTTCTTTTTATTATGGAAATATTTTACCGCATTTAAATCATTTTACTGAAGAAGGCTTTATTCCCGATGTTTTAATAATCGACCCACCTCGACGTGGGGTTGAACTCAACATCTTAAATTATATTCAGAAGAACCAAGTCAAAAAAATTATTTATGTATCATGTAATCCGGCAACTTTAGTTAAAAATTTAAATCATTTACAAAAGAATTACAGTATTAAATTCGTGCAACCCATTGATATGTTTCCTAATACGGCCCATGTTGAGAGTGTCTGTTGCCTCGTAAGTCGTCATTAATCGTAGAAAAATGTTTTTTTGTTAATAATGGAACAATTATTTGGTATACTATTAATGAAATGAAAACTATATATTAAAATAAATTAGTTATTAAAATGGAAAAGCATAAAAACCATTATGTTTTTGATGATTTTGAAGATGCCAACAAAATTGTATTTATAACTTTGATGGCATTTTTGTAGTTACAAGGAAGGGTTGACACTAATTTTACGAAGTTCTCGGAAACATTTCACCCCTAAATATCCGCACTATTAGGCACAACTTATCAATGCTCTAGGAATCATATTGATAGAGCGAATTTTGCTGATGAGAAAACTATTAAACTAATTGATGACTTATTTTATTAAATACGTCATATTTCAAGGAGATTAAGATGAAAATATGAATAATTTTAAAAATATATCCAATGAACAAAAAATATATGAATTATCTTTAATTTGGAGAGAAGCAGAATATAATTTTGCCTTTTGGAATGATTTTGATAAATCATTTGATTGGGATAAAGAATATAAAATAGCCTTAGATAGAGTTTTAAAAACTGAAAGTCTTTACGAATATTATAAAGAATTAATGAAATTTATCTCACTTTTAAAAGATGGTCATACAGATGTTTGGTTTCCTAAAGAAATATATGAATCAAAAGATTATTTTTCATGTTTACCTATTTATATAGAATATATAGATAATAAATATGTTATAACAAATATGGATATAACTTTAAAAGAAAAAATTCCTAGATATAGTTTTATAAAAAATATAAATGAAATTAATATTGATGAATATATAGAGAAGAATATTTATCCTTATATTTGGCATGAGAAAAAGGATTCGTGCGCTGACCAAGTTATTGTGTTTTTATTAAGAGGTAAAGAAGGAAGTGTAGAAAAATTTGTAATTAGTGATGGTACAAAAGATTACAAAGTAGAATTAGAAAGAAAATTTAGTCTAGCAAATTATGCATATGAAAAAGAAAACCTTAAGCATGAAGATGTTAATACTTTATTTAGTTCTAAATCTCATTCAATAAAATTTACTAAAGATTCTATTGCAATAATTACTATTGATTCAATGATGAATGATGAACTACCTATTGAAATATTTAACAATTATAAATTATTAAATAAAGCAAATGGATATATAATTGATATTAGAAATAATTCTGGAGGTAATAGCCAGAACGCGGACTCAGTTGCTTCATTATTTATTGGAAATACTTTTAATAATGATTTTGCATTACATCCAATCCATATAGGCGTATATAAAGCTTTGGGAAAATTTAACAATCTTAATAAAATGTCAGAAGAAGAATTTAAAACAAAATATAAAGATAATAAAAATTATGAATTTTATGAAAAAATGTATAAAATTTGTAATCATGATTTCTATGAAGATAGAGACCATAAAACTTTTATAAATAATGTTCCTGGAAAGTTAGATGGAACAATCGTCATATTAAGTTCCTGTAAAACAGCTTCAGCAGCTGAAAATTTTATTAATGTTATGAGATATAATTCTAATGCAGTAATTATGGGCAGTGCTAGTTATGGTTCTACAGGACAACCGCTTGTATTTGATCTTGAAAGTGGTGGCGGTTTTAGAATTTGTACTAGAAAAAGTTTGGCACTTGACGGATCTAGTTTTATCAATAAAGGCTTTATTCCTGATATTGAATGCTCTCTATCGATAGAAGATTATAAAAATTCTATTGATTCAGTTATGAATAATGCATTATCATTTATTAGAAATAAAATTAGTGAATAATATTTATTAATTGAATATTGTAATATAACAAAGATATAAAAATACAAATGAATATTGTTGCAAATGAAAATATAAACACTTGCATATGACCGAACAATAATATATAATAAATTATAGAAATAATTGTTCTTAAGAAAGGATTATTGTAATTGTAGAAATATTTGTGGAAGATTGT
>MVZM01000030.1 GCA_002068415.1 Tenericutes bacterium ADurb.BinA124
AAGTTCTAAACTATAAAAACTCTGACAGCCTTTATAATTTAGAACTATCTAAATTACAAATATGTTTATCATAAATTTTTTTTCTACTTTCTATTTACAATCTACCAAACAAAAAACACATGCACCAGCAGGGAAAAAGTTCCTACCTTGACATGTGTTTTCTTCACATTGTTCATTACTTCGTTGGACGTGGGCAAACTGGTTTTGGTAAAGGTCGAAAGTTGCTCATGATATACCTCCTATAATTTTTCTAAAATTCTTAATTTGGCACTATGGGCACGATGATTTGATTGTAATTCGTTTTCCGTTGGCGTAATTACTTTATTGTTAACAAGCCGAAACTTTGGCTTAATTTCATTAGCTCGAAGTGGAAGTTTACTTGGGAACTGATTTTCAACATGTTTCTTAAAAACATTTTTACAAATACGATCTTCTAAAGAATGAAAGGTGATTACGGCAATCCTTCCCTGTGATTTTAATAATGAAATCGCATCGGAAAGACTTTTTTCAAAAACATTTAATTCGTCATTAACCGCAATCCTTAAAGCTTGAAAAACCTGTTTAGCGGGATGACCACCCGTTCTTCTAGCAAATGCGGGAATACTCTTTTTAACTATTTCAACAAGTTCAAAAGTTGTTTCAATCGGCTGTTTTTCTCGTTCTTTAACTATTCTTTTAGCGATTCCAGGTGCAAATCGCTCTTCTCCATAAAGATAAAAAATCTTTTTAAGCTCATCATAACTATAATAATTCACAATATCAAAAGCTGATAAATCTTGTTTTTGATTCATGCGCATGTCTAGGCGTGAATCAAAATTATAACTGAAGCCCCTTTCACCAACATCAAATTGGAAAGAAGAGACTCCTAAATCATATAAAACGCCATCCACTTGACTAATATCAATTTTTTTTAAATTTTCCTTTAAATTGACAAAGTTATCGGGAATAACGGTGAAATTGGGGCCTATTTCCAAAAGCCGAGCTTGGCCGCGATAAATAGCATAATCATCCTGATCAAAGCAATATAGATGTCCATTTTTTGATAGTCTCCTTAAAATTTCTGCTGAATGGCCTGCCCCGCCCATTGTGCAATCAACATATATTCCATTTTCTTTGATATTTAGTCCTTCAATGGTTTCCTTTAGTAAAACCGGAATGTGCTTTTGGATTTCCATTAAATATCAAGCTCGATTTCTTCGCTAATTGTGTCAATAACTGACTGGCGATCTAAGTAATACTTCTGCCATTCGGCTTTATCCCAAATTTCAATTCGGGAGCCAACACCGATGATTACACATTCTTTATGTAAATGAGCATAATCTATTAATAATTGATCCAAGTTAATTCTTCCTTTAGTGTCAATATCTTTTTGGTAAGCACCCGATAAAAACAAACGACTAAATTCACGATTGTTTTTTTTCGTGAAGGAAAGTGAAGACAGTTTATCAGCGATTACTTTCCAAGCCTCAAGCGGATAAACATATAAACAGGCTTCAATCCCACGAGCAACAACAACTTCAATCCCCAAGTCTTTTCGTAAATCACTAGGAATAAATAGTCGTCCTTTGTCATCAATATTAAAATGGAATTCACCGATAAACATAATTTCCTCCACTTTTCCCCACTTCGCCCCACAAATATGATAACATACCTTATTTTTTAATGCAAGAGCTTTTTTAAAAATATTTTAAAAAAATTAAAAAGCACTCAATTTTGAGTGCTTTTCATCAAGTAAAAATTTAGAATGATGTCGTTTTTACTTTCCTTCAGGTTTTTTGGCTGCTTTAATCGGGGATTTTACTTGAGATTTTGTCTCTTTTGTAACTTTCCCAGCACCTTTTTTGGCATCTTTTAAAGCTTTTACCTCTTTACGAGCAGTTTTAGTTTTGGCTTCTGCTTTTGTTTCAGCGGCTTCTTCTTTTTCTGCTGTCTTCTTAACTTTAATCTCTTTTACAAGTTTTCCATCATAGTAACCACATTCTTTACAAACCGTGTGAGCTAATTTCATTTCTCCACAATTAGGGCAAACCATCATTCCTGGTAACTCTAATTTAAAATGGGAGCGACGAAGGCGTTTTCTAGTTTTGGAAGTTCTTCTCTGAGGGACAATTGCCATTTCTTCTATTCACCTCTTTTTAGTTTTGATTATTTTGGATTTCTTCTTTCACAACTCGCATTGGTTTTTCCAAATAGATATCTTCCCAAACAACGGGCCGTAAATCAACCGTGTTTTTTTCAATTAACCGGGAATCATCATCAAATAATTGCGTATTAAATGTTTCAGTAATATGGATGTCAATGGGGAAAATTACCGGGTCCAAGGTCCTGGCATCCTCTAAAGTCATATTTCCAACAATGTGAAGAGCAAAAGTAAAACAATCATCAAATAAATGTTTTCCCGTCCCCGTCACATGGATTTCGGAAATAGCTATAACATCATCTAAATTTTCAATCTCTTGGGAAAAATCATAAGTTGTTTCAAAAGTAAAAGGTCGACCTAAATATTTATGTAATTGTTGGAGTGACCATTTCATAAGAACACCTAATAATCTTTAATTATTATACTCTTTTTAAACAAAAATGTCAATTAAAACCTAATGGTTTTTTAGGGGGGCATCTTCATAGTTTAAACTAAATAAATTGCCATTAATAAAGGTTCTCTTTAATGTTGTTTATGGCTGTGATTTGCTAAATCACTGTCTTTTCGTTAATTTACTAAATTTAATTAACTCATCTCGATATTTTGATAACAATACCAATGATTTGGCATCCGTAATCTCGTTTTTATCAAGCATTTCAAAAGCAGTATTAATATCAATCGGGACAATTTCCAAAAACTCATCTTCGTCTAAGTGGTTGACTGTTAATTCAAAATCACGAACAAAAAACAAATGAATAACCTCACTAGTATATCCCGGTGAGGGATAAATAATTCCCGCTTTTTCAATCTGGTTGACTTTAATACCGATTTCTTCTTCCAATTCCCGAACAATCGTGGCTTCAGGGTTTTCACCAATTTCTATTTTTCCGGCCGGCAGCTCAAGAATAAAGTCATCAAGAGCGATGCGATATTGTTTCACAAACAAGATTTTACCTTCCTTGTTGACGGCTAAACCGCAAACCCCGCCGTGATGTTCAACTATCTCCCGATGACCTAAGTCACCATTTGGTAAACGTACATCATCAATCCGTAAATTTAGGACTTTACCTTGATATAGATAATTTTGTGATACTGTTTCTTCTTTTTTCATAAGCCTATTTCAACAAATCATGGATTTTTTCAAATCCCATTTTCTCCTTAGATGAAGTAACAATGAGCTCTTTTTCGGTAATCGCTAATTTTTCATAAATTCTTTTTAAATGGCGATATAAGAGGGTTGACCCAATTTGGTCCGATTTTGTAGCAACAACAATGTAATCAATTTTTAAATACCGTAAATAATTAAGCATCAAAACATCATCACCCGTGGGACCGACTTTAGTGTCAACAAGTAAAAAAGCTAGCTTTAAATTGCGATTGCCAAGCAAATATTGATCAATAAGTGATCCGAAAGTCGCAATTTTTTCTCGTCCGTGCTTAACATAGCCATAACCGGGAGCATCAACCAAATAAAACTTTTTATTAATTAAAAAGAAATTAAGCGTTTTAGTTTTACCAGGAACTTGAGAAGTATAAGCTAACTTTTTTTGATTTGTTAGAGCATTAATAAAACTGCTCTTCCCCACATTAGACCGTCCCAAAAAAACATATTCCGGAAGTTGTTCATGATTGGGATATTGTTCTTTCGAAACAGCACTGATAATGTATTCACAACTTTTAAACATTATTCACCTGTAAAAAGCTCCTATGAATTATTTAAAGTTTAAAGGAATGTATTCTGTAAGCCTTGTTCTGTTCTTCTTTCGAAGTGGTAATCATTTATCTCTGCTTGCGCAGTCTTGAATCTGTTCAATTCCATCTTCAAGATTCCCCTACCAAAATTTGGGTTTCTAGCTTATGGGGTTTACCCGTTCCACTCCACTCATTTCTAAGTGGCATCGTCACTGTGGCACTTTACAAAAACGCACCATTTGACAGGATTTGTTTTTGCCATCGCTTTCCCAAGCGTCCTAACTTATGAATTCGTTAGGCATAAACACTACAGCATCGCAGCATGTGCTAGCAAGGACTTTCCTAACAAACCGTGAGGTTTGCTCGATTACCCGAATACAAGTTATTATACAACATTTTAAGCAATCATTCAAGTTTAAAAAAAGCTTCTCAACAAAAGAAGCTTTTTGCCTTATTCTGTCTTTGACTCAGTTTTTTTAGATTTTTCTGAATCATTTTTATCTTGGTATTGACGCCGAGGGCGAGCACTATAGCGTTTGCCATCACTATTCTCCGGGCGTTTTCGACCTTCAAGGGCTTCCTTTCGCGCTAAATTGACACGTCCTTTATCATCAATTTCCGTCACTTTCACAATTATTTCATCCCCAATGGCTAAGACATCTTCAACTTTTGCAATCTTTTCGGCCGCTATTTTGGAAATGTGCAATAAACCTTCACAACCCGGCCACAACTCAACAAAGGCACCAAATTTTTCAATGCGTGTAACTTTGCCGGTGTAGAAAGCCCCAACTTCCGCTTCACGAACGATATCCTCAATAATTTTAGCGGCTTTATCAACCCATTCTAAATCTTGGTGCATAATCGAAACGCGTCCCGTTTGTTCAATATCAATTTTCACATTATTGCATTGACTAATGATGTCAGAAATAATCTTACCACCCGAACCGATAACATCGCGAATCTTATCCGGATCAATGTTGATAATTAATACTTTTGGTGCATATTTGCTGACTTCTTGGCGTGGTTCCGCAATGGTCCCCATCATGTGGTCCAAAATATGAAGTCTTCCCAATTTGGCTTGAGCCAAAGCTTCACGAAGGATTTGTTCGGTAACTCCGGAAATCTTGATGTCCATTTGTAAAGCGGTAATACCATCTTTAGTTCCGGCAACTTTAAAATCCATATCACCAAAATGATCTTCCATGCCTTGGATATCCGTCAAAATGGTGTATTTATCATCTTTGGAAACTAAGCCCATAGCAATTCCCGCAACCGGTGCTTTAATCGGCACCCCGGCAGCCATCAAAGCCATCGTACCCGCACAAATTGACGCTTGGGAAGAGGAGCCATTTGATTCTAATATTTCACTGACCACACGAATGGTATAAGGAAAATCTTCTTCACTCGGAATAACTTGCAGTAAAGCTCTTTCTCCTAAAGCTCCATGACCAATTTCACGACGCCCCGGTGAACCATAACGGCCAACTTCACCGACACTAAATTGCGGGAAATTATAATGATGCATGAAGCGTTTTCCTTCTTCAACTCCTAAACCATCAATGATTTGGAATTCTCCTAAAGCCCCTAAAGTAACAACACTCAAGGCTTGAGTTTGGCCTCTAGTAAATAGGGCCGATCCATGCGGACGTTCTAAAACATCCACGGCGGAAGATAAAGGTCGAATTTCGTCGATTTTTCGACCATCCGGGCGGATTTTTTCATCCGTAATTAAACGCCTAACTTCATTGGCAACAATAGTTTCCAAAACTTCTTTTACATAATTGATTTTTATTTCGGCTTCGTCATCGCCTTTAAATTGTTCAGTAAAATGCTCAATGACTTGCTCATTGATTTCGTCAATGCGAGCATAACGAGCTAATTTTTCTTTAATGACAACCGCCGCCAATAAATCTTTTTCCGCCATTTTGCGAACGGCAACATCAATATCCGTCGGAACTTGATGGAGTTCAACTTCAACTTTGGGTTTTCCGACTGCTGCTTGAATTGTTTTTTGGAAAGCAATTAAATTCTTGATTTCCTCGTGTCCAAACATCAAGGCTTGAAGCATTTCTTCTTCCGAAATTTCTTTGGCACTGGATTCAACCATATTGATGGCTTTTTCCGTTCCGGCAACAATTAAGTTAAGATCGGATTCTTCCAGTTCAGCGCTGGTCGGGTTAATAATGAATTGACCATTAACACGACCAACAACAACACCGGCAATGGGACCATTAAACGGAATATCCGAAATCATTAAGGCAATTGATGAGCCTAGCATCGCCGCCATCTGACTGGAATTATCGGGATTGGAACTTAATACGGTGTTGATTACTTGCACTTCATTGCGAAAACCATCCGCAAAAAGCGGACGAATCGGCCGATCAATTAAACGGGAAGTTAGAGTTTCAAATTCTGACGGACGACCTTCACGCTTAAAAAAACCGCCAGGAATTTTTCCCGCTGCATATAATTTTTCCTGATACAAAACCATCAAGGGAAAAAAGTCACCGGTGGAAACTTTCGGACTAAAAACGGCTGCTGATAACACAGCGGTATCGTCAAAGCGAACTAAGGCCGCACCATTGGCTTGCTTAGCTAATTCACCGATTTCAACAACAAATTTCCGCTTCCCTTGAACATAAGTAAAGACTTTTTTTTCGTTCATTTATTTTTTTACTCCTTATTTATTGTTAAAAAGGGTATATAAATACCCTTATTTTCGTAAATTCAATGCACTAATAAGATTGCGGTAACTATTGAAGTCTTTCTTTCGTAAATAATTTAATAAATTACGGCGATGACCAACTTTTTTCAAAAGCCCGCGCCCCGAATGATAATCATGACTGTGATTTAGTAAATGTTGGTTTAAACGATTAATCTCCGCTGTCAAAATGGCGATTTGCACTTCGACCGAACCGGAATCATTTTCTCCTTTACCAAATTTCGCAACCAGTTGCGCTTTTTCTTCCTTAGAAATACAAGACATTTCTAATCCTCCTCTTTTTAATTTTTGCCTAGTTCTGAGAAATACGTTGAGGAATCGTAAATCAAAGGATTAGGACTTAATAATTATACCACAGTTGTCGTTTAATGTAAAGCAAAATATCAAGAGTTTTCCTTTTCAAGTTACTATATAGAAAGAGAAAAAACATTATAAAACAGTTAAAATTATTCCGTTGGTAATGAATAGATTTCTCAAATTTGGCTTAACAGTTGAATCAAAAATTGATTGCTAATTAAACAAGCTTGATTAAGATTGTTTGTAAACTCACCTTGCAAGTTTTCGCCGACGACCCGACTTTGCCACCAACAAACAATAAACTCGTTGTAGAATTATACACTTAGATTTATTTCAAATATTACGAATA
>MVZM01000031.1 GCA_002068415.1 Tenericutes bacterium ADurb.BinA124
TCAATACGTTTCAAACTTTTCTCCTACAACTTCTGTGAATTTTGGAGATATTGAAAGAAATTCTACAAAATGGTATCAATATGAAAGTTACTATGTTATTCAGTTTACTGTTTCTAATACCGCTCCTGCAAATACACAAATACCTTTTAATATCAGTATAACTGATGGAAACGGAAACTCTTTTACCGACAGTTTTAATGTAACTGTATCTGCCACAGGTGCGACAGTTTCATACAATAGTTACAATATTTATTCTGATAATAATGGCGATGATATTATCAATAAAGGGGAAACTATAAGAATGAATGTAAGTTTGAAAAATAATGGAACGAGTACAGCGAAATCTGTTAAAGCAACTTTCTCTTCGACAAGTCAGTATATTTCAAATTTAACCCCCACGACACAAATATCTTACGGCGATATTTCAGCAAATTCTGTAAAATGGTATCAGTATGAAAGTTACTATGTAATTCAATTTACAGTATCAAACATAACTCCTGCCAATACAAAAATCCCCATAAATATTAGTATATCAGACGAAAGTGGTAATACTTGGACAGATAAGTTTGAAATAACGATTTCCGCTACGGGCGCAAATATCACTTACAATAGTTTTAATATCTACTCAGATAATAACAGCGATGGAATTATTAACAAAGGGGAAACTGTGCGGTTAAATTTAAGTTTGAAAAACACAGGCACAAGTATTGCAAGAGCAGTCAAAGCAACATTTTCAACTTCAAGTTCGTATGTTTCAAATCTAACGCCGACAACACAAGTAAGTTACGGCGATATTTCAGCAAACTCTGTAAAATGGTATCAGTATGAAAGTTACTATGTAATTCAGTTTACTGTTTCAAGCAATACACCCGCTAATACGACAATTCCATTTTCGATAAGCATAGTTGACGAAAGCGGAAATACTTGGAGTACAAATTTTAATGTAACAGTTTCAGCAACGGGTGCAAATGTGTCTTACAATAGTTATAATGTTTATTCTGACAACAATAACAATGGAATTGTAAATAAAGGCGAAACAGTAAGATTAAATGTCAGTTTGAAAAATACAGGAACAAGTACGGCAAATTCAGTAAAATCAACTTTCTCTACAACAAGTTCTTATATTTCCAATTTCACGCCAACAACGCAGATAACCTACGGTAATATTTCGGCAAATTCAGTTAAATGGTATCAATATGAGAGTTATTATGTAATTCAATTTACTGTTTCAGGTTCCACGCCTGCAAATACACAAATTCCAATCAGCATTAGTATTGTCGATGAAAGCAATAATACTTGGTCGAGTAGTTTTAATGTAACGGTGCAATAAAGTTTAATAATTTAAAAATCAATACGATGAGTGTAAATCAATTTATGTCGGCAAATTTAGTTGCCATTCAAAGAATTATCAGTCAAATGTCGCGACCTTTTGATTCACATGCTTTTATTCAAAAATTTTCAAGAGAATTTCAAGCAGAATACGTGCAACTTTTAACTGCTTATGAGGATGAACCGTTTTTCAAAGTTCACGGACAAATCGGTAAGTTTCTATCTGAAAATCAGATAATATTAGGCATACGGCAAAATGGTAAAGTTTTAAGCCAAAATATTTTTGGAGAACAAAGTGAGAATGAGCAGTGGTTGTAAGGAAACTCAAAAAAGAAATATTATCTTTATATCTGCAATAATACACGAAAAACATGTATCTTTGCAGATGAACTGTAAAAGTGTATTCTAAATGGAAGAATATAATAAGATAGGGCAATGGGTAGAAGATTTGCCAAAACGAGGTAAAACAGTTTTCTCTAAACAAGAAGTTGAAAATCAATTTCCTGCAATGTCGTATTTCAGTATTAGAAATGCGTTAAACCGCCTTTCAAAAAAGAAAAAAATACAGTCGGTCTGGCGTGATTTTTATGCAGTTATTTTACCTGAATATGGACTTAAAGCCGTTGTTCCGCCAATGGAATATATTGATAAATTAATGAAATTTTTGGGCAAAGATTATTATGTATCATTGTTAAGTGCAGCAGCATTGCAAGGTGCAGCGCACCAAGCACCAATGGAATTTTTTGTAATTACCAGTTCACGGATTTTGAGAGATAAACAAAAAGACGATATAAGAATCAATTTTGTAACAAAAAAAAATATACCAATGCAGTATATTACGCAAGTAATGGTAAGTAGTGGCTATGTAAATGTTTCTTGCCCCGAGTTGACGGCGTTTGACTTAATAATTTACGAAAAAAAAGTAGGCGGAATCAATCGTATAGCAACAGTTTTGAGTGAATTGGCAGAAAATATAAATTTTGAAAAAATAAGTGAGGAATTTTTGAAAATACTAAATGTTGCTGTTATTCAACGGTTAGGTTACTTGCTTGATTTGCTGGAATTTAGTGAGTTAGCAAATTCTTTGTTTGAAAAATCAAAATTAGCAGAAATAAAATTTAGAAAATATCCTTTATCGGTACTTCCAAAAAAGAGAAATTATGTTGATTTTCAAATAAATGACAAATGGAAGCTCATTATTAACGAGGAAATAGAAATTGACGATTTATGATACCAAAAGAACATATTATTGAATGGAAAGAAACTGTGCCTTGGACAGATGCACAAATGGTTGAACAAGACCTTATTATTTGTCGTGCATTAGTGGCAATTTATAATGACAATTTTTTGTCTTCGCACTTGGCATTTCGTGGTGGTACGGCATTGCACAAACTTTATTTGTCGCCACAGCCGAGATATTCCGAAGACATTGATTTAGTACAGATTCAACCCGGAAGTGTCGGTGTTATACTTGACAGATTGCGTGAAGTTTTATCTTTTCTTGGAAAGCCAGTTATCAAGCAAAAACGAAACAACAACACGTTGGTTTTCAAAACAGAATCAACTTTTCCGCCGATTGTTTCTATTCGCCTGAAAGTGGAAATTAACTGCAAAGAGCATTTTACCGTACTCGGTTTCGCAAAAATACCGTTTGAAGTTAAAAGTCAGTGGTTTAATGGCTCGTGTGAAATTACTACTTATCAATTAGACGAATTGGTTGGTACGAAACTTAGGGCATTATATCAGCGTAAGAAAGGACGGGATTTGTTTGATTTACAAAAAGCATTGGAAAATCCAAACATAAACCCCGACAACGTTGTAAAATGCTATCGTGAATACATTGAATTTTCAGATGGCGAATCGCCCTCGCAAACCGTCTATTTGGCAAATATGGAAGAAAAAATGCAGGAAGAAATCTTTTTGAACGACACGCAAGCATTGCTTCGTCCGTCATTAACTTTCAATCCGCAAGAAGCATACGAAATTGTAAAAAGTAAATTGATTGAGAAAATATAGAAACAAGAAAACCTGCCGATAACATCGCATATAGCCAATGGCGGGGTAAGTGCGAACTTGAAACGTTCTACCCCGCATCAAGTTCGGTGTAACTGGACAATGACGCACCCCGCAAACCGCCACTGGCTATATGCGTCACCGTTATCGGCAACCATATTTTTGCGACAGTGCAGCATCGGACTCGCCTGACTGAAATAAAAAAATTGTTTAAAACTTAAAGCAACTTGTAGTGAGTTTTTACAGATAAAAAAGTAACTTTGAAAATCATTAACTAACAAAAGAACTATGCTGACAAAAGAATATATCAAAGACCTGAAAAACAACGGCAACGGTGCTATTGGACGCCTTTTGAAAGACTATCGAGACAGTAGTTCTTTGATTTTAATTCTTGAAAACTTAGGGAAATTACCTAAAGACTTTGACGGAAGTTTCTTGCCTGACTTACTTGGAAATAAAAACTCGACCGTAAGACTTTGGGCGATTAAGACCATAGGAAAATTGGGGAATGAAGAATATTTGCCACTTCTCAAACAAACTGCTTTAAATGACAGCGATACAAACGTAAGACGTGAAGCTGTATCATCAATTGGACGAATGAGAACAAAAAAGGGGCAAACTATATTGACAGAAATTCTGCAAGACAACGACCCAAAAATTGTTTGCCAAGCTATTCGTGGACTACTTGTATTCAAAGGAGATAGCCAAGTTGATGCCAGCTTAAAATCATTGCTAAATCACGAAAATGAAATGGTGCGGACTATTATCTACAAAGAATATTTTGCTGAACAGAAAGACAAAAACGCTCAACCACACACCGAGACATATGACTACTTAAGAAATGTAGTCGTTAATGCCGATACAATTGAAACAATGAAATTACTCAAAGACGAGAGCATTCATTTAACATTCACATCACCGCCTTACTATAACGCCCGAGATTATTCAATATATCCAAGTTACAAAGCATACTTAAAATTTCTTGCAGAAGTGTTTAAAGAAGTTCATCGAATTACAAAAGAAGGCAGATTTTTAATTGTAAACACTTCGCCAATAATAATACCAAGAATTAGCAGGGCTCACAGCAGTAAACGCTACCCTATTCCTTTTGATATTCACCCATATTTAATAGAAATGGGTTGGGAGTTTATTGACGACATTGTATGGATGAAACCTGAAGCAAGTGTAAAAAATCGCATTGGTGGCTTCCAACAGCACAGAAAACCACTTGCTTATAAACCTAATTCAGTTACTGAGTATTTGATGGTTTACAGAAAATCTACCGATAAACTTTTAGATTGGAACATTCGCCAATACGATTGGCAAACTGTTCAAGACAGTAAAGTTCCTGAAGGCTATGAGACAACAAACGTTTGGAAAATTGACCCTTGTTTCGACAAAGTTCATTCAGCAGTTTTCCCTGTAGAGCTTTGCAAAAGGGTTATTCAATATTATTCATACAAAGGAGACTTAGTTTTTGACCCTTTTGCAGGTAGCGGTACAGTTGGTAAAACAGCAAAAAGTTTAGGACGATATTTTTTCCTAACAGAAAAAGACAAAACATACTTTGATTATATGAAATCAAAAAAATCAAAGGAAATATTCGACAAAATTGAAACAAAATTTTTAACTCTTGATGAGTTCAAAGAAACAATAAAGTAATTATGCCACTAAATACAGACGCAAAGAAAAATATCATCAAAAAAGTCATTTCAAATCAAGATTACAGAGATGAAGTTTTGGTGATTATTGATGAGATATTTTTAGACTATTGTATTAGCTTTTTCAAGCAAGTTGTTTATGCAAAAATTGATACACTTGGCGAGAAATCTGATTGGTATAAAAAAGTGTTTTTAAATCCTGATTTACCTAAAGAACAAATTGCTATTAATTCAGGGCTAAATATGAAATCAATTACAAATGCTTTCAACTCATCCAAAAAAGAAGTCGTTATTCAAGCCTCTTATGATAACTACAACAGGTTACAAAAAACTATCAACGATTTGGTTTTCAACGGTAATAATTTTGAAATAAAACTTTCCATAAAATTCAAAGACGTTGCAGTTGATTTAACAGTAGCAGAAAGTTTAATCGTAATTAATACTATTGCAGTTAAACGAGCAGAAATTCGTGGCGGTATGTGGAGTGCTGTCGGCAAACAAGTTGAAAAGCCATTAATGACTACGCTCTGTATGCTTTTCAATGTACCGTTTGAATATCACATACAAGAAGGTAATCCAGAAAGTTTTAGAGAAGTAGATTTTTATGTGCTTTCAAGAGATGGTAAAAAACTTAGAACAGAAGTAAAGTTAATGGGCAAAGGAAATCCTGAAAGTGCAGATGCAATTTTTGCAAGAGAACCAGACATTTTTTTAGCAGATAAACTTTCAGACAAAAATAAAAAGCAAGCAGAAATGTTAAATGTTCATTGGATAGAATTACGTAATGATAGCGGTTACAAACGTTTTCAAAATGTGCTTAACGCATTAAATGTTCCTAACAGCGATTTTAACGGAGACTTAAATACACGATTAGACGAAATATTGAAAGAAATTTATGGTGAGTAACGGAACAAAAGAAAGAAGGGCAGCCGATAACAGCGGTTTGGCGTAATGGCGGGTGTAGTGCTTCGTATGACAGTTTTGTGGTAGATTCAAGTGCAGTTCTTCGATTGAACTCTTGTGCTAAAAATCCGCCACTACGCCAAGCCGCAAACCGTTGGGTGCAATTGCAGAAGAGCCCCACAACATAAAAAAATCGCATAGATGGATAATAAAATTATAGAATTTAT
>MVZM01000032.1 GCA_002068415.1 Tenericutes bacterium ADurb.BinA124
TTAATATGTTTTTAAGCAAAAAACGTTCAGAAATGGACGTTTTCTGTTTTGAGGAAGTGGCAAACTCGGGTTATATCACTTTTTTTAAAAAAAACCAATAGCTTTTAACTATTGGTTTCATTATTGTTACTGGGTTGAATCATCGTTAATTCAATTCGGCTTTTAGCAACATCAACACTAACAACCCAAACTTTTACTATTTCGCCAACACTAACTTTATCAAGGGGATGTTTAATAAATTTTTTGCTCATTCTTGATAAATGGACCAAACCATCTTCTTTGACTCCGCAATCAACAAATGCTCCAAAATCAACAACATTTCGCACTGTTCCTTGCAATTCCATTCCGGGCTTTAAATCTTCAATATTTAAAACATCATTTCGTAAGATTGGTTTATCAAAGACATCACGAGGATCGCGCAAAGGAGCAACAAAAGCATCCAAAATATCATTGAAAGTGTATTCTCCAATATCTAAGTCTTTAATCAACTCCTTACGATCAGCTTTGTTGATGGCTTCAACCAATTCCGAAGAACCGATATCATTTTTAGTGAAACCTAGTTTACTTAAAATGATTTCCGCTTTTTCATAACTTTCCGGATGGATGCTCGTCATATCCAGTTTTTCTTCACCATCAGGGATGCGTAAGAAACCAATAGCTTGCTCCATAGTTTTAGGCCCTAGGCCTTTAATATTGATGTCTTTACGGTTTTTAAACATTCCGTTTTCATCACGATGCTTGACAATTAATTTAGCTGTTTTCGCATTTAAACCAGAAACTCTTTGCAATAAGGAATAGGAAGCACTATTGATGTTAACGCCAACGCTATTGACAGCCGTTTCAACCACAAAATTAAGTGAATCATTTAATTTAGACTGGCTGACATCATATTGATATTGACCAACTCCTATCGATTTGGGATCAATTTTCACAAGTTCAGACAGGGGATCTTGCAAACGGCGAGCAATGGAAACGGCTGAGCGTTCTTCAACGGCATAATCCGGAAATTCTTCCCTAGCAATCTCGCTTGCTGAATAAATAGAAGCACCTGCTTCATTGACAATGATATAATAAACTTCGCGGTCAGCAAGCTTTAAGGTATCAGCAATAAAACTTTCTGTTTCCCGGCTAGCTGTTCCATTGCCAATCGCAATGACTTCAATATCATATTTTTTAATTAAATTCAAAATCGTCTTAACCGATTTTTCAGTTCTTTCATCAGAAACTTGTTCTTTCACATTGCGTTGATTGGGATAAATAATCCCTTTTTCAAGAACTTTCCCCGTAGCGTCAACAACAGCTAGTTTACAACCAGTTCGATAAGCGGGGTCAACCCCCAATACTACTTTGCCTTTCATCGGCGGTGTTAATAAATATCGCTTTAAGTTTTCAGCGAAAACTTTGATTGATTGGTCTTCGGCTTTTTCTTTTAACTCAGAGCGGATTTCCCGTTCGATTGATGATCTAATTAAACGACGATACCCATCTTCAATAGCAGCCTTAACATAGTCAACCGAAATGGACACCGGTTCGGTATTGGGAATTATTTGCCGATGCAAGAACCGTAAAACATGTTCGACATCTTCATTAATTGCTACTTTTAAGACCTTTTCCGCTTCCCCACGATTAATGGCGAGAACGCGATGCAACTTATTCTTAATTGAACTAATTGGTTCACGATAATCATAGTACATTTCGTAAACCTTCTTTTCATCCAATGTTGAATCTTTAAGTGTAGCGGTAAGGTCCGCTCTTCGTTCAAAGAAACTGCGAATCCAGCGCCGATATTTGGGCTCATCAGAAACAATCTCGGCAATAATATCCATTGCTCCTTGAAGAGCTTCCTTAGCGTTTTTCACAACCAAATTATTTTTCTCTAGCTCTTCCGTTACTTCTTTAGTAACATATTTTTCGGCTTCCAGCAAAACATCGCCTTCAGTAGGAAAACTTAACAAATAAAGTGCCAAAGGTTCAAGACCTTTTTGTTTAGCATCAGTCGCTCGGGTTTTCTTTTTCTCCTTATAAGGCCGATAAATATCTTCTAATTCCGCTAATTTATTACATTTAATAATTTCTTGTTTTAATTCTTCCGTCAACTTTCCTTTTTCATCAATCAAGCGCATGATATCTTCTTTGCGCTCAGCTAATTTTTGCCCATATTCCCATTCTTGAAAAATAGCGCGGATTTGTTCTTCATCAAGGCCGCCGGTTACTTCTTTCCGATAACGAGCAATGAAAGGAACGGTCCCACCTTCTTCAATCAGCTTTAAAACGGCTTGAATTTGGTTTATCTTGACATTTTGTTCCGTCGCAATTTTATTTAATAATTGCTCATTGATATAATTTTTTTCTTCCATTTTTATATCCTCCATCAAATTTACAACATAATTATTATACCATTTTTGGCCTTTCAAGGCAACTTTTTTTTATTTTAGCAACTGCCATAATCGGAATAAAACAAAAAGCGTTGTTCTTTGCCTTACCATTTCCCGATTGCCTTTGAAGTGCCGATGTTCGATAATTTGTTGATTGTTGATTTTGATGCCATAATATACCAACCCCACCGGTTTTTCACTACTTCCACCACTCGGTCCGGCAATACCGCTCACAGCTACACAAACTTGGGCCTTCGTTTCTAAAAATAAACCGTTCAACATCTGTTCAATCGTTTGTTCACTGACAGCACCATATTGAGTGATGGTTGCTTCATTGACATGTAAGTATTTAATTTTGGCTTCATTACTATAAACAACAAAACTTTCTTTGATTACATCGGAAGCATGGGGAACATTAATTAATTTTGCTGCTAACATGCCCCCGGTACAACTTTCACCAAAAGCGATGGTCAAGTTGCGCTTTCTTAAAAGTGCAACAAGGACTTCTTCAATTTCCTCATTTTGTTCACTAATGATATAATCCTGCATTAGCTCTTTAAATTGGCGGTTTATTTCCAAAAAAGCTTCTTGAAAATTACCCGTCCCAACAATTTGGTATCTAATCTTTCCTAAACTGGCATAGGGTGAAATACTGACATAGGGGGTTTGACTAATGAGAGGCTTTAATAACTCTTCAAAAAAAGATTCACCATTCCCCATCACGAGATAATCTTTTGCTTGGATTACCATATTGGTTTTAGTTTTTAAATAAGGAATAACCGAATCAATGACCATGGGATTCATTTCATAAGGCGGTCCGACTAAGACAATATAAATCTTCCCATCTTGTTCAATAATCGCACCATCGGCCGTCCCTAAATGGTTTTCAATAATCAAAGCCTCTTTAGGAAAATAAGCTTGCTTTTGATTGCAAGGGGCCATATTATTCCCAAAATAATCCTTTAATAAGTTTTCGGCTTGTTTATTAACCGTCATTTTTAAATTTAAGCAATCAACCAACACTTCTTTTGTTAGGTCATCATGAGTGGGGCCTAATCCGCCAGTCGTAATCAAAATGTCCATGGTGCTGTTTTGAAAAGCCTTGATTTCTTGCTTGAGGGCTAGCTCATTGTCACCAACAACAACTATTCGAGCAGTTTCAATCCCTACTTTCCGTAGTTCTTTTGATAAAAAACTGGCATTGGTATTGACAATTTTTCCTTGTAATACTTCTTCACCAACATTAAGAATGAATGCTTTCATAAATACCTCAATTAAACATTGAACCGAAACAAAGCAATATCGCCATCTTTAAACATGTAGTCCTTCCCTTCGGAACGCATTTTCCCGGCATCACGAGCTTTGACCATGCCGCCAAAACGAATAAAGTCTTCATAGGCAATGATTTCCGCTCTAATAAAACCCCGTTCAAAATCAGTATGAATGATGCCAGCACATTGAGAAGCTTTCATGCCTTTTTTGAAAGTCCAAGCCCTAGCTTCTTTTTCCGTAGCCGTAAAATAGGTTGCCAATCCTAAAATATCATATGTTTGTTTGATTAACAAGTCCAAACCGCTTTCAGTCATCCCTAAATCAGAAAGAAACATTTGTTTTGTCTCCTCATCAAGACCGCTTATTTCTTCTTCAATCTTCGCACTGATGACAACAGTTGGTGTTGCCGTGCTTTCAGCATAAGTGCGAACTTTTTTTACATAATCGCTTTCATGATTAAGTTCTTGTTCGGAAATGTTTAAGACATAAATCATCGGTTTTAAAGTTAATAAACTATAATTCTTAACCAAAGCCATTTCTTCTTCATTAAGGTGGGCGCAAGTTGCAAAGTGACCTTCCTCAAGAACCTTTTTTATTTTATTAAGCGCTAAATATTCTGTTTCTGCGTCTTTTTCAACCTTCAGTTGGGCTTTCTTTTCAATTCTGGGAATTCGTTTTTGGACAATATCTAAATCGGCCAAAACCAATTCCAAATTGATGGTTTCAATATCATTAATCGGATCAATTTTGCCCGTCACATGGATGACATCGGAGTCATCAAAACATCGAACTACTTGGCAAATCGCATCTACCTCACGAATATGTGACAAAAATTGATTGCCAAGACCTTCTCCTAATGAAGCCCCTTTTACCAAACCGGCAATATCGGTAAAGGAGACGGTCGCCCGCACAACATTTCTTGGTTTAACCATTTCCACAATCCGGTCAAGTCGCTCATCTTTCACCTCAACGACCCCGACATTGGGGTCAATGGTAGCAAAGGGATAATTGGCCGCCAGCACATGGGATTTGGTAATCGCATTAAATAAGGTTGATTTGCCGACATTTGGTAAACCAACAATTCCCGCCGTTAAACCCATAAACAATTCCTTTCATAATACTATTATATTTTAACATAAAGATATAATTTTGACTACTTCTTTTTCGGTTGAAGTTCATGTAATTTTTTAGTATAATTACAAGCAAAGGAAAAATACTATGCATTATGATTTGTTGATTATTACCAATGCCCCCATCCCAACTCACCTTTTTACCAATATTAACTTTCTAGTGGTTGGTGAAGAACAAATATTAGTATCGCCTTACGCGACGAATCATAAGCTAACTTTTGACTATTTAATCTTTTCTAATCCGCAAACGGTTGCGAAAATAGATTTATTAAGAGATAATACCACCATTATCACTAACTATTACTTGCAAACCAGCCTTAGCCACATTTTTGCAATCGGCGATTGCAATCAATCTTCCCGACTTTGCCACCAACAAACAATAAACTCGTTGTAGAATTATACACTTAGATTTATTTCAAATATTACGAAT
>MVZM01000033.1 GCA_002068415.1 Tenericutes bacterium ADurb.BinA124
GGTGTTGAAATTAACCAAAAAACCGCATGAAAAACCGAACCAACTCCGTATTAAGGCTAAACGCAAAGACTACAACACATTTGCAGCCCGGCCGGATCCAGACTGACCAAAGCCCAGGTCAAAGAAGTCAGATTGAAAAGCTTAAACCCGTACTCGGGAAATGGTATTTTGTTTTCTCACTTCTACAGGTTTCCGGATCCAGAATTAATGAAATCCTAAAAGCAAGCTGGCAACAAATCAGTGATGAAGGCGGACTACACATCAAAGGCGCCAAGGGTTCACGCGATAGATACGTTTATGATTTTCAGTGTTCAGCTTACTTAAGAAAGATGAAGAATTTAGAAACAGATCCATTCCAGTATTTAAACATCTTTGCAGCAATCAGACTGATGAAACGCCACGGAATGACAACTCAAAAGAAGGGAAGAAAACACATGACAGTCACAGGAATTTTCCGAAACGAGAAGGCAAAGAATGTGAGAAATACTTCGAAAGATGAAGCCTTAACAGCAAACGTACTAGGTCACAAATCACAAAATTCTACCTCATATTATGGCAAAGATTAGCTATCAATCACCCAGAGTCCTGAAAGGAATCACCAACCAACTAGCAGACTCAACAGATATCCTGACATTCCAAAGAAATGGAGTTATCAAGATCAAACACGAAGGACCACCAGTAAAAAGACCCAACCAGTACACCAGAAGAAGACAATAGAACCCAATTTGAAGGATTTTTAATCTTAGATTAGATTGATTCTAAATAAGATTCATACATTTGATCACTGGCATTTAACCCCGTCAGTACTATAATTCATGGGAGTAATCAGGCAAGGCATACTAGGAGGATTCTCCGGTAAAGTCGCAAACATTGTCGGCAGTTCATGGAAGGGAATTGCTGTTCTTAAGTCACTTCCGCTTTCTGTTGCCAACCCTCAAACGGCTGGCCAAGTTGCCCAACGCGAAAAGATGACCGGCATCGTTGAAGCCGCTCGTATCTTGTTGGCCGCTCTTATTCAACCGTACTGGAACCCATTCGCCCAAAGAATGTCAGGTTACAACGCGTTTGTAAAAGAGAACATCGATACATTCGTTGGTACCACGTTCACAACGTATGCAGATTTTTATTCAACCCGTGGCGCTCTTCTTGGTGTTGTAGTTACTGGAGTAGTTTCGACAGCTGCGGGAAATACGATCACTGTTTCATGGACTGACAATTCAGGTACCGCAGACGCACTTGCTACTGATGAAATGATTTTCGTTGTGTACAATGCGACTCAGGATTATTGGATTGTAGACGCAGGCAATGACGTAAGAAACGGTTCACCTTATGCAATTCCAGATGCTGTAATGGTGGCCGCTGATGCTTTGAAGGTTTACACCTCTTGCAGTCGTCCGAATATTTCCAAAGTATCGGACAGCGTCTACACGGCTAATGTGGTAGGAGCTTAAGAAGTTTTTTTACAACCACTACAAAGAGCCAGGTCAATACTTGATCTGGCTCTTTTTTAACTCTTCAAACTCTCAAGCTATGGCAAAAATTAATTCAGGAATAACCGGAGGAATTTCAGGATCAATAGATAATGTGACTGGATACAGAAGAAAGGGAAAGAACATCATAACAGGTAAAACTATAATTGAAGCCCCTAATCTAAGTTCAGGATTGATTTTGAATAACAACAGAGCAAAACAACTTGAATTATTAATGAGACTCTACTACCCTGTTATCATTCGTGCATACTTGGTTAGTGAAAGAACTTACCGGCTTGACTGGAATCACCACTGGCAAACCTGCGGAGCCTTCTTAGATACAAATGAACCTTATCTATTAAGCAACTTTCAGGTACCAAACGACCTCGATCTATACCTAATGCACACCACAACCCAACTTCTTAAAGCCACTAAACAAATACGGTTCAGAGCATTTCGCTTTGCTCAAACAGCACTTCGATACAAATACAATTATCTGGCAACCACGGCAACATGGTCTCCCGGTGGGCTCTATCAACCGTCATCAAATAATTTTAGCTATGTCAACCCAAACTCATTAGTGTCTTACAATGGGTACACGGTATCAAAACCAAAAGCAATCGGATTCACGGGAAAGAAGATAACAGCTCCAAAACACATCATTCAAAGTCTATCGATATACGGAGAATGACCAAAATAGCTTTTAGCAAATATTCAATCCTCCTATCCAGCGAAGGCTGAGAGAAATTAAGATTGATTCTAAATAGTAATATTACTATGTTTGTTTCAAGTCGGAACAGCGGAGGTAATGCACTAGGGATAGACTTACTAAGGACTGAACCCGACCCGCTCAAAAGCTAAATAAGTGCCCCAAATCCCACCGTAGGCGGTCGATTCTGGGGCACTTGCTTTTAATACGACTGAATGTCATATTTACATTGCCATTCTGGCTGGTAGTTGACATTCTACCAAAGATTATAGACCTGTGGGAGCGGGTCTATTTTCATTTAGACTAATTCTAAATTGACCCCCTTTAATAGCTTAATTCGAACTTTATCCCTACTCTTGCTCATTGGCTTGTCAGTTCTCCCACTCTACAACAGACAAAAATGGCAATTACCCTCCCAGAGTACGAAGTCGCGCGACTGTATCAAAACTCCCTTGTCATTTACAAAGTCATAGAATTTCCACCCAGAAAAACCGATCGACAAAAAGAGAACGAGAAAAATTTAACTCGAGGTCAGTTCAATGGCTATCTATCAGTGAAGGGAAAAAGTCGTATCAAAAAAATCTTGTCACCATGGCTTAATAGTGTAATTGAATACCGAAAGGCAAAAGCCAAGATCGTGGTACCGAAACGCCCTTACCTTACTTTCATTACACTCACCTTACCGGCAGCACAAAAACACAATGACTGCGAGATCAAACGGGTAGCCCTCAATTATTTTCTTATCAACCTTCAAAGACGTTACAACGTGCAACAATACTTCTGGATATGTGAAACACAGAAGAACGGTAACCTACACTTTCACATCATTGTAGATAGCTACATCAAGTGGCAATCAGTTCGCGAACTGTGGAATGTATCGATTGAAAAACTTGGCTACGTTTCAGCCTTCGAAGTGGAACACAAGCACAGGAACCCAAACTCTACAGACATTCACAAAATCCAAAACCTAGACTCAATAGAAAGTTATGTTATGAAGTACGTTTCAAAGGGCGGAGGTGAGCGAGTTATAAGAGGGAAAATCTGGGATTGTTCGAAAGATTTGAAAAAGCTTAAACCCTATGAAACAGTAATCGACACAGAGACAGCAGCCCTCATAAATAAAATTAGTCACTCAATCAATTTCAGAAAATTTGAAGATGAAAAAATCACCGTATTCAGTGGCGACATTCTAGGGTTCACATCCGTGCACAGTAGGGAAATCTATCGCAAACTTTTAACCCATTGGTCTGAGTGCTTCAAAGAAATTTACCTACCAAAACCAAAATCAAATCAAGACCGGCCCCCGATTGAATCTGAAAAAGTTCAATACATAAGATCGATCAATAAAGCTTCTCCACAACTTGAAATAGATTGTCCATTTTAACCATTAATCCCAAAATTATGTCTGACGAATCAATCAAACGAGCATTAGAAGAAACACTAGAAACCAGACTTGACAGTTATGCGCTTTCAATGTTTGAAGACCTGAAGAAACTCACAGGGAAAGACTCATTAATTTGCCCTTTGATATCAACCTATTCAACATTGACCTATCAGCATTTTTTTAAAGTTTTCTGTATCGCTCTGAAGAATAAATACGGATGCTCTGTCAAATTAAAGTATGAGCTTAGTGTCATGATTGAGTTGATGGATTCAAAAATTGAACAGAGTCTTCAGTCTATCAAAGCCCTGATAAAACGCTTTGAGTAATCCGAACGCTCCCCAATACAGCCCATCGCACAAACCTTGGCATGCTTCGCCATGCCCTAGGGTTAATAAGGTGTGCTGCGCACTTTTTTTAAAGGCCGCAGGCCAATGCTCGCGCCAAAAAGAAAACTGCAAGAGCCTAGTTGTCTGGCAGGAAAATGCCCAGCCAGTTAATTTTATTTTTTTATGTGGCACTTGCAGTTTTCTTTTTGGCACGCCCCTTGGTCTGCGGAAGCCTTATATTTTGTTCCCTGCGGGGCTATGGTAGGCCACTTTAAAAAAAGTACTTGCACTCGTGGCCGGCCGTTTATTTTCATTGCTGGGGGCAATGTCGGCCGGCCACTCTTATTTTTTGTCCGCCCCCTATGGCGGCCACGCCCTCCCCCAGACCCCCCGTCCAGTGCGTGGCCGCGGGCGGGCCGGACTTGACAGCTTATCAAACCTCGACACTCAGCTATACCTAAATTTTTACATACGTGCGTGCGCCAGCAAGGCACACCATAGCCGCGCGCTTTCGTTTATGTGCGTTCGGCTATGGTGTGCCTTCTTTCTCCTTCAAGGGTGTAGGTACGCGATTATAGAGACCCAACGGCCAGACTTTTGAAACCGGACGGGCTTACCTGATCGAAGCATGGTAACGAACGAATGAAAAGGAACGCTAGGAAGATTATTCCTTTGACACAGGTTCGTAATGTTCTTATGAGCAATATCCAGAGAGCCCGTGAAAATGAAAGCATCGAGGTTGTAACCTTCCAGCTCAAAATAAGCTATACGACTCTCGTAGACTGCGCAGGCAACGCGAAAGGCTAGCGAGTGATACCACCACGCGAAACGGTAGAAGATCATTACTAGCAAATTTGGACGCATTTGCGGGGTTGATTTGTCGGGTCTGGCTGCATTCATAAAAATTGGGGTTAAATTGGTGTTGAAATTAACCAAAAAACCGCATGAAAAACCGAACCAACTCCGTATTAAGGCTAAACGCAAAGACTACAA
>MVZM01000034.1 GCA_002068415.1 Tenericutes bacterium ADurb.BinA124
CTACGGTGAACTCGTAAACTCGGTTGTGCAAACTACCTTACATGGGTGTTTCATAATAAATAATTTTTTGATGATAAATGTTCTATTAAGCTTGTGCCCAACGTTTGATGGTATGGTGTCGTGCGGGATTACGAGGAGATTTCCTATCAGTTTGCACCGACTTTTTTTACGAGCTACAAACCTTCGCATACCTCTGAAACCCGCATGCACTATACCATGTGTTGGGCGGTCGTGCATTATTTTATTCTTTCTATATTCATTTTCATCAGTTGGATTGCATTTTCAAGGTCATTTTTATCTTTTATTGGGTATCCTGTCCATTTTTTCTCAGTATCGTATGTGTAAATTACATAGAACTGTCGTCTTGGAGAAAGATAGGCAAATACTCGTCCAGAACTTTTTAATGAAATATCATATTTTGTCGGCTCAATTAATATATTGGTTTTATCCCAATCTTGAATATCCTTTAGTAGATTCTTTGCATTATTTCTCGAATCATTGTCTGTTATATATTTAAGCCTATCGTCAAGACTATAAGACTCTAAAATCTCAGGTGTTGAAGGAATTGTTGTTTCAGCAAAAACTGGAATAATCTCTTTACCGTTTTCAAGTTTTATAGCTTTAAACGTAAACAATGATATTGGAATATCAATCCATTTACACCTACTAATCAATGAAATCGAAAAGCTCGGAGCAATCAGGATTAATCTAATAGACTGTTTGGGGTCTATATTATAATCCTTGTAAATTCTTGCAAATCCTTCTAAGTTTCTGGATATATAGTCATAATAATCAATCCCTTGAACCAACATGGAATCTTCCTCTACAACTTTTAATTCTGCAACAACAAGTGCATTACCACTATCAACCATTAATAAATCAAGTGGTCCCCTATTCGTAAATCTTTGATGGTCAATATATTTTAATCCTGGTTCAATGTTATCTGGGGTTTGACGTATCAAATCCTCTAATTGTTTTTCAGAAATCTCGATAGTCTGATATTTACTCATAATCATTCATGTTTGTAGTGTCTTTTTTGCATGCCGCCCAACGTTCGAGTGTATGTGCCGTAAGGGATTGCGTAGTAGTTACCTGTCCACCGACACGAAAGTTTGATCGGGCTACAATGCTTGAATACCCTCCGAAACCCTTATGGCATATACACTTTGTTGGCGGTTCGTGCTTTTTCATTTCTTTTCAACATTAAATCTCAAAACAGTCTTTAATTTGTCGGGGGAAACCTTTCTTGCGTCACTCAGATAGATTTCTCTGTGAGTTCTTGATTTTCGACTATATTTTTCTTGCTCAGCAAAACTTTCCATGAGTTTAAAACTTTCAGGTTCATTGTCATAACTGCCTAAATGCAGCATTTGAATACATTCACCTTCAATTATTTCTTCAAATCTCACTTGTTCTAATAAATCATGTGGTTTTTTCTTTGTCGTCTGTTCAAGTATTTGCAAGGCAAAATCTTTATCAACAAAATCAGGTTGACGTATCATTAATTTAAAAACTAAATCGTTTTTATTTATTGTCCCGTCAAATGATTTCTTTGCTTTTTCATTTAAGTCCCAAACCCCTTCAAGTGGGTAAACAGTGTAATCAAAATATCCTTTGGGTTCTATCCCTTTTTTGGGACTCATTTTAATTCCATAGGATAAAGAATATAAAACCCCAATGTATTCAGCAAAAAATTCATCATTGGGATTTCCGTTTCCTTCAATTGTGAAAAATTTAAATTCTGGAACACTTATCAGCTCAGGTTTGTTTTTCGGCAAATAAAATTGTTTCTCATTTTTTTTCCATTCATGTTTCATATTTTGTCTCCTTTATTTGTTAAAATCCAAAAGTAAATTTATCAAATGACAACCCTATGTCAGTAGTAGATTTCTTTTTTTTAGCATGACCGCCAACGGTTTGCGTGTATGTGCAGTAGCGGATTAGAAGCACTTTCCTGTCCGTTTAGCACAAAGTTTCTTAGAAGCACAGACCTTTGATTTACCACTTCACCCGCTATTGCCACATACACGCTGTTAGTGGCTGGTATTATTATTTCAGTTTGTCTGTTATTTGTTTCCAATTGTTTAAAAATGTTGTTACGTCACGTTCTTTATTTGTGTAAGTCCCTTCGTATAATTCTTTCATTTCCTTCTTTTTTAGTCCGCGAGTTTCAAATGCTTTATTTTCAGTCGTAACAGTGAAGTAGCAATGCAATGTCTTGTTAGTTCTTTTAAGTGTTTTGAAAATGTCTAACAGTTTTTGAGGTTCAATTATAATGTAGTCGTGCGTTTTTCTTTCAAGACTGTAAATTATGAAAACCCAATAGTCCGCCTGTGAATTTTCAATTTTTTCTTTATTTAGTGTCCACCAACCTGTCCCTTTAATGTTCTGTCGTAAATTTTCTTTTGCGTGCGTTGTGTTGAAATCCTTAGAAAATTTTACTTGAAGAGATGTCGTTTTCTTATTTGATTTGTCAGTCAATAAAAGGTCTATTCCTGTGTCCTTGCTTGGCAACCAAACTGTTACTTCCTTTAATGTCTTTTCAATTTCAGCAGCCACTAAATATTCTCCTGCGTGTATTGTAAAAATTGGTTTCATATTTCTTTGTTATTTTGTCTGGTTGTTTTCGTTGTTATACTTGCCACTAACGGCTACGTGTATGAAACGTTTGGCATTTTGAAGCGATTTCTTATCAAGTTACAACTACTTTTGATACGAGCTGTGCCGCTCGATAAACCACTGTCTGCCAAATGTTTTATACACGATGTTAGGGCACGTAATTTATTCATTTTTCATCATTTCACTTAAATCTATTGTTATAAAACTCTTGTCTTGAGTGTCATATAAAGAATTACCAATCATAAAGGCATTTGAGGTAGCATTAATTTCCGCAATTCTTTTTCCTTTATTATTGACAATCAAAGTCTTTTTATCTTTTGCAATAAATTTAAAATTCTTTGCTCTCAGATAGTAAATACCTAAATCAGCGTATTCTAATGTTTTTGAAATATTTAATTCACTGTCTATGGATAAAGTTTTACCTTGACTTGTAAACACAAACACTTTAGTGGAATCAGATTGTTGAAGACTTATTAAGTCTCCATTTTGATTTGTAATAAATACTTGATTACCTACAAAATATTTTAATTCACCAAAATTGTCTTTCGGAAAGTCCTTTTCGGCAATCAAATTACCTGTTTCCATTGAATACTTTGAAATTCTGTTTTTAAATATTAAAAAGATTTCACCGTTTTGTATCTGATAACTGAGAATAGGCTCGTCTTTTACATTTATTAATGATAAGAATTTCTGTTTTCCATTCTGTCTATCAAATGCCGCAAAGAAGGGCTTACCAAAATCTAATTGTCTGTAACCCATAAATGCCATTCCCTTATTAAGCATAAATATTACGCTATCATTCATGAAGATAGTAGATTTACTTGTTAAGTCGTTTGAAAATGGGAACTTCCATATTGTTTCACCTGATTGTTTGTCTATTTTTACAAGTTGTTCTTTTGACGCCAAATATATACTGGAACTGTCAGTTAGAGTATTAGATACTAAATCTCTTACTAAATCATGTCCAGTAGACATAACGAATGTGCCTGTAAGCAAACCTAAACCAACTCCAACCGCATTTGCAGCTACCGTTCCTGTGTAATCTTTTTTTCCTGTAATTGTATTGTAATCCCAGCCTTTTCCTGTTTTTATATTTATTGAATGTAATCCAGCAGCAACAACAATCAAAGTTGAATCATTTGTGTAAAAAACATCATTCCAACCATATTCTCTATTTAAATCTCTTTTCCAAAGTACATTGCCATTTTTTAAATCAATTCCTTCTAGTTCATTCGAATATCCAGTCGAGCTTTTGAATTTATATCCGACGCCAATATTATTTATTGGGTCAACGAAGTAGATGTTGTTTTTAACTTCCCAAAGTTCATTTCCCGTATTAATATCAAGACAATAACTCTTATTGGCAACAGTATAAATCATTGTTTTACTGAATTGCTGTAAATTGCTTGATTGGTAAGCAATCTTTTTGCTCCATAATACCTTTTGATTTTTAATGTCGTACTGGACAATATTTCCAGTATTGTTAAGCCATTTTCCATTTTTGCTTAACCCTCTTAGTTGAGCAGTCAAAAATCCCGATGTTGTATCAAGAAAAGTTTCATGAATCCTATCAGGAAATACATATTCAACTCCTTTAACGACAAGGCTATCAACAAGGCTTTTTCCCATTATTTTCTCATTGGTCAATACTTGAATTTGATTCTTTTGGCTAAATCCTGTAATCGTAATTAATAATGAAAGTCCTAATATTATTCTTCTCATAATCATTTATTTAATTGCAGTCGGTGTCTTTTTTTATTATGTGCCCTAACTCGTTTATATATCTACCATAAGTATAGTTACACGCCCAAAATGGACTTGTATATCCACTTGATGATAGTTTA
>MVZM01000035.1 GCA_002068415.1 Tenericutes bacterium ADurb.BinA124
CTCCAAGATTAGTTCGAGTTCTATGATTTTCTCTAATATGCTGTACAATATCAAAAGTTTCTTTGTCTATAATTGTCTCATGTGTATTTTCAAATACTTTCCATTTTTCAGGTGGGTTATAGTAGGTTTTGTGATTCTTGAAAGACTTTTTATATGTTCTAAAATTAATAGTTTTACCTAAATATTCTTGTTTAGATAAAATATCGCTAATAGTTTTAGGATTCCAAAAGTATGGAGCACTATCTTTGGATGCACGAGCAGAACTTTTTAATCCTAACTTTTCCATATGAGCGACAGGTGAGTCTGTTTTTTCTTCTGTTAGTTTATCTGCAATCTGTGATGGACCATAACCTTTAACACATAATTCAAATATTCTTTTAACAACAAGTGATGCTTCTTCATCAACAATCCACTTGTTTTTATCTTCTTTATCTTTTAAATACCCATAAGGTGGAACAGTTGTTAATGGCTTACCAGATTCACCTTTGGCTTTTACAACAGCTCGTATTTTTCTTGATGTGTCTTTGGCGTAATATTCATTGAAAATATTTATAAATGGAGTCATATCATTTTCTGTTCCATTAATACTATCAACACCATTATTGATTGCGATAAACCTTATATCATTGTTAGGAAAAACCATCTCAGTATAAATACCAACTTGAAGATAATCTCTACCAAGACGGCTCATATCCTTAACAATAATAGTTCCTATAAGACCATCATCTATTTTAGCATTTAATCTTTGCCAATCTGGTCTATTAAAATTAGTTCCTGAATATCCATCATCAACAAAGAACTCTAAATTTTTGAAACTATTATCCTCAGCGTACTTTTTTAACATTTCCTTTTGATGAATAATTGAGTTACTATCACCTTGAAGTTCATCATCACGAGAAAGACGACAATAATAGTGTGTTATATTATTGTCAATACTAGATACTTTTAATAATTTTTATAAAAAACAAAGAAATATCTATAAAACGGTCAATTTGTAAATACTATCCATATTAGCCAATGGTTTTCAAGGAGAAAAAATGAGTAATTTGTTAATAGTAACAGGCGGAGCGCCAACTACTGTCATAAACAACTCCCTTGTGGGAGCGCTTCGTCAACTAAAAAAGTCAAATTTCAACGGTAAAATATTTGCGGCGCGTTTTGGCACAACGGGAGTACTAAAAGAAGATTTTATCGACTTGACAAATATTACCGAATCGCAACTGTCTTTACTTTCTAACACTCCTGCAACTGCCATTGGAACGAGTAGATTTCCTCTTGAAAGCGAAGATTACGATAAAATGGCGACAATATTAAACAAACACGATATCAAGTACGTTTTATTTAACGGCGGTAACGGAACAATGGATACCTGCGGTAAACTTTACAAAATCGTAAAAGACAGCGGTGTTTGTTGCGTAGGTATACCAAAAACTATTGACAACGACATTGCCGAGAGCGACCACACACCGGGGTTTGCTTCGTGCGCAAGATATATCGCTTGCTCCGTCAAAGAAACTATGCAAGACGTCAAGTCTTTGCCTATTCACGTTTGCGTTATCGAAACGATGGGACGTAACGTTGGTTGGTTGACGGCATCTAGCGCGATAGCAGGTAATAACGGCGGTGAAATGCCCGATATGATACTTTGCCCTGAAATAGCGTTCGACCAAGACGCGTTTTTGACAAAAGCGGAAGATTTGTTCCGTAAAAAAGGCGGAGTAACAGTAGTCGCGTCAGAAGGACTAAAAGACAAAAACGGCAAGCAAGTAGTAAAGCCTATCTTTACAGTCGGTCGCGCAACATATTTTGGCGACGTTTCGTCATTTTTGGCTAATTTGGTCATCGAAAAACTTGGCATCAAAGCGCGTAGCGAAAAACCCGGTATTTTTCAACGTTGTTCAATGCAATACGCTTCGGCAGTCGATATAAAGGAAGCGCAGTTAGTTGGCGAAGAAGCAGTCAAGGCAGTATTAAATAATCTTGGCGGAATAATGATAGGCATAGAAAGAGTATCAACCAAACCTTACGTAATAAAGACTACCCTTGTTCCAATAGAAAAAGTAATGCTAACGGAAAAATCTTTGCCGGAGAATTTCCTTACCAAAGAGAAAGACAACGTAACCAAAGAATATATCGAATGGCTTGCTCCCCTTGTTGGAGAAATGCCCGAATTTATTTCTTTCCTTGATTAGGATTGACAGCATTTTGACTATATTAAAGTGAAGAATTTTTTTGTTTACCGACTTTTGTTAGTTATCAAAATGTAGACATAATGAAAAACTCATTGTAATACAAGACTTGTAACTAATAACTATAAGTAAGTGTTGTAAAAAAGAAAAAACAAAATATCTTTGACTATAATAAAATATAACGGCTAAAAAAATTTTGAAAAACTCGAAAGTTATAATGCAAGAAAACATTTGAAAGACATATAAAACAATAATACATTTTTTGTAACACTAATAAACAACAATCATATAAAACACTAAAACAAAACCGCAACGTTAATTTAACTTTGCGGTTTATTTTTATAAATAATATTTTTTACTTAGCAAACAAAAAAGACAAAATTAGTTTTGATTTTTTTCCAACACGCCTTCAAGTTGATTTTGCGTTCGCAAACTGTTTAGTTCTTTCTTAAACACAACGCCAAAGAATATTACTGTTGTGATAACCGATATCAAGTCGGCGAGCGGTTCTGCTAACAGTACTGCCAACTGTTGATTTTGAGTAAATATTAACGGCATAATATATATTAGCGGTATTAAAATAATAACTTTTCTTAGCAAAGCGATAAACAAAGATTCTTTTGCTTTGCCCAAAGCGACAAACATTTGCTGACAAACAATCTGCGCGCTGAACAATCCTCCGCACGCCAAAAATACCCTTATCATTTTTTCTACGTAAACAATGATTTGTTCACTATCGGTAAACAACTGGGCAAACGTTCGTGGCGTTATCATAATTAGTCCCCAAATAACAAACGAATACGTCATTGCCACCATAAGCAATAATTTGAGCGTTTCTTTCATTCGTTCGGGCAGTTTTGCGCCTTTGTTATAACTCATTATCGGTTTCGCGCCCTGTGATAGCCCTATAAGGGGCAAAATGATGAACTGTGATAAACTCATAAAGATTGTCATTGCTCCCACAGCGGTATCGCCACCGTATTTAAGAAGAGAAATATTAAAGCAAATTCCTAGTATGCTTTCTGTGAAATTCATAATAAAAGGAGCAAGTCCAAGGGATAATGCAGGTAGTATTATGCGCGATTCAAGTTTGAAATTTTTGAGTTTTATTTTCAAAACTGTCTTATTACCAATCAAAAACAGCACAACCCATATCGCCGAAACTGTCTGCGAAATGATGGTAGCAAGCGCCGCCCCTTTGACTCCCATATTAAACACAAAGATAAATAACGGGTCAAGAATAAGATTTAGCACCGCTCCGATAATAACGGTCAACATACTAGTTTTTGCAAAACCTTGCGTTGTGATAAAGCAATTTAGTCCAAGCGTCAAGTGTACCGATAACGCGCCTAACGCGTATATTTTCATATAGTCCCAAGCGTAATCGATAGTAATGTCGCTCGCTCCAAACAGCAATAACAACTCCCTTCCTTTCCACTCGAATATTACTATCATCAGTAGTCCCGAGATAATCAACGCAAGAGCGCAGTTACCCAAAGTTTTTTCAGCAGATTCTTTGTCGCCTTTGCCCAAGAATATCGCCGCTCTTGAAGCGCCACCGACGCTACACAAAGATGAAAAGGACATTACTATTATTAGTACGGACAAACATACGCCTACGCCCGTCAATGCGTCTCCCCCAATAACGGGAATATGCCCTATCATTATTCGGTCTACTTCCATATAAAGCAAATTGACAATATGCGCAACGATAGTAGGAACGGCTAATTTGAATAGCAGTTTGCTAACTTTTGTATTTTTTAGAAGGTCTAATTTTTCTTCTGTCGCCATATTTTTCTCCAAGTTTATTGCCTAGTAATCAATAAATAAATATTATGAGCAAGTCGATTATCCTTTTAATCGACATTTGTCGCATTTTAGTATATAGGCGAATTATATCATTATATTTTATTTTAGTCAATAGAAAGAACTCGAAAATTTATGCAATCGATAGCGTACGCATTTTTTGTAGTTTAATACGTCTAAAAAAGTATAAACAAAAAGGCCCCGTTTAGGTCGTTTTTGTTTGTTTCTCGCTACTTTTCAGCGAGTAATTAAAGACAATTTTGGCACCATCTATGTAGAGAAAATACGCATAATAAAGCACTTTAAGGAAAGTGTCTTTTTTTGTTGTGGATAGGAATATTCTCGTTATTGAAAAGAAAAGTGTCCTTTTTTACAAGTTCTTGCTCTTCTACGGAAACTGCTTGTTGTTGGTAGGAAAGAAAAACGATGTTT
>MVZM01000036.1 GCA_002068415.1 Tenericutes bacterium ADurb.BinA124
AAGTCTTATCTCTTCCGCCCGATGGTTCTTTGTTCTTGAACCCTCCTTTAGTGCCTATTATAAGCTTCTATAGAAAAAAAAGACTGAAATTTATAGAGGAAATATACTATCTTTGTGAATGTCAAGGCCACTGACTGTTCTCATATGAAAATAGTTTTAAATTAAACAATTGTACCTTTCGAGTACGTTTATTACCTATAGAACAATCTTGGCCTTGATTTTTATTGTACGGCGTATAAAAATGGTTTTTTTATGTAAGTTTGCAGAATAAATCTAAAGCTACTTTATAGCGCTTATACACCTAAAATAGGAGATATGGCGAAATAAAGTAGCGCCTATAAACAAGTTAGCGGTAATTTTACTAGACGACCAACAGATAAAAACCAATAAATAGAATAACAGATGGACAAAATAGACGAATTATTACAAGCGGGACAAAAATTTAATTTTAGTAATAATTCATACTCTGTGTCACACGGGACTTATACTCGTGCTTCTGATGAATTACTTGGTTGGGCTGCGACAGTTGAAGATTTTATTCGCAACACTTACGGAGAGGAAAGTGCTGCATTTAAACTATATCTAACTTTTGACAGGGAAAAATTAAATGGATACAAGCAAGACGAGTTTGAAAAACAAATGACTGTTCTAAATGGTGCATTAAAGGCGTGTAAAAACATTACTCCTAAGTCCAAGAACAAGCAAGTTGACGACAACCAAATAATTCAACTAATTAAAAATATTTATTTCTGGACAGTTTTGTTAATTATTTCTGGTGGAGCATTTGCATTAGGACTACATTTCGGGACTTCTAAATTTGATAAAGAAAAAAGTGAATTTTACGAGACAACCAAAAGCCAAGAAATTGAAATAACCTCTTTGAAAAATAAATTATTGACTAAGGACTCAACAATTGTTACATCGAACAAAACAATTAAAACACTCCGAGACAGTTTAACCAAAAACTACTAGACATGCACCCTGAAGAAAAAAGAAGATTATTAGCTAAATGGGCAGTTTGGCATTGCCCTTGGGACAAAGTAAAAAAGACAAATATGCCTACAACAATTGTTTCACCACACTTTGACACAAGAGAAGAAGCCGAACAATATATGGCAGACAATTATCCAAACAGAAAACAAAATGAATATGGAGTGTTTAAAACTGACGGAAAAACAGGATTTTATTAAAAAAACTACCGCTAACAAAAACTATATGTCAATTGCCGTTTTCGTGCTGACAACAAGCCGTATAGCCCGCAACAACGGCTGTGTGACCCGACAGGAAAGCAACCCGCAGTCGGCAACTGCATATAGTTCCGTCCGTTAGCGGTAATGTGGCGACACCACAAAACAAAAGAGTAATGACAATAAAAATTGACTAAAAACAAACAGAATATGGCGTGCTACATTTGTGGACAAACAGCAACATCGGTGGAACATGCACCAGCAAAATGTTTCTTTCCTGAAGACAAAAGAACTAATTTGACAACGGTTGACTCTTGTTCAATGCATAACGAGGACACATCAAAAGACGATGAATATGTAAGAAACATTATTGCTATGTCGTTGGGCAATAATCAAGTTGCTCTTGACCATTTTTTAAAAAAGTGCATAAAGTCATTTATCAAAAGCCCCAAACTTTTAAAAGCTACGACAGGAATAAATAAACGAGTATACTATAAAGACAACGATGCAACAGATGAAGAAATTAAACCAACTTACACATTTAAAATTGACAGGAATAGAATTGACTTAGTAATGCGTAAAATAGCATATGCAACTTATTATAAAAAATACGGAACAACTTGGAATAGAGAATTAGCTATTGGTACAGAATATCTACGAAACGAAGGACTTGGAGCTGATGACTTTGGTTTACTTATCCAAGCCGCAAAAAAAGTTTTAATTCCAGCAACATTTGAAGGAAACAATCCTGAAGTTTTTCAATTTTCATTTCAGCAAACTGAATCAGAAGACACAAACGACCAAATTTTAATAATGAAATTTTATGAAGGTTTTGAAGTTTGGGTTTTTCCACTATCAGACACAACAGGACCGAAAATATAGAAACACTACCGCTAACAGCCGCTTGCCGCAAGTGGCGGTGACGTGGTTAAGTGAAAGTTTGTGCTACTATTCAGCTTCAGTGCAGGTTGACAGTTTTGTGCTTCGAAACCCGCCCGAACGCAAAGCCCGAAACCGTTATGCGGCAGCTTAAAAAACGACACAAAAAAGATAAAACAAGATAGATGGAATTAGGCATTTTAAAGACAATAACACCAAGACAAAAATGGAACAATGAAGCTAGAGACTTTACTCCTTGGCTTGCTAAAAATATTGAAGAATTAAACAAGGCTGTTGGACTTGAACTCGAAGTTGAAAATACAGAAGTCGCAGTTGGACCATATTCAGCAGACATTTTGGCTAAAGACACTGGGACAGGAAAATATGTCGTAATCGAGAATCAACTTGAAAAGACGAACCACGACCACTTAGGTAAAGCCATTACATACGCATCTGTACTTGATGCATCAACAATAATTTGGATTGCAACAGATTTTACTGAAGAGCACAAAAAGTCTTTGGATTGGCTAAATGACCATACAAGTGATGAAATATCATTCTACGGGGTTCAGGTTGAATTGTGGCAAATTGACGACAGTAGGCCTGCATTGAGATTTAATATAATAAGTAAACCAAACCAAGCAGTGAGACAAGCCGCACGTTCAAAAGCAGCAGAAGACTTATCAGACAAACGAAAATTTCAGTTTGACTTCTGGAGTAAGTTTAAAGAAAAACTAGCTAAAACAAAAAAGATTCCTTCTCTACAAACTCCAAGACCTCAATATTGGTATGACGTGACATTGGGTAAATCAAATATTCACATCTCTAATACTTGCAATACGGACGAAAACACTGTAGGAGTTCGAGTTTATATTAGGAACAAAATTGCAGACACAATGTTGCCATTTCTTGAAAGTAGAAAGGATGAAATTGAAAATGCAATAGGACAGCCATTAATATGGAACCCCAATCCGGACAATAGAGATAAAGTAATTGGTTTACTTCACTCCACCGACTTCAACGACCAGAAAAAGGTTGAAGAAGCACTTGAATGGTTAGTTGACAATACAATTAAATTCAGAGAAGTATTCTCGAAATTAATAAAGCAAGCACCGTGAAACAAGAAAGCCGACCGCATAACAGCCGTTTTGCAAAAGCGGGGGGTTCGAGCTTCTATGATAGTGAAGTGCTGAATTCAAGCTTTGTGCATCTAATGAAGTTTAGTGCTAAAAATCCCCGCCTTCGCAAAGCGGCAAGACGTTATGCGGCAGCTTAAAAGACAACAACAAACAATTAAAACTACAATATGAAATTGGTTAGACCTGAAAAACTAAATCTTCTTACACATAAGGAACTGAATGAAACTTGGGTTCAAAAAGTGATTGCTGACGACCCAACAATTTTAGGACTTGGTGACCTCATTCTTAAAGATAAAGAACGAATTCACCCAAAAGCGGGCAGACTTGACTTACTTTTACAAGACGCAGAAAGTAAAAGACGATACGAAGTTGAAATCCAACTTGGAAAAGTTGATGAGAGCCATATCATAAGGACAATAGAATATTGGGACATTGAAAGAAAAAGATATCCACAATATGACCATTGTGCGGTAATTATAGCTGAAGACATTACAAGTAGATTTTTAAATGTGATTGGACTATTTAATGGATTTATTCCACTAATCGCCATTCAAATGTCCGCCTACCAATTTTCAGAAAATGAAGTAGCATTAATTTTTACAACAGTGTTAGACGAAGTAAATCTTGGACTAGTTGAAGAAGATGAAGAAACAAAAGAAGTGACTGACAGAAATTATTGGGAAACAATTAAAGGGACAAAACAAACAGTAGCTTTAGCAGACACTCTACTAGAAATTGTAAAAGAGTTTAGCCCAGGACTTGAATTAAAATACAACAAGTATTATATAGGCTTAGCCAAAAACGGACAACCAAACAATTTCGCAATTTTCAGAGCGAAGAAAAGTAGTATGCTATTGGAGATTCGACTTAAACAATCACCTGAAATTCAAGAAAAACTAGACAACGCAAAACTTGACACGATGGACTATGACAGTAAGTGGGGCAGATATAGAATTCGTGTTGACAAAAACGATATTTCAAAAAACAAAGAATTATTAAAGGAGCTAATGATGCAATCATATGGAGTTGCGACAGACGAATAAAAAAGAAAGACGACCGCATAACACACGTTTGCCGCAAGTGGCGGTGACGTGGTTAAGTGAAAGTTTGTGCTACTATTCAGCTTCAGTGCAGGTTGACAGT
>MVZM01000037.1 GCA_002068415.1 Tenericutes bacterium ADurb.BinA124
TACAGGGGGAACACATTTCCCCCTAACCCCCTTTGTTCTTTAAATCTTTTTTCTATTTTCATTTTACAATATTCATACTTTCTATTTACAATCTACCAACAAAATACTAATCCTTTAAAGAAGTTATTGGAACTACGTATACGCCATCAAGTCTCTTGTATGCGGCATTTGTTAAGCCACAAATAACGCAAAGGGATTGAGCAGAGTTGCCACCTTGTTTAATTATTAAATTATTTATTCTAATTAAATTATCAGCAGCTTCTTCTATTTGATTTGCTCCAAGCTTTATTTCAAAACCGCACCAAGAGCCATCTTCCATTTCAATAATTGCATCAATTTCATTGTTATCATAATCCTGATAATGATACAATTTTGCATCAAAGGAAGACACATATGTAAGCAAATCTCTTATAACTAGTGATTCGAAAAGAAATCCCAAATACTCCAAATCGTTTAATAATTTTTCTTTAGTTAAATTTAAAAGTGCACATGCTAATGATTGATCAACAAAATGTCTTTTCTCGCTTTGCTTAACTCTTAATGAAGAACGTATTTTATTTGCAAATGGAGGAATATTTTCAATTAAATATAGTTTATTAAATAAATTTAAATAATCAGTAATAGTATTAACATCTATATCATCTAAGTCTTTTTCTTTCACATCATTTTTTAATGTTTTATTAGTAACCGTGGTTGATTCATTTCTTGCAAGCGACCTTAACAAAAGTTCGACTTTATGACCATCTCTTTTAATATTATCTACTTTATAAATATCTTCATTCAAAACTGTCTTTATATATTCCTTAGATAGCAATCCCGCTTGCTTTTCATTCATTCCGATTGCTGCCGGCCAACCACCAACTAATACATAATTAATTATTCTATCCAAACTTACTTCTCCAATATAACAATCTTTTGCGATATTCTCGCATATATCTTTTAATGATACCTTGCCATCAGAACAACCACTTTCATAAAGCGACATTGGTCTCATCTTAAGTCTTGCAATTCTGCCTGTTCCAGAGTGGATATATTTATCTTTATTTACTGTAGCTGAACCAGTTAGAATGAATTGACCTTTTTCTATAGTTTCATCCACCTTGCCTCTTACTGCATCCCATATGCTCGGAACTTCTTGCCATTCATCTATAAGCCTTGGCTTCTCTCCAATCAAAGTTAATTTAGGATTCAACATTGCTAATTTTTTATTATTAAAATTACCTTTTGGATCAGCAAGTAGAAACTCACTATTCGAATGATATTTGCTTGTCCATGTTTTACCACACCATTTTGGTCCTTCAATTAAAATAGCACCAAATGTGTTTATATATACATCAAGTATGTTGTCAATTATTCTCTTTTTATAATTATCTAATTTCATAATCTTTCCTCCAAAGAGATAGTATCATAATCCGAGTGTTTTGTCAATTACATTCCGAGTGTTTTACTCTTTTTAATCCGAGTGTTTTACTCTTTTTAATCCGAGTGTTTTACCATTTTTAATCCGAGTGTTTTGTAAAAATCATTCGGACAATTGTAAAAACATTAAAATGGAGCCTTATGGTTCCAGGTTTTCTAAGAAATTTTATGGTTTTATAACTAAAATCCCATTAAAATTATACACGTATAAGTAGTTCCATTAGGGTTTTTGACTTTTACAATCGCTGTTTTTCTTAAAATTTAATCAATTTCAGTTTACTATAAACAATTTGGTCAATATAAAAAGATTTTAACTTTCATTAATTAAAATCTTTGTTGTGTATCTTGTATTTTTTATTTATTGTTCCCAGCCCGATTCGTTAAAACGCAGACCGTCTCAACATGGTAAGTCCCCACAAACATATCAACGGCAGCCATTTTCTTGATTTCATAAACCGGGCTAAGCGTTTTTACATCCCTAGCAAGCGTCTGTGCTTCACAAGAAACATAAATAATACTCCGGGGCTGCATATTAATAAGCGCCTTTAAAAACCGTTCCGTTGAACCGCTTCTGGGCGGATCCATTATAACAACATCAACTTGCTTTTTTGATAAAAGCCATTTTTCCATAAATTCGGTCGCATCTTCATTAATGAATTGGAGATTGTCAAGATGATTTTCACGCAGATTTTCAATGGCATTATTAATTGATTGTTTATTTGCTTCTACCCCGATAACTTGCTTCACAAGCGGCGAAACAACTAAACCGATGGTTCCCACGCCACAATAAGCATCAAGGACCACCTCATCTTTTTGAAAAGCACCATAGTCGATGACTTTTTGTAATAAATTGCGGGTTTGTTCCGGATTGATTTGGAAAAAAGTTTTAGAGGAGATTTTAAACCGCATTCCTAACAGTTCTTCCCAAATAAACCCCGGTCCAAATAAAACGCGTTCCTGTTCCCCGAGAATAATACTTGTTTGACGGGAATTGATATTTTGTACAATCGTCGTAATTTCCGGAAACTGTTGACGTAATCTTCTTACAAAGTCATTTCTTCCGGGAAATATTTCCGATTGTGTCACGATGGTCACTAAAATCTCCTTCGTTTGGAAGGCTTCTTTAATTAATGCAAACCTGATTAACCCGCTTCTTTTATCTTCATTGTAAGCGGGTATTTTCATTTGCGTCATTATTTTCGCAATCCCCGCCGCAATCGCATTTTGGCTTTTGGTTTGGACGGGACAAGCATTAATAGCGGTAATTCGGTGCGACTCCTCTTCATAAAAACCGTAGATAATCCGATGGTCACGATAGCGATATGCGACTTGCATTTTATTGCGATAAGCTGTTTTTAAAGTTCCACCAATATATTCATCTAATTTCACATTCATTTTTTGCGCCCTAAAAGCGTTAATGATGTATTCTTTTTTAAAGCGGGTCTGCATATCATAATTCATATGTAATAGTTGACAGCCGCCGCATTTTTGGTAGACTTCACAAGCGGGGTCTTGGCGATAGGAAACAGCTTTAGTTACTTTGATTAGTTTAGCTTTTTGGTAGGCCAATTCTTCATTGATTTCAATGATGCCTTCTTCTTTGGGGAGGAGATTGCTAACTGCATAAGCAACTTTACCAACTTTAATAATTCCTCTTCCCCATTCATCGAGCGCTAATGCTTTAGTCGTGAGCCGATAAGGTTTCATCACTTTGTTCCTCTTTTTCATATTTTTGTAAAGTAATGACGATGTAAGCAGCGATAATCATTAAAACGATACCGATAAGCCAACTGATTAGACCGGACTTAACAAAGGCTTCCTGATATTCTTGATAAACACTGAAGATAATCGCAAACGGTGAAGCACAAAGCAAGCCGAGAATGGTGAAATAGAAAGCTTGGGAAGTTTTTTTCAATAACCATGCGATTAATTTTGAAAATAACACCATCCCAATAATCACGCCCAAAGCAAAAGGAAGGACGGGAACAAGGGATGAAAAGATGAGAGGAAAATCAAAAGCTAAAAGAGCATCAAAGAAATTCCCCACGACCTTCACCCAAATGATTTCATAATAACCGATAGCCAGCAAAATCATCGATCCGCTAACACCGGGAACAACATTGGCCGTGGAAGCGAGCATTGTTAAGAAGAAAATAATGAGGGCCATGGAAAAATCAAAGTGATAATTGGTAACGGCATCCGTTCTAATAAAGGGTAAAGTGATAACTACCGCCATCCCGAAAACGAAAACCACAACATCCTTGATGCGCAAGGGTTTTTGATGAGCATGGCGATAAATTTTGGGGAGTGAACCGATGACTAAACCGACGAAAAAGAGCGCCGCGGGAATCGGAGCAAAAGTTAACAACCACACCAAGGCTTTGATGGAAGCCACGACACCAATGGCCATACCAATAAAAAGCGCCCACATATCTTTTAAGGTTTGTAAGGGTTTTTGAATGAGATTACTAAAAGCATTTATGAAACGCTCATAAATGTTTAAAACAACGGACATGCCACCGGCACTAAAACCCGGAATAACAATGGCAAGCCCAATTAAGATGCCTCTAAAAAAATCTAAGATTATCTTCTTCATATTCCACCTACTCGTATCATTCATTATACCTTATCGATAACCTTTTATCTACAAAAAAAGGCTTTAATTAAAAATTGGTAGATTGTAAATAGAAAGTAGAAAAAAAATTTATGATAAACATATTTGTAATTTAGATAGTTCTAAATTATAAAGGCTGTCAGAGTTTTTATAGTTTAGAACTT
>MVZM01000038.1 GCA_002068415.1 Tenericutes bacterium ADurb.BinA124
TACAGGGGGAACACATTTCCCCCTAACCCCCTTTGTTCTTTAAATCTTTTTTCTATTTTCATTTTACAATATTCATATATTTTTTTCTTATATCTGTCGCCTTTCTAATTAGAATCTACATGTATAAATACATAGAAGAACAAGTGTCTTGATAAGATTTTTTATCAAGCCTTTTTTGGTTTGTAAAATTTTATTTTTTGAATTGCATTTTTTGATTATTTTTAGTATAATAACGATAATTAGAATAATAATTAAGTGGGATTGCCCTTGCTTAATGTACAAGAAGCAGGGTTTAATCCGTCAATTCTTCCATAAGAGAATGTTTACTTTGATAAAATCAAAGACTAAAGTTATAAGTTAAATAGGCTTTTTTGGTTAAAATAAGTAAAAACTCTAATAATTATCAATTGAAGTCATTTAGAGTTTTTTGTTTTGGGTTGCTCTTTTAAATAATTGATTATTACCCCAATGACAGCATCCGGTGGTGTTGTGAAAACGACGGTTTTGTATTACTAGGCACGATAGTTATTTATCTCTATGAGGTAAATAATTGAAAATTGAGAGGATAGTGAAAAAGATGATGGCATTACAAAACATTTTAATAGCTAGTTCAAATAACGGGATTGTATTAGAAGAAATTCTCGTAGCCAATGCAATTGGTTTGCTTGTGCTGATTGTTTCCTTGCTATCCCGAGTTGAAATAAAAAAAGAAAGACATTTGAGCGGGAAAATATTTGACGGAATGGTGTGGATTACCTTTTTTGCGTTGATTCTTGAAACAGTAACTTTCTTGTTGGATGAAAAACCGGGCGCTTTGGTTCACTTCTTGCAATATGCAACCAACACTTATCTTTTCCTAGCTTCAAGCCTTGTGGGTATTCTTTGGGTTTTGTTCGTTGATATTCGCATTTTTCGCAGTAGTACTCGTATCAAATGGTGGTTAAAGTTTTTAATCATTCCGTATATTGCTTTAATTGTGTTAATTATCTTCGACTATTTCGGGGCGGATATCATTTTCTCAATCACGGAACAAAATAAATATGACCGAGGTAAGTTTGTCATGCTAACATTCGGTTTTGTGTTTTGTTGTTATTTTATAACCTTGGCTCTTGCCGTTCTCGCCGTTAAGCGGGACGGTCATATTCGCTTTTTCCCGGTTCACTACTTTGTAATACCTTCGCTTTTAGGAACTTTGGTTCAAGGGATGTTTTATGGATTGGCGGCCGGGTGGCTATGTTTAAGCATTGCGTTGTTGTTTGTCCAGTTGCATCTTGCTAACCAAAATGCATATGAGGACGAACTTTCGGGCTTATATAACCGTAAATACTTTGGTTGGATGATTGAAAAGTTAGCTAAAGGTAAAAAGAATCGTTTTATCAGCGCTATTATGATGGACATTGACCGCTTTAAGCTTATAAACGATGAATTCGGCCATTCAGTTGGTGATGATGCTATTCGCAGCATCGGTAAGCTTTTGACGGATATTACCTCGGACGATGTAATTGCTTTCCGGGTTGGCGGTGATGAATTCACTGTTCTTCACATCGGTGGAACGGAAGCCGACATTGAGCAATTAACTTTTATAATTAATGAACGAATATCCGATTTCAACAAAACAGCAAAAAAACCCTATTCATTATCCGTTTCGATGGGGTATTCAACCTGCCAAACGACGGGCACGAGCCTTGACTTCTTTTTCCATCAATTGGATCAGAAAATGTATGAACAAAAAGCTTTGCAATATGCAAAAAATCAAAAATAAGCAAGAAGAAAAGATGTTGCGAGTTGGCAAGCAAATCGAGCCAAATAGCTTGGCAAGCTTAACAAAAATATCAAGGACCCAAAATAATTTATTATTAAAAATCGAAGGAGCTGGTTGCTCCTTTTATTCATATATAATCTTAAGAAGATTTTAGGTATTAAAAACGCAGTTTGTAAAATGTTGGTCAGTTTGATTGATGAATATTGGTCAGTTTGTTATAATAATTATAGAATTTACATGGAGATATTACTCTTATAAAAAACAGTTGACAAATTTAAATATATAAAGGCAAAGAAATTGATGCAGTAATTGAACTTGATGATGGAAATTGGTTGGCTTTTGCGATTAAACTTGGTCTTAATAAAGTAGAAGAAGCTGCAGATAATTTAATTAGGGTTTGCCAAGACATAGTTAATAATGGTGGGAAGGCACCATACTTAAGTGTGTTATATATGGTGCTGGAAACAGGGCTTATAAAAACAACAATGGTGTTTTCATTGTTCCCATAGCATCTTTAAAATATTAATAGTAAAACAATTCTGTTTAAATAAAATAGCAAGCAGAAAAACTGAACATCGTTTATTTTTAAATTTAATCTAATATAATGACATTAAGAAGGAGAATTTATGGCTGAAAAAACTTCCATTGCACTTAGAAATTTATTTTTTTATCAGGTTTTTGTTCGTCAATTTTCAGAAACACATGATTTTCATGGTCTTATCAAGCAACTTGATCGCCTAAAAAGCCTAAATATTGATGTTATCCAGTTGTTGCCCATTCATCCAATTGGTCAACTTAAGCGTAAAGGGACGGTGGGAAGTCCCTACTCCATTAGCGATTACTATGAAATCAATCCTGATTTAGGAACTTTGGATGATTTTACATTGCTTTTAGCAGAAAGCCATAAACGAGGCATGAAAGTCATTATTGACATTGTTTTTAATCATACTTCCCATGATGCAAAATACACGAAGACTCATCCTCATTGGTACTACCATAAAGCTGATGGTTCATTCGCCAATCGAGTCGGTGATTGGTGGGATATTATCGATTTTAATTTTGAAAACAATGAAGCTTTAGAAAAGGAATTGATTAATGTTTTAATTTATTGGACAAAAATTGGCGTTGACGGTTTTCGCTGCGATGTTGCCCCCTTGCTTCCGCTTCGTTTTTGGAAGAAGGCCCGTCAGGAATTAGAAACAGTCAACCCGAATTTAATCTATGTTTCCGAATCCGTTCACTTATCGTTTATTAAATATCTTCGTGATTTAGCTTACGATGCCTTTTCCGATAGTGAAATCTTCCAAGTTTTTGATGTTTGCTATGATTATGACATCTTTGATGATTTTCAAAATTATTTCCAAGGGAAGGGCAAATTGAAAACATGGATTACTAGTCTCATCCGCCAAGAATCAAGCTATCCCAAGAATTATGTGAAATTAAGATATTTAGAAAATCATGATATGGAGCGATTGGCAAAATATTTAAAGACTGATTCACAATTACGAACTGTCAATGCGATGTTGTTTTTCTTAAAAGGGATTCCGTTCATTTATAATGGTCAAGAATGCGGCGCCCACAACCGTCCGGATTTGTTTGAAATTGATGAAATTGATTGGCAAGATTATAACCGAGCCGGGATTGTTGATATTATTAAAAAAGTCGGTGCTTTAAGAAAACAGTGGGAATTTGTCAACTGGAAGATGGAGATTAATCAATATAATAGCGACACTATGGAAATCAAGTATACGAACAAAACGAAAACCATCGTCGGGATTTTCAATTTAGGGGCCAAACCTCGCCCCACTAAACTTCAATATGCCGGGATTAATCAAATAACGGGTGAACCTATCAAGCGCGGAACCCAAGTAATAAGTGAACCGATTATTGTAGTGATATAAAAAAAGACTCTCCAAAATAGTTTATGGTTTTATAGTCAAAAACAATGTTTTAAAGAATGATCATAAAAAATGTTAGTTAAAGCCATAAAAATTCTTAGAGAACCGTTTCTTTTTATAATAACTTTTATAAAAGTAGGAGAAAGAAAAAACTCTTTTAAACCAAGTTAAAAAAAACATACCTAATCTTCATTGAGATTTTGCTCTTTGGTGGTCTTTATTTAATCAAAATTCACAAAGATATTGTCAATAGATAAAAATAATTATATAATGGACTTAAATATAAACTGTTATTTTCATAAGAATATAAAAACGCTTGCATATAACTGAACAATAGTATATAATAAATTATAGAAATAATTGTTCTTAAGAAAGGATTATTGTAATTGTAGAAATATTTGTGGAAGATTGT
>MVZM01000039.1 GCA_002068415.1 Tenericutes bacterium ADurb.BinA124
TATCTCGGCTACAAAACACTGGGCTCAGCTAACTGGCGGAGACTGGGAAAAATGGTGGAAATCGCCTGACACACGTTTGATACATTTCATCGGCAAGGACAATATCGTTTTCCATTGCATCATCTTTCCGGTTATGCTGAAGGCCGAAGGAAGCTATATTCTTCCCGATAATGTTCCTGCCAATGAATTTCTGAATTTAGAGGGCGACAAGATTTCAACTTCTCGCAACTGGGCGGTCTGGCTCGACGAATACCTTAAAGATTTTCCCGGCAAACAGGATGTGCTGCGTTATGTGCTGTGCGCCAATGCTCCCGAAACCAAAGACAACGATTTTACATGGAAAGACTTTCAAACACGTAATAATAGTGAGCTTGTGGCTATATTCGGAAATTTCGTCAACCGAACGGCTGTGCTGGCAACAAAATTTTTCGACGGACGGATTCCCGAGCTTACCAGTCTTCTTCCCATCGATGAAGAAACGATGGCAGAGATTGCAGCTATTCCTGCACATATTGCTTCAAGCCTCGAGCATTTTCGTTTTCGTGAAGCCTTGAATGAAATGATGAACTTGGCCCGTCTCGGAAATAAATACCTCACCGAAAACGAACCTTGGAAAATAGCCTCTTCCAACATGGAAAGAGTAAAAACGGTTTTAAATATTTCGCTGCAGATTTGTGCCAACCTCGTTATTTTATGCGAACCCTTCCTCCCGTTTACCTCCGCAAAACTTCGTCGTATCCTCAACTTTAATAACGGCAACTGGAACGACGCTGGACGTTGTGATCTTTTGCCCTCCTCTCATATCCTGAGCACCCCTGAGTTGCTCTTCGAAAAAATCGAGGACGAGGCTATTGAAAAGCAAATTCAAAAACTCGTAAAAATAAGGAATATGGCTTCTGAAACACTCAAGCTGGAACCAGCCAAAGATGAAATCGATTTCGATACGTTTTCGAAGATGGACATTCGGGTGGCCACCATATTGGAAGCCGAAAAGATTGCAAAGACGAAAAAATTGCTAAAACTCAAGGTAGATACAGGCTTAGATAAAAGAACGATTGTATCGGGCATTGCCGAATATTACCAACCAGAGGAAATCATTGGCAAACAGGTTTGTATCCTCATGAATCTTGCACCCCGACACATCAAGGGAATCGAAAGCCGCGGAATGATCCTCATGGCACAAGACCCTCAGGGAAAACTCTATTTCGTTTCACCTGTCGAAATCATTCCCGCTGGCAGCCAGATACAATAAGATGTGGTATGGCCTCATTTTAAAGGTTTATTGATTCTTCTAATTGAACCCCTTCATTTGTTTATAAAATGCTGTTCTTACCATTTGTTCTATGCTGGGTACATCCTTTCTTCCAAAACGACTTTTCTTACGATTTTTAGTAATATCATTTTCAAAAATCTTTAACAAATAAGGTTTTATTTCTAATATTGTATCAACAAAACCCAATTAAGGATTATAGCACCAATCAGGTTGTTCGAATAACGGATGGCAATATGAAACGTAGGGCATTTCGAAGCTTCAACTTTTCAAGTTACCAAGCCGTTTATTAAGTGTTATATTGTTCAATTTTAGCACTTTCCGCCTTATGTTTTTTATTGAGTGTTAATTGCAAAATTTTTTTTTCAATTCAAGTAAACTATCACTTTCTTCTTGAAGCCATACTTTGATATAGTAGTTAAAATCTTCAATGGATAAATCTCCCATTTCAGCTATTTTCCTGGTTTCAATAATATTTGATTTATTTATAAAATCAGCAATCACGGTTACTTGATTAAGTTTACAAATTGGTTTTACAATAATATAGCCTTGACAAAGGTCATTAATGCTACCATTTGGATAGCCAATACTATAAAAAGTGTTATCTAATTTAAAATCACCATATTTTAAATTTTCGGTCAAGAAACCAATTGGATTTGAATTAACAGAGTATATATTATATAAGGAATCCATCTTACCATCAAAAGGTATAACCAATGTACCCCAGTTTATACCATTTAAGGGAGCATGTAAAAGAATTGTTTCAACCTTTAATGGATACTTTCTGTAGAGATAATTGCCAACCCTACTGTTAACAAAACCCTTTAGAGTATCATCTACAACATAGGGCTGTTTGTAGTTCGTAAATGCATGATGCATACCACAGTATACTATGGATTTTTGATTTTGTTTTATGCTTATGCTGTCAATTAAATAAGCCCAGAATTTTTCTTGATCTAAAATTAAACTGTCTTGATAATTCTCCAATCCAATTATTCTGAACCGGTCTTCATTCGATTCCAGATTTTGATTCGTTTTCCATGCAGCGTAATAAATATCAACTAATTCTTTATATCCCCAATCCCATGCATTTTGGAATTGTATTTTTTTTGCCAAAGCAAAGTTAAATTCTTGAGCTGTGATAAGTGAATCAATTAATCTGGTGTCATTATAGTTGGCAAATTCTGAGAACAATAAATTTATTCCGTTTGAGTGGAGTATTGGAATAATATTGGAAACAAATTCAGCATGTTCTTTTATTCTGTGATGTTCTCCTAAAAAGATTACTGTATAAGATTGGAACTGATCAATAAGAAAAGTATCGGTAGATTGATAAACTGTTTGCCCAGAATGTTTATTCTGGGCAAATGAAATATTTGTAAAAATGATTATAACATTTATCAAGAATGCTATTTTAAATACCAAAGTTTTCTTCATAAATTTCGCAACTAACGGCTGCAAACAAGCGTATACTGCCCAACCTTCAACTTTTGTGTCAAGGCATAACTTTGTCAGGCAGTTACGCTTGTTTGTTGTTATGTGGCGTATTTCATTCATCGTCTGTCATTTATCTGCTTAGCAGTTTCAATGTCAGAAGATTTACAGTCCAATATATGGTAAAAGCAATTATACCAGTTAGAGAAACTAAAATCAATTCATTAATTCCAAAGTTTGTTTCCCAAAAGACAAAACCGAATGTCAGTCCTGATATTATACAGAGTAGTGCGGTGAATTGAACAAGTGTCAACCCCCAAACTTTTTTCTTAGATTTAAATTTTTCCCAAAAGGGAAGTGTCAATGTGAACTGAATTGTCAGTGCAATAACTGTTGCGATTGGCACAAAGAGCTTAAAAAAAACATTGTCAGGAGAACTAAAAGCATCTCCCTTGTGCACAATAAGATTAAACACTACTAAAAGTCCAAGCACTGTCAAAATTCCGAGCGTTGTCGGTAAAATTGTCTCAATGATTTTTGTTTTTATACTTTTTAATTTTTAGTTTCTCTATAAACGGTCAAGTCATTAAGATATTTTGTCGGTCTGTAGTCTTTTCCTAAATATGCCACATAACGTCTTATTTACGCAACAAATATACAACATTTTTTAATACAAAATTCAAAACATGCGTATATTATTTTCAGATTATACTTAATAAGTAGATATAATACACTAAAATACAATTGAATGCGATAATGAATTATTTTAAAAAATAGTTGCATTTACGCATGTTTTGCTTATTTTGCAATGGTTAAATTTATAACGATGGACATCGAAAATTTAATTGCAGTCTTTGAACGAAAACTCGCGATTCAAAGGTAGAGCGTCATTCTATTAAAAATTACAGCAGTTCGTTAAGAAGTTTCCCTCAAGTGGCAGAAAAGCGGTTTGATCAACCCGACGAATTAGGCGAAAAAGAGATAGAAAAATATGTTTACTGGAAAATAAGGAAAGATCATATCAGCAGTTCCTATCAGCGTATGATCGTAGCTTCTATCGATAAATTCTACAACTCGGTAGTAGGTAAAAACTTGAATATAAGACATCTGTATC
>MVZM01000040.1 GCA_002068415.1 Tenericutes bacterium ADurb.BinA124
ATTTTAATATGTTTTTAAGCAAAAAACGTTCAGAAATGGACGTTTTCTGTTTTGAGGAAGTGGCAAACTCGGGTTATACCACAGTTGTCGTTTAATGTAAAGCAAAATATCAAGAGTTTTCCTTTTCAAGTTACTATATAGAAAGAGAAAAAACATTATAAAACAGTTAAAATTATTCCGTTGGTAATGAATAGATTTCTCAAATTTGGCTTAACAGTTGAATCAAAAATTGATTGCTAATTAAACAAGCTTGATTAAGATTGTTTGTAAACTCACCTTGCAAGTTTTCGCCGACGACATCACTAATCGCTCTAACAGAAAGAAATGGTTTTTTAAAGACAAAACAGCCTTGAGCAAAAGCTGCACTTTCCATATCAAAGCATAATACATTTAAATCAGAAAAATAACGGTTAATTAAATTAGAAGTTTCCTTGTGATTAGTAACAAAGCGATCAGTGGAAATAATTCCACCAAACAAAGCTTTAATTGATTTTAAAGCTTTAATTTGCTCTAACAAAGCCGAATCGCCCGTAAAAAATCGTGGGCAGCCGCTCATCTGGCCATATAGGTATTTTCCCCCACCCCTGATATCAACATCACCGTAGGCCATTTTTTCCGATACCACTAGGTCGCCTACTTTGGTTTTTCCCAAGACACCACCAGCAACCCCAATATTAATAATTTTATCGACATTCGGAAAATTAGCCATCAGCGCACTAAGTAGCATTCCTGAAGCGGTTTTACCGACTCCACCTTGAACAACCACTACTTTATGTCGACCAATGGTGCCTTGATAAAATTGATAATGACACCAAGAAATTGGCTTTGGTGCCGAAAGTTGGGAAACTAAAAAATCCGTTTCTTCACTCATAGCCGCAATAATAGCAATTAACATCGTTTTTCTCCTAATAATTTCTTTGTTGCAACAATATCCTTTTGAATTTGTTCTATCAAAGTTTGTACATTTTTAAATTTCTTTTCACCTCGTAAGTATTTCACAAAGTGAACACTCAAGATTTGATTATAAATCATCTTTTCAAAGTCCAAAATATGAACTTCAAGGCGAGCTCGGCTAATGTAATTTAAAGTGGGATTATTACCGATATTACAAACACCCTGCCAACGCTGATCATTAAAATCGACATAAACAGCATAAACACCTTTTTTTAGTAATTGATACTCATCTTTTAAAAATATGTTCGCCGTTCGAATGCCAATTTTTTGGCCAATTTGATTACCGACTTCTACTTTCCCAATAACATTAAAACATCGTCCTAACATGGCGTTCGCTTGTTCCAGTTGACCATTCTTTAAATATTCACGAATAACATTCGAACTGATTTTTTCTCCATCTTTAGTTATTTGGGGAATGATGGTTGTTGGGTACAGTTTTGCAAGCATAGAGGCATTTCCCAAGCCCTTATAACCATAGTGAAAATCAAAACCAACGACAAGATGAGATATCGAAAATTTCCGTAAAACTAAATCGGCAAACTCATAATGCTTTAATAAACTAAATGCTTTAGTAAACGGAACAATGATTAACAAATCAACTCCCATCTTTTCAAGCATAGTGATTTTTTCATTTAATGGGGTTAAATATCCCGAATAATATTTTTTTCGCAGTATAAAATCCGGATGGGGATCAAAAGTAAGAATGGCTTTTTTTAACCCCAAATCATTGGCTTTTTCTATCATTTTTTGAATTAAAGTTTGATGGGCAATATGTAGTCCATCGAACTCACCAATTGCTAGGGCCAAATCCCCAACTAAATAACGTTCATTAGCATCAAAATTAATTATTTCCATACGCGTTTGGCTCGATACTTTCCCTCTTTTAATTCATAAACAGCTAAAAGACGTTCTTCTTTTTTTAATAAAACCACAGCATGATTACAATTAAGTTCTTCTTGATTTAAAAACATACCATTGCTTATTTTAAAAGCTTGTTTAGCGTTTACCTCAACGCTGGGAAAATCCGATAAAACTTCCAACATGTTGATTAAACAGTAATCGCCGTTTTTAACATCATCGATCGTAAAGCTGTTTTTAATATGAAACTTCCCCGATGAAATTCTTTGTAAATTTCCCATTCGGGCTAAATAATTTAACTTCCGCCCGATGTCGACGCAAAGCGATCGAATATAAGTACCTTTAGTGGTATGAACATAAAAACTAAACGAAGCTCTACCATTTTCATATAGGATGGGGCTCTTTCGTTCAATATCAAAGATTTCAATATTACGAGGTTTGCGAACAACTTCTTCACCACGGCGTGCTAATTCATATAGTTTTTGTCCATTAATCTTAATGGCGGAAAACATCGGGGGAATTTGCTGTTGCTTTCCGATGAACGTCGAAAGCACATCATCGACATTTTTTAATGGTTCAACTTTTTGAGTGGCCACAACAATCCCTTCACCATCTTCCGTATCAGTACTTTCGCCAATGACAATTTCCGCTAAATACTCTTTTTCGTCATCATTCAAAAACTCAGCAATTTTAGTAGCTTCGTTAACTAAAACTACTAAAAGGCCGGTTGCTTGAGGATCGAGAGTCCCAACATGACCAATCTTGTTGGCATTTAGTATCCGCTTAAGTTGATATAAAACTCCGTGTGAAGTAAGGCCACGAGGTTTGTTGATTAATAATATCCCATTCATATTCTCACCTTTTGTATTATAACATAATTTGTTACTATAAGTAATATGAAACCATTATTTTATCAACCATTACTTTATTTTTAAAAAAGTAACCTTGCGATTACTTTTTTAGTTTATATATTAATGATTGTTGGAAAAAATTGTAAAAAATTATTTATTCTTAACGTTTTTTCTAATTTGATAATCTTTTAGTCCATAATCACCCGCAGCAATTTCCCATAAATAAAATGAAGCAATTGTAGCATAGGGTGAATAACGTTTTTTGTATTTCGCAAAAAGGGCTGGGGTAATTTTCCGATGATGATACAAAAGCCGTAAACCCTTTTGGATGCCAAAATCGTTGAAACTTAACACATTCTTTCTCCCTAAGGCAAAAATTAAAAACATTTCTGCCGTCCAAGGACCAAAGCCCTTTAAATCATCCAATATTTTAATGACTTCATCATCGGGCAAAGTCGGTATTAGTTCCAAATCAAGTTCTTTATTGAGAATTTTTAAGGAAAAATCTTTGATGTAATTAACTTTCCGCCAACTTAAGCCACATTTTTGGAGGTCAAGGTCGGAACAAGTGATAATATTTTCCGGAGTAATAATATCCACTAATTCTTCAAGCCGGTGATAAACGGTTTCGGCAGCTTTTCCGGAAATTTGCTGAGCGACTATGGCTTCAACTAAACTTTGGAAAAGGTCATCATTAATTGTTCTTTCGATAAAGCCAATTTTGTCAATAAACTTCCCCAATATTTCGTCCCTGCTTTGGAGATAATCAAGTTCCAGTTTCCCATAAGCGAAAATCTTTTTCATTGTGGTTCTACATCCTTTGCCTAGCTTTTTTTAGCGTTTATCAATGCTTTGATAAACATCTTTCCCTTTATCTTTATTTTGTCAAGTGAACGTTCAAGCTTAGGTAGTTCTTCATTTAACTTATTTAGATAAGTAAGCTTAATTCTGGATATAATTTCATACTTAATTCATCTATTTTCGGCAATTAGTTTTTAAATTTAACTTCATAAATAAGTAAGTTGATTTGTTCTTCGCTTATCTTTTGATTTTCTCCATTGATTTTAGGAAACACACAT
>MVZM01000041.1 GCA_002068415.1 Tenericutes bacterium ADurb.BinA124
CCGCCCGGCAAGTAATTAAGATAAATATCATTCGCTATGAGTTTCATAGTCGACCCCAAGAACCGTAAGCAAAGCGTGAATTTTTGATATTTGGTCATCGGTTGGGTTTTTCAACTTGAATGTCGTATAGCGAACTTCTTCACTTTCCACTTCTTCTTTTAGGATATCCGCAAGATTTCCGCTTTCGATATATTGTGCTTCCCGATCTAACTTTTTAGCAACAGCTAATTCATCACGAATGCGATTAACTTTGAATCTTAATTCACTTTTCCAATCAACTGATCTGTTGAGCCATTTTTCATCGAATACTTTTTCGAACGATAACGGAAGTTTTTCAGATGCATAAGCATTCATAATTTCTTGCAACACCTCATTTCTCCGTTCATTCTCGACTGATTCAAGTTTGCTGTCGACAATTTTCAACGCCTCTTCATAAAGGTCGGTAATTTCTTTATAACTCGCATTTACGAACTTATTTAAGTCTTTACGCTCTTTATCAACTTTGCCTAATTCTTTGTTTAATTCCGCCCGTTTTTTTACAACATCGGGATAGGTTTCTTTGTCTACTTTTAATAAAACATATGGTTTTAATTTTTCAATCGTTTCATTTTTTAACCGAACGAAGTTACTTGTTTTTTCTAACATATACTCTCCTTATACCTTTTTAATGTTTCTTTTAATATTTCATCAGGAACACGGTCAATTTTAATGAACTTCGCTTTCCCTTTTTTTGGTAACCATAAAACATAAAGTGCATCAATTTTTTCGGGAATTGCCATCGCATAAAACGATAATTGGTAGGATAAATAATCGAGATCCAATTTATAGGTCGTCTTGATGTCAATAAGCACTTTTGCCCCTAATATATCGGCAAGACAATCATAAGTTCCTGCATATTTAATTTCGCCATCGTAGAACACCATTTGCTCTTTTTTTATGATTTTAATATGATGCTCATCAACTAACTTTTTATACGAATTGAATAGCAATGTTTGTTCTTCATCAAGCATGACACTGCTATCTCTTTCAATGGCATCGTGAATAGCAGTTCCCCACTCCGCTGCTTTGTCGAGAATGTGTTGTGGCACACCATCATATTGATTGGGCAACACAACCGAGCGTATGATTTGTGTAACGCTCGGTATCTCCATGTAATATTGATGCTTTTCGCTATCGAACTTTAGCATTTTGAAGTTCCTTAATTGTCCGCTTATGTGCTTGTAAAAGTTGTGCGTCGGTTAATTCGGCAAAGGTGTCAACTTTGAAATAACTTAACATTTGATTTTTTAAGTGTTCGGGGGCGGCTATTTCGATTTCATAAAGCATAATATCTCGGTTGTTTGTTTTTGCGACTGACTTCTTTTCATCGATAACTTTACTTTGATCTTTATCATCGACTTGATCTGCTTCAGTCAAGTTTAAGTAATTAAGATAAGCATAGCGTTTCGCATAGGTGTTTTCCGCCCCAGCCTTTTGAATTTCTAAAGCCCCTTTCATATTGGCTTCACGCACACGAACGGTAAATACGACTTGTGCATCGCTTGTTGTGTCGCAGACTACTAAATCGGCATTTTCGTTATCTCGCAAAGTAAACATTGAAATAAGCCCAAGCTCATTTTCTAAATCGATAGTTTGCGGTAAGAAGTCCGCTAATTCATAGTAAGTAAATCCAGCAAACTTATTCTCGCCGGTTTTTTTCAAGTCGGCATCCTTGATTCTTTTTCTAAGAATATTGATTTTTTCGTAAATTGTCATTTTCATTTCCTTTCATTTAACTCGATAAGTTCGAGTAATACTTTTTCATCGCCATTTGTTAACACATTGTTTAAGCGTATTAATGTTTCCACTTGTGCTTTTTTTCTATCGTTTTCGAGATAAACGATCGTGGAGGACGATAACCCCGTTAAATCGCAAAGTTCCGCCTGTGTTAAGCCTTTTTCAGTGCGGAGTAGTTTAATTTTTAATCCTACTGTCATTCCATCTCCTTTCTAACCTTTTTAGATATTTGCCATAGTCATTTTTAAGGTGTTTGCTTGTTGTCTTGTTAAGTGCTTTCTTAACTCTAATTATTTCTTGTTGAATTTGATATTGTGTCATTTTGTATCCCTCGCTCTTTGCCTTTCTTTTAATTTTTCAAAGAAACCTGTTTCATATTGTTTTCTTCTTTTTTGAACCGCTTTATATGAACAACCAACAATTTCTTTAATTTCATCATTTGATAAGCCGTTCTTAAACATATATTCATAATCTAAATAAGTATAATCGTAGGTTTTTACATATCTAATAACAGGTTTTAATTGTTCTTGTGCTCTTCTAAATACTCCCATTTTAATTTTGCGTTCTTTTATAATCTCGCTTGGTTTTTTTCCGTTTTCATAATCGCTAATTATTTGTTTTTTTTCATCCATAGTAAGGATCTCTCTTCTATTTGGATAACGCCCATTGTCATGTCTGTAATCTTGTTTAATTCCAAGCATTTCAAGTCGTTTATAAAGCACTTTTAAGCATATATTATGTTTTTCTTTAATTTCACTTATTTTCATGCCACCTAAATAGTCGTTTTTAAGTTCATCTAAATTTATATCTTTTCTCATTTCACCATCTCCTTTCT
>MVZM01000042.1 GCA_002068415.1 Tenericutes bacterium ADurb.BinA124
ATAGGGTTGGTTTTCTTCTTTAAGTTCAATCGTGAAAATCAGTTCGTGGAATGTGTCCGTGAACTTGGAATCTATAAGCACGTCAAACCTGTCGGGAAAATAGTACACATACGCAGTGCGGTTTCCCATACCGCCCGTTTTGCGTACGATTTGCTTTGCAATGAATCGTTTTTGTTTTTGAGTGAGTGTCATAACGATATTCGTTTAGAAATTCTCACATAAACAAATACTGTCAAAATCAACGCCACAACAAGCAGCGAGACCCCGATCCAGAAATTTTTACCTACAATGAGAACCCCGGCAATACATAATGCCACAGCCGGAATTAAAATGTTTGTTTTTAGTGTTTTCATGATTTTGTTTGTTTAAATTGGTTGTTGTTGTTTATTATAATGTTTCCAATGCTCCGTTTTCGTGCACATACGCACACCAAATGCAGCAGTCCTTCCAGTCGGGGCTGTTTTTTCTCTTCACGGCTGCGATTGCCGTTGATTTATTTTTCCCGTAAGCATAATCAAACGGTACTGACCACCTTGTTCCTGCGATAAACGCCTTGTAGTTTTTCTCCATTGTTCTCATATTTTTTTATTAAAAGTTAAATTCATATAATTTATTCCCCTTCTCTACAATTACACCTTCCCCGTTTTTGTTGTTTTCAATATACGTTCCCTCAAATATAACTGCCTTACTGCCATAGTACCCAAGATTCTTATGATATTGCTTTGCCTTGCTCCTGATCTCATCTTCCGACAAATCATAAATGTCAAACGAAAAGGCACAAACGCCGTTTAACCTTACTGCATTTTTCATTGATGGTGTCTTAAAATAAGAGTTTCCCTCTGTTTCATAACACTCTGTAAATCTGATGTAAGTTTCCATGATTTTGTTTTTATTAATTATTCAACCACATAATAATCCCCCGACGTGCGGAGGTAATTCAGCCAATCGTTATCGGTGTAAAATTCAGCCTCGCGAAATTCATCACGTGCCATTTTGCCCGTACGATATTTGTTCCCGTTTACACGTATTGTGTACGTGCGTTCTTTTTTGTTTCTTTTTACGTTTACGTTCATAGCTTGATAAGTTTTTCTGCGTTTTCAATAAAAAACGCTTTGTTTTTCATAACATTGTTGTTTTAAAAGTTAATATCCAGACGCGCCTTTTTACGGCGCGTTTCGTCTTAATTTTCAAAGACTCATCGGTGGATTTATTTCTTGCTCACTATCCACGCATCATACGTTTTCCCTGATGCAACGTGTTTTACCTCATAACCGCATGATTCAAATATTCTCCAAAAACACTCTGACCCAACGCCACCGCTTAATGAGTAGTCACAATAATCCCACCCATATTTATCCGCAATCTTACCCCTGTTTTTGTATAATATTCCGCGTAGTTTTTCGCTCTGATTAAACGCTCCCGCAATCGCGGTGCTTTCCTTGTCGTATCCACTTCCCGATATTGAGCCTGATATAAACTCATCATAACCAACTCTAATCGTTGCGTTCGGATTCGCTCCCCACATACGGCTGTTTGCCCACTCCACGGATATGGAAAATTCACTTACTTCTTCCGCGTTTTCAATAGCGTCTGCTTCGGCTAATTCCGCGTCATAATACTTCTCAATCTTTTTTAACGTGAATTTTATCTTACGCTCTGTTGACCATGAGTTCTTTGGGAACCATTTGTTTAATGGATAGTCGTGAACATCACCGGCTTGAAGTTTGTTAATTACTTCTTGTTTTTTCTTTAAGATTTTCGTTTTCATAATAATAACTGTTTTATTGGTTAGTAATTTGCACCCCGAAGAAAATCCAATTTTCACATCGCCTTATTTTCAGGCAATTATTCGGGGCGGTGGACACTATTTGGTGAAATTCACCACGTCGCGTTTTTTACATCCTCTGTGTATGTCATAATGCGCAATGACTTTGTTATCCCTGCACCATTGCCAAAACTGAACATTATCATCCGCCTTTATAATCCCCTGCTTTTTAAGTTCCTCGAAAGCGGCATACCCATAAAAAATCTCCGTAACCATACACTGGAAATGAACGGGAAAGGATTTCTCTGTTTCCATACCATAATCCACCGTTACGATTGCGCTAAAATAACTGTTGCCGTAGGTTTTATCAAACCATTCACGTGCATTAATGTCTATTGTTTTCATAACTTTGTTTTGTTTTTTTAATTGGTTGTTGTTGTTGTTGTAAATATATCGGTGTTAACTGCTATTTAAAACCGTACTTGCG
>MVZM01000043.1 GCA_002068415.1 Tenericutes bacterium ADurb.BinA124
ATATATCTTTGGAAAACCCAAAACAAACTCTTGCGAAGCAGGAAGGCTTATCCCAATGAGCTTTCCGCTTCAAAAAAAATAGTATTGAAGGGACAAGAAATACTGCATAACAGAGGTGCTTTACATAGGAACCGCTATTAGCGGTAGTGGTTATTATATTTCTTGTCGTGCCTGTCATTATTTAGTTGTCAAGATGAATTGCCTAATACCTTGAAGCATCAACGATACTTCTTCGGTCTTGTAGTCAGAATATTTTCCGTGTGCCGCAGAATTACGAATACCAAGCCAAGCAATTATTTGTTTTTGATAAACTGATGAATAAATATTTGCCTTGGCTAAATCAGAGTTCATTAAGTCCGCTTTTTTAGCAACTAAATTTCCTTTACTATTTTTTACTTCAATGTCAATCCCATTTGAAATGCAAAGTTCTCTTAAATGAACTTCTAATGTCGAGCTGACTAAAACTGCCGCTGGGTCTTTGTATCCTTCGTTCAATAAATGTTCTGCCATTTCCAAATAGTCAGAAAAAACTTCTGATTGAACTATGTCGCTGAAAGATTTTAAATAGTCATTCTGCAAGTCGCTTTTTAAAGCTGTAATTGTCCCAATTATATTTCTCAGTTTTGTTCCTTCGTAAATGTTCGTTCGCTTCAGGGTAGCTTCTGTGTCTTTATAATATTCCGATTTGTCTCCTACAATGCGAACAATGGCTGCTTTTGCTTTAGTCAAAACTGTTGTAATTTCTTCTATTGTCGTATTTCCAGATAAGTCGTCATATTGTGCTTTTGACTTAATTCTATTATAGTCATTCAGTATGTCGTCAAGTTGTTTTATGAAAAAATCTTTGTTCATTTCTTGTTGTCAATTTATGTTTATGTAGGTCGTCCTACCATTACCGCTAACGGACAAGTGTATGAAACGTGGCAGGTTGCGTAGAGCGTCATTGTCAGCCGACAATGACGGTTGGAGCGGGCTGATACGTTTCGGGCACGCACTTACCCTGCCATGTTTTATACATAGTGTTAGCACCAGTTTTTCTGTTTGTCGCTATTGAATTGCAGTAAGAATACCATTATCAAAATACAAATAATTGTCGGAATACACCCATTGTTCACTTGTCTTACCAGAAGTTGTGGTTTTGTTTATGTCTTTTGGTTCACCCCAAGAAAGTTTACACATTTCTTTTGTCATACCGATTTTTACTTTACTAGCCAAAATAGTATTCCAAATGGTCTCTCCGAACTTCTTTTTATAACTGTCAGCTTCTTTGGCTGTATAAGCAACATTTAAAACTCTATCACATTCATCTGCTACTTTTTCTCCGAGTGAATTTTCAAAAATCAATGAAAGATTATAGTATTTATCTTCAATGGTTAAATCAATGCACTTCCATTTTTGTCCTGTTTTTACCGTAACTGTTTTACCCGTTTGAATATCAGTTGCATCTGTAAATTCACTATCATTGAAAACAAACTCTCTACCCACAAAGAATTTTTTTTGCTTTTCAAAAAAGCCAACGACTATAAATGGGAAAGAATGTTCAAATTCACTATCATACTCGTAATAAACGATATCATTGCTTTCTTTTTCTTGCAATTTAAGGTAAAACTTTTTGCCATATAAATATTCACTTTGTTCAGCCTTTGGGTGTTTTATTACCTCCAATACCTTAAAATATTTTCCAGCAAGTTCATCGTACTTAGAGTTATAGCCATCACAACACTTATATACATTGGATTTATTAGTAAATTTGTCTTGTGTGTAATCTAATACAAAATTGTCATAACCATATTGGCGAAGACTTTCAGACTTTGCATTCAAGTAGAGTTCTTGACCTTGATATTTATAGACATCTTTTCCCAAAAAATTTTGAGTACTGTCATAAGGAGTGGTGTCAATCTGGTCGGTTTTCGGAGTGACTTTTGTTGTTGTAATTTGTCCAAATGCAATTGTGGCAAATGCCGTCAGCAAAACTGTGAATGTTGTTTTTCTCATATTCTTGTC
>MVZM01000044.1 GCA_002068415.1 Tenericutes bacterium ADurb.BinA124
AATTTTCCTCATCCCTTTGTTAATTTCTATTGAAAAATTGTTCCTAACTCGAGCATTTTGATTGCTATTTTTAGGGAAAATCAAACTCATGCAACACATAGTACCCATGGACAGATATCAGGTTTCATTCAGCTCGCTGGAAGAACTGGTGGCTGCGGATGATCCGGTAAGGTTTTTGGATGCGTTCGCTGAAAAGCTGGATCTATCTAAACTTGGCTTTAAAACCAAAGTCATTCAACAGGAAGGACGACCCTCGTTTAACCCACGTGTACTTCTCAAAATCTACCTTTATGGGTATCAGAACGGTATTCGATCATCCCGCCGGCTGGAAAAGGAGTGCAAACGGAATACTGAAATGCAATGGCTATGCGGAAAACTGGTTCCCAACTACCACACTATTGCCGACTTTCGCAAAGACAATCCGGTCGCTCTGAAAAATATGTTCAAACTGTTTGTCGCTTTTTTGATGGATGCCGGCCTCATAAGTGGCAAAACCATAGCTATTGACGGTACCAAATCAAGAGCACATAACAGTAAGAAAAATAATTACTCTCCAAAAAAGATCGAACGCCACTTGCAATACATTGAAGATAAAACACTGGAGTATTTAACGCAATTAGATGCTGAAGACAAAGAAGAGAGCACCGAACTTATTGGTGATTTGCAGGACAAAATTGAACGACTGCAAATGAATCAAATCAAATATGAAATGCTCAGTGATTTGTTGACAGAAAGCGGAGAACCCCAAATCTCAACAACCGACCCAGACAGCAGAAGTCTGTTGATACAAGGGCAAGTGGTAGAAGTTTGCTATAACACGCAAACGGCAGTTGATGATAAACATAAACTTGTTGTAGCTACGCATACGATTAACCGGAACGATCGCAACGCACTTTCAGCAATTGCATTGGAAGCAAAAGAAAATTTAAAAGCGAACGAGTTTACGCTGCTGGCAGATAAAGGATACAACAACGCACGGGAAATTGAAAGCTGTCAACAAAACGATTTAAAAACCATAGTCGCACAACAGGAACTGGTGAACTCCAACCCTAAAGGTACTACGAAGGAATATCTTGTTGATAAATTCAAGTACAACAAAAAGAATGATACCTACACATGTCCAGAGGGACAAACACTTACCACCTTTGGTACCTGGCACACTAAAAAGCGTGATGATAAAATTTCCTATCAATATAAAAAGTACCGGACACCGGCCTGCAAAAACTGTCCGGTAAAACAGTTGTGCACAGGACGACAAAAAGGCGGAAGAGAAATTGAACGAAGTCAGTATGCAGAAGCGGTGGAGCGTAACAATAAAAATTATTCCCAAAATCAAACTTTATATCGAAAACGACAGGAAATAAACGAACACATCTTTGGCACCATCAAACGAAAGTGGGGATATTATTATACAAACTTAATAGGACTGGAAAAAGTAAACGGTGAATGGAGCTTTATTATGTTGAACTATAACATCAAACGAGTCTTGAACATTTTTACATTAGATGATTTATTGCTAACACTCAAAAATTGGAAGCCAAAATACAGCAAGGAGTGGCTTTTAGCTTTCATAGCGACGCATTTTAACCGCATTATACGCTTCAACTATTTTCAACCCAACTTTGCAGCTTGATTTTTGAATGTGCTATAAAGGCTTCAAAGCAATTCTGATGAAATTTTAAAATCTGTTTTTGGAGAAAATTAAATGGGAAGA
>MVZM01000045.1 GCA_002068415.1 Tenericutes bacterium ADurb.BinA124
TTTTTATCTACCATACCAATCATTTATATCTGCCATTTTCCGTCAAGTATTATCTTTCACGGGGATGTTTAAATTGGGAAGATAACGGATTAAATTTCGGTAGTGTTTACGAATTGAAGTTATAAACCTTGGTTCTTTGTAATTGGCAAGCGTCTCCAATGCTTTTAAACGGCCATAATTATAAAAGTCCATTGCTTTATGAAAAGCAAAAGGATGACCTTCTGCCATTCCTGCTTCAATTACAATATCCGGACTAAAAGTTGCGATATCCCTAATTGCCAGATATGCCTGATTTTGTAAAACAGCATCAAAAATAATTTCGGTTCTGCTTAAGCGCTTGATTTGGGATGTCTCATCACTTTCCAAATTGATAAAACAAGCACTTTTCCGGGCTTCGGGCAAAACATTAACGGCAATAACTTTATCTTTGGGAAATAAAGAAGAGAACGCCAATGGCAAAGGATGTTCAATTCCTCCATCAATAAAAAGATATTGCTTAAATTTATAGGGAGCAAAAAGAACCGGCAACGAAGTAGAAGCTCTCATTGCATCAGCATAAAGCCCTTTGTGAAAAAGAACGGTGCTCTTACTTATTAAATCATAGGCACAGGCAATAAAAGGGATTTTTCCCTCTTCTATTTTTTTGCCTTCTGTCCACTTTAAAAACAACTTCAGTAAAAAACTGCCATCAAAAATACCTTGTATGGTTCGGTCTAAATTAAACGGTGAAAATACTTGGGTATTCTTGAAACTTTTAGAAATCTCATATATTTGATCAGAATTGAGACCTGCTGAATACAAACCACCTATAATACTTCCCATACTGGAACCGATTATACTAGTTATTTCATATTGTTCTTCCAAAACACTTAAAACACCAATATGTGCTAATCCCAATGCAGAACCACCACCTAAAATGAGAGTTGCCTTTTCTTTCATTTTCCATCTATCCTGATTTTTTTTCCTTAAACCTAAATAAAGCTAATCAGTCAAGCTTTATTTGGCTTTTAGTTGGCAATGTTATTTTACTGGAAAGAAAATAAAAAACTCGACAGAAATTTTACCTTTCAAAATTGTGCTTTTGTAATCTGATTAAATTAAGAGTTGTCATCGCTGAAGTCAGGAGTCGTCATCGCTTATATAACTTCAATCCTTGCCACAAATTTGTTTAGCGATGAGGACTCGTGACGAACATCCGGAAAAACGATGTCCCCATCGTTTTATGGTTGACAGGGATGTCAACCTTCCGGAAAAACGATGTCCCCATCGTTTTATGGTTGACAGGGATGTCAACCTTCCGGAAAAACGATGTCCTCATCGTTTTGTGGTTGACAGGGATGTCAACCTTCCGGAAAAACGATGTCCCCATCGTTTTATGGTTGACAGGGATGTCAACCTTCCGGAAAAACGATGTCCTCATCGTTTTGTGGTTGACAGGGATGTCAACCTTCCGGAAAAACGATGTCCCCATCGTTTTATGGTTGACAAGGAGGTCAACCTTCCGGAAAAACGATGTCCTCATCGTTTTATGGTTGACAGGGATGTCAACCTTCCGGAAAAACGATGTCCTCATCGTTTT
>MVZM01000046.1 GCA_002068415.1 Tenericutes bacterium ADurb.BinA124
CATTTACCGGGCCTTTACGGAAATGATGTTACAAACAACCGACCTTGTTAAGCAAGATCCGACTTACAGTGAAGAAGGGATTATGACAACTGATGCCCAAAAACGCATTGATGACCCGGAATCAGTTACCGCTTTAGTCTTCTTCAAACGCGACAAAGTTATTTTTGATCCGCTTTGGGTTTTATTGGCTGACCATTCCTACATCGGTCCGGCCATTGATCGGATTGTTACGCAAGGTTCCGACTTTAATGAAGTCATGGATGCGCAAACCAATATCTATTCCGCTCGTTTATTAGAAGTTTATGGATAAAAATCTGCGGAAACATGTTTAATTAGATTGCAAAAAGAGCTCTTTGATAGTATAATATTATCGGAGCTCTTTTTTTAAAAGATAAGAGCAAACACTCTTTTAAGCCAAGCTTAAATAAAATAATTCTAAGGAGGAATTTATGAAAAAGTGGATAACATTAACATTAGTCTTACTTTTGGCTTTTGTTTTTGTTGGTTGTAAACCCCAAGAAGATGAAGAACCTGATGTTGTCAATGCCTCATCAGTCGAGATTACGGGAGCGAAGACGGAAATTGAAGTTAACGAATTCTTACAATTGAGCGCCACCGTAAAACCGGCCGAAGCTGCCCAAGCTGTTAAGTGGTCATCTAAGAATCCGGCCATTGCGACCGTTGATGATAACGGTAAAGTAAAAGGAATTGCGGCCGGGAAAGTGGAGATTGTTGCGTCAGCAGCTTCTAACAGTAAAATTTTTAAAGCTTATTCCCTTACGGTTAAAGCCCCGGTCATTGTTGTCAATCCGACTTCAGTCACCTTAAGCGGGGATATTGAAGTCGTTAAGGGTCAAAGCATTACTTTAGTGGCCGCTGTTTTACCGGCTGGAGTTGCTCAAGAAGTTACTTTTTCTTCCAGTGATGAAACGATTGCGACCGTTGCCAGTGATGGAAAAGTAAGTGGGCTTGCGGAAGGAAAAGTCACGATTACGGTGACCGTTGTTGCGGATCCGACTTTAAAAGCAACTTATGAAATTACCGTGAAAGCCCCGGTGGTGGCGACATCTGTTACCTTAACCGGCTCGACGAATGAAGTAACTATCGGTAGTAACATTAGCTTAGTAGCCACCGTTTTACCGGAAGGTGCCGCTCAGGAAGTCACATATTCTTCTAGTGATGAAGCGATTGCGACGGTTACGAGCAAAGGAAAAGTGAACGGGATTGCGGAAGGAACAGTTACCATTACTGTTACGGTGACGGCAGTTCCGACTTTAACGGCTACTTATGAAGTCACAGTTGTGAAACAAGAAATTCCGGATGTGGAAAAAGAACCAACCGATGTTTTAATTGAAGGGGAAGGCCAAATGCAAGTTGGCACCCAAATTAACTTGGTATCGTCAGTTCTACCGACCGGAGTTAACCAGAATGTAACTTGGAGCAGCAGTAACGAAAAGATTGCGACTGTTAGTGCCGGTGGTGAAGTTACCGCCAAAGCCGAAGGAACGGTTTATATTACCGCCGCTTCAGTTGCTAATCCCGATATTAGCGCT
>MVZM01000047.1 GCA_002068415.1 Tenericutes bacterium ADurb.BinA124
CAAGGAAGAATTAAGGCCTATGTTGGCAAATTAAATAGAAATTGTGAATCACAATCAGAATATTTGTCGTTGTGGGAAAAGTGGTATAATGGCTATGATGCTAATTTCCATAAATATACAATATATCAAAATGGGGAATATAAAACATTTTACAAAAAGCAAATGAACTTTGCGAAAAAAGCGTGCGAAGATTTAGCAAACTTACTAGCAAACGAAAAATGTGATATTATAGTGCCAAAAGAGCAAAAGGAAAAACTAGACAACATTTTAAACACCAATAATTTTTGGTACATGCTGAATAAACAAACCGAACTTGCTGCAGCACTATCGCTATCAGCACTGGTTATATCGGTTAAAGATATTACAGTTGACGCTAATGGCAGTTTAAGAGGCAAAACAGGAAAAATCAAGATATCTGGCATAAACGCAAAGAACATCTACCCAATTACAATAGATAATGGAGAGATAACGGAATGCGCGTTTTACATTAAAAGCACAAATTATGAAGATGTTGTATATCATTTGCAAAATGATGACGGTATGTATGAAATACACACCGAAAGGCAGTTTATCGGCAAAAGCAGCACGAAAGGGGCTGAAATAACAATATTCAAAGCGAAGACAACAACGCCGTGGTACATGATGATTCAGCTTAATTTAGCAAACAATCTAGATGTTGATTCGGAGTTGCCTATTTCATTATTTGCCAATTCAATTGACACTTTAAAAGCAATCGACAATAAATACGATGCATTCGACACGGAATATACACTAGCCAAAAAGCGTATATTTGTAAGTTCGGATTTAACACAAGTAGTTCCATCAACTGATGGTAGTGGCAATGTAAAGGTGGTTAGAGTGTTTGACACCAACGACATCGTCTTCTATAATTTGCCAAGAAGCGATGACGGGAAACCGTTAATTAGCACATCAAATGATGAAATACGTTACCAAGCATATATTGATGGAATTAATGAAGAACTAAACATCGCATCGGTTAAAATGGGATTCGGCAAAAACCATTATTCTTTAGGAATGGGTGGTGCTGGTGAGGGGCGTATAATGACAGCAACAGCAGTTGTTAGTATGCAATCTCAATTATTTACAACGATTAAAAAGCATGAGATCGTTTTGGAAAAAGCGTTGAGGGGCTTTGTTAAAACATTAATGCAAGTAGCAACAATGTACACAGCTGACGAGTTCCCAGATATCGCAGACAACGATATTAACATTAAATTTGATGATTCGGTTTTTGAAGACAAAGAAACGGAAATGGCACGCGACCGCACTAATGTTGCAGCCGGGTTGATGTCGGTTGTTGAATTTAGGCAAAAATGGTATGCGCAGTCGGAAGATGATGCGAAAAAATTTATCAATGAAAACTTAAAATATAGTCTTATTGAACATTATTTACCTGGGCTTGCACAAGGGGGAATATCTCCAAGCAAATATGTTGAAATTGTTTTTCCAGAAATGAATGAGGTAGAACAAAAGGAAATGGTTGATTATATCACGGCATATTTAGACAGCCT
>MVZM01000048.1 GCA_002068415.1 Tenericutes bacterium ADurb.BinA124
TATTTATCGGTTATTTCAAAAATGGGGGTGTTATTGTCGTTCATTGGGTAATAAAAATAATAGTGTTACGCATTTTGCACGGAAAGAAATCGCACAAAATGTTTACGATGCCACGAAAAATGTTTATGATGTGCAGGCAATTTTGGGGCATTCGTCATACAAATCTGCATATTACTATGTAAACGAATTGCGCCCAAAGCGTAAATGTAACGCTCAAATTTTAACTACAACTTGCGGCGACCTTTCCCCTTTTATCGTTAAAAGGGGAAATATTATATATTTGGCGAAAAAAAATAAGAAAAAAAGTACAATGTATTGAAATTTTATATATCTTTGTTGCGTTATTCTTTCAAATTTTTATACACTTAAAAAAAAAAGCTATGGCAAAAAAAGAAGAAATTATAAAAAGAATCATTGATTTTATTATTTTGATTTTGACGTTCGGTTTGTCGCACATCAAGAAAAAAAAAGATAAATAACATAAATCTAGCCTTTGAAATGGCTTTGGCATTATTTTTATCGATTATTTTAATTATTTTATTATTTATAAATTTTTAAATCTATTTTATTATGGGAACAATTAAAAGAGGAATCCTCGGCGGCTTTAAAAATAAAGTCGGATCAGTGATTGGCTCTTCCTGGAAGGGAATCGATACTATGCGGTCAATGCCTTTGAGTGTCGCCAATCCTAACACCGCAAAACAGAAAACTGTTCGTGGCAACTTCAAAACTTTGGTAACTGCTACGTCAAGCGTAAACGCTACGCTTATCCGTCCTTATTGGTCGCGCTTTGCTAAACAGATGACGGGAGCAAATGCTTTTATCCGTGAAAATTACGATTTGTTCAAAAATCCAGCAATTCTTTACAGCGAAAACGCCATTTTATCTAAGGGCAAACTCGATATGGTAACAAATATCACCGTAACCGACACCGTTTACCCCGCATCGCTTGAAGTAAGTTTTGACGGGCACAACGGGACATACGGCGATGCTTCCGACATAGTGGAAGCTTGGGGCGTGAAATCAAATAACGCCGCAAGTAATCGCACATTAGAAATTAAACTAATGGGGTCAGGTACACGTGGGGAGGCTGGCCTTGACGTGCCTCGCACGATGTGGGAGTCAACTGACGAATTCGCGTTGTACTTAACCGTGCGCAGAGCCGATGGAACGCTCGTATCGAATTCTTTGTTCACTGAATATGTGCAACATAACGACTAAACAAGGCGAAA